>LNEX01000507.1 GCA_001464165.1 bacterium Ga0077546
CCTTTTCTTCAAGACAGCGTGCCGCTTCGTCGACGATGACGAATATGAGTCGGTGCTGAATTTCTGCTATCTGCTCAGGGCTTGCTTTTTCATCACTGATAGTCATGTTTGTGATTTTTGAGAATTCCGGGTTGATCTCTAGTTTGCGCCCAGAAGCATCCCAGTGGTAGCAGCCTGAACCGGAACTCTTGCCTTTTAAGCCAGCTGCAGCTGTGAGTTTCATAGCAATTGGTGGGGTAAACCGCGCGCCGAAGGCTGCGTGCAATTTGTTTGCTACTGAGAAACATAAAGGAAGGCCTAGTTCATCAACTAGGGTGAACGGACCCATGGGTAGTCCAAACTGAACGGCTGCGTCTTCTATCCAGTTAAATGGATAGCCTTCGTCAAGCATCCTTGATGCTTCCATTAGGTGCGTAGTCAAAAGTCGATTGACCAAAAAACCAACAGAGTCCTTTACTCCGATTGGCACTTTGCCTAGTTTGGTTGCTAGCCCGAGAGCAAGGCTATTAGTTCTTGCGTTTGTGCTGGGATGGCTTATCACTTCTACCAGCGGCATTTTGTCTACGGGATAGAAGAAATGCAAACCAACAAAGCGTTCAGGCTTGGTCAATTCTTGACCCAGCTCTATCAGCTCTAGGGCTGACGTATTGGTGACTAAGACGCAATCATCAGGCACATGCTTCTCAACTTCTGCCAACAGCGTTTGTTTGAGTTTGCTGTCTTCTGGAACCGCTTCAATTACCATCTCGCAATCGCTCAAAATTGAGAGCTGTTCCGAAAAAGTAATTTTACCTCTCTCTGTTGTTCCCCCAGCAAGAGTTGAGGCATGGGCCTCTTCGTGGGCGGCATCAAAATCTGCCATCTCATGGGCGCGGGCCTCTGAGCTAGTTCTGACTCGTACTTTGATACCATGTACGGCGGCTAGCTTAGCAATATCTAAGCCCATGATGCCACTACCAATAACACCAAGTGTCTTTATTGGTTTAGCGCCAGATTTTTCAGCGCTTCTTGCCGCAGAGCGAGCTGTAAAGTCTTGAGAGAAGAATAGTTGAATCAAATTGCTTGATGATTTGTCGTTAGCAAGTTCGGCAAACGATTTGGCTTCTTGTGCCAGCCCGTCTTTGAGTGGAGCCGTCGTTGAAAGCTGCACTGCTTCTATTGCTTTGTGTGGTGCTGGATAATTGCCCTTCAATCGAATTTTAATAGAGCGTTCCATGGTGGCAAAGAGTTTCTTGAGCTTTTCTGGGCTCTCTTCTTCTTTAGCTGGTCTAGGTTTAGCTGTGCCGTCAAGAATTGCAAGAGCTAAATCCTCGGCACACTTATACAGGGTGCTAAATGGCACTACTTGGTCAATTATTCCGAGTTCTAGAGCTTTTTCGGCAGAGACAATTTCGGAAGTGAGAATATACTCAAGGGCTAATCTGACTGGTATCAGGCGGGGTAGGCGTTGAGTGCCACCAAGTCCTGGAATCAAGCCCAACCGTACTTCCGGTAAGCCAAAGATGCTGAGTTCTGAATCTGAAGCGATGCGATAGTTAGTACACAATGCTACTTCTAGGCCGCCACCAAGACAGGCACCATGGATTGCGGAAACAGTTGGTTTGCCAAGTTCTTCAAGTTGATTGAATACTGCTTGACCTGCTTGTGAGAGCTTGTGAGCTTGTTCTTCAGAGTCAAAGCTCATAATTTCATGCAGGTCTGCGCCCGAAACGAAAGTGTCGGGCTTGCTAGAAGCAATCACCAAAGCTTTAATTTTTCTGTCTGCTTTTATCTGTGGAATAAGTTCTGTAAGTTCGAGTAAAACATCATTACCCAGTACATTTACTTTGCCAGCGCAGTTGAACCAGAGTATGGCGACCCCAGAAGGTAGTGTTTCTAGTTTGATATCTCGCTGATGTTTCAGGGTTTCCATGAATCCTCTTTTCTTCAGGCTTTTGCACCATGAAGTTTGTAGCCGAAGGTCATTGCCTCTGACAGCAATTGTTCTGGCAGTATGTGCGCTTCAATCGAACCTTTTTCATTTTTGCGAATCTCGGAGAGCAGAGCCTCGGCGTTCCCAATATACTCCTGGGCAGCAATTTTATATCCGCCAAAAGGCTGACCTTTGCTGATGAACACTAAAATGTCGGGGCTTCCGCTTTCTTCGCTATAAGTGAGGCAGCCAGTTTCACCGGTGAGTGAAATGGACATAAGTGTGGTATCGAAATAGTCAAGCATTGCTTTCGATTCATCTTTTGCCAGTGGGCAACCCAGAAATAACGCAGACATCGCAAGAACAACATCTTGAGGTAGTTCGTAAACCTGCAAGAATGTGTCAGCTCCAGCGATATCAGCCTTCATAAGATTTATTGCTTTTTCTACAGCAAAAGTTTCTTGGGCATCTTTGCGGCCATAAATAGCACCGGCCACTCTTCCTTCAAAGAGAAGCATGGCAGAGCGTGATTTTTGCTCTTCTGAACGGGCTTTGACGCAGCCAGTAAAGTTTGCTAGTTCGAGCTCTGAGAGCAATTTTGAAGAGTCAGCAGTGGAACAATTTAACTCGCGATAAAGTTTGCCCGACACCGCTGGCATAATTAGGTCAATGGCGCGTCGCAGGCGCTGGCTGGTTGGATATGAATCAACCCAGATGGCAAAGGCATTATCTTGGTCTGAATCGGTACTCAGTTGAATTTTCTCGGTGGTGCCGAGCATAAAAGCGAAGGTCATCAGTGCTCTGTTGTTATGCATGCAAACAAATGTTGCCGGCACCGTTTGACCAATTTTGAGTGGTTCAGTACTGGGTAAAAATGCTTTCAAGACATGGTGTTCAACGTCATTTGCCGGTTCTGCCAGTGGTGGTAGGCCTGAGCCAAGTACTACAGCATTGTAGCCACCTGGTTCTGCACTCTCTATCTTGCACATGACGCTCTGGCCTGGTCGATAAGTGCTTGTGCTCTCAATTTCTGTCATAGCATGCCGATAACGCTTGTACCTTCGACTTCGTCTTCGAGGGAAGGAATAACTTCTTACAGAAATGTAGTTTATCATTACCAAATGAACAGCGTTGGCGATGGCTACTTAATCTCAATAATCAAAATCTTGGCTGGGTGTTTGGCCGTTGGTTTGACTACGGTTATTTCCTTGACATGTTGTGCCGGTCCGCCAGATAGTCTTCAACCCGGCTCGATAGTTTCGGGTCAAACTAATTCTAGTAGCCCAGAGAGAGTCACGCTTGATGATGTGGCTGCTATTGCCAAGAAGGTCGACTTAGGTTTTGAGGATGGCTGGATTGCCGGTCGAGAGTCGCGCTTCTTCAAGTCTCCTTACAGAACTTTGAGTGCCCATGACAAGGCT
>LNEX01000508.1 GCA_001464165.1 bacterium Ga0077546
TGCTGTGCTCGTCTTTGGTGTACGAGAGCAGCTGACCCTCATCACCGTCGGCTGGAGTCATGGCGTCCTGCTTGGACAGGCCCAGGAACACCTGCAACCAAGCACCGAAGCTCGACTGCGAATAGGCCTGACCGTAGAGACCCCAGTCTTTGGCATACTCGCGAATCAGATCGCTGGAAACCACGCGGTCGACCCACTTGATCTCAGGCGCCCCTTGCTCGTGAACGGAGAGCTTGGGCTCGGCCGTAGCGACGTCGATGAGCAGAACCTTCGAAATCTTGCTGCCGACGATGTCGCCGAAAGCAGGGGTGATGTAGGTGATGCTCCAATGCGGCTGGAATTCATCATCGACTTCGAAGGTGGCGTTGGCCAGTTCACCCTTGTCGTAGCCGGCCATGTAGGCGAAGCGCGACAGGTTCATGCCCCAGGGCATGTCTTCGTACAGGGTGATCTTGAAGCCGTCACGCAGCTGCGGATGGGCTTCTTTGTCTTCAGCGTCGACCAGCACATAGCCGGGGCTTTCCGTGCGGCCGCCGAAGAGCGGTGTCCAGAAAGTGTCGTTGCTGTTGGTGGGAACAAGAGGAGCCGCGTAGTAGCGGTGACCCTTGATCGCCTGCAGCGTCAGCTTGCCGATGGTGTAGCGAGTGCTGTAGTTGCCCTTGCTGGAGAGCACGGTGCGCGCCTTGAGTTCGGCCATCTTCGGCGTCACCTGCACGAGATGCTGCTCGTCGGTGGGCGGGATGATGTCGGTGTCTTTGGCGATGGTGATGTTGGGCAGGTCGGCGAAGCGCTTGGCGTTGTCCGGGCCGATGCTGTTGAAGCTGATCTGCACCAGGGGAACGATGAAGAGAACCAGCACAGCAATTGCCGAACGCCAAATTGCCTTACTCGAACCACCTGAGCTCAACAAACCCACCGGAATGGCGACCAGCAGTGCCACCAGCAGCGGCGAGAAGTAGCCGAAAAAGCTACCGGTGAAGGTGGGCTGGAAGTAGTAGAGGTTGACACGCTGCAGCAGCAAGTCGATGACGAAGGTGATGAGCGCTGCCGTGATGGCAATGCTGCGGCTGGAGATTTCCTTGCCGTTGCGACTGGAGGTCGATTGCGCAGTGCTGCCGAGCCAGAAGGCGAAGGCGGCGGACAGCGCAGCGAATAGCAAGGCCGTTGGCCAGAAATGCAGATCGAATAGCATGTTTATGAGTTCCTCTTTCAGGTTGATTGACTAAAAGGCTGCGTGCGACGCGAATGCAACGAACAGCCAGAACTCCATGTCCCAATCCAAACTCAAGCGCGACAAAACACCTTAGGCTTCCAGCGCACAACAAAAGTTGCGTCAATTGAAGATTCAATTGCTGATGCTGATTAGTTAGGTGTCTTGAAGTACTCGAATATTGAAAAAGGGAGAAGGATACCCTTGACTACCAAGGTAAAGACTTACAGAGCAAGGGCTAATAAGAGAGATAACCTTAATTACGCCCGCGTAGAAAAATTAGCGCTAGCTCATCTAGCGCTAACCAAAAAACAAGAGCTTAAATTCCAAATTTGACGTATTTTCCCGATTGACCACAGTCAGTCGTTCAGAATAATGGTGACAGAGGTGAAATATGTCAGAAAGAGAAACACTAACCAAGCCAGAATTGGCAAGAAAAGAGAATGGTGCCACTGACTTGGCAACATCTTCACCATTTGATGCCAAAGCCCTCTTTGATCAACATCAAAAAAGTATTGTTCGCGTCAGCGAAAAAATATCATTTATGGGCAACACTCTAGACAACACAGTAGGCTCAGGCTTCGCTATAGACTTTCTGCCAGGAATTGCCACTGATGGTAGCAAAAACAGCGAAAAAGATGCCTGTCGTTATGCCACCGATAACCACGTGGTAGCCCATACCTCGAAAGATGCCACAGTTGAATTAGGTAACGGCAATAAGTATCCATTCACTGTGGAATTGAGAGATGAGGCAAACGACCTTGCCATAGTGCGAGTAGAGAAAGTCAAGAAAGACGACTGCCATCCACTAGAAATTACAGACCAAGAGAAGCCCATGCAAAAAGACGACCCTGTGGTGAAAATGGGAGCCCGCAACGGTTCGCCCGGCTTCACCGAAGGTACGGTCGAAACGTACTTCACCAGAGAAGAAGCTCATGGTCTCGCACTTTTACCTGGTGAGGACAAAAAACGCTCAATGCTTTCAGTGTTAACCAAGTCAAATCTCAGTCAGGGCGGCGACTCAGGCGGCCCCATGCTTGATGCAACAGGTAAAACCATTGCGGTTATGGACGCTGAAGGTCCACATGTTATGGCAGGCACCCCTGCTCACCTGTTGCTCAAACACTTGCAAAAATTGAAAGCAACCGACTAGTAATATTTCTTGCCCATACCGGGAATTATGTGGCATGAAGTCCCATAATCCAAAAGCAATTGCCGACAAATTTTATGGTGACCCTTTCTCTCGAAAAATTAGAGAGGGTAAACGTTGCTGTCTATTTGGTCCATCGATATTCAAGAGCGGATATGGCGGCGCCATACTGCTGATAGACAAGGAATCTCTAGCTAGATATGAAATCTATTCGGGCATGATGCGCTATGGCGACTTGCCATTTCTCGACTATGAAAACCAGCTTGGATTGTTCAGTTGGCCAAGCGGGGGTGGAGCCCCAATTGCAGACGAAGAAAAAATTCTTCAAAAACAAATTGTCGAGCATAAACAATCAGATCAAAATTCAAAGGACGACGTTGCGCAACCGCTAGAAGCACAATGGCAAGCAGAAAATGACAGAAGTGGCGAGCACTTAGAGGCGGAACAATTTCTTTTTGACGCCGCTGAAGCAGAAGATGCAAACAATCTGAAGCTAGCCGAAGGTTTATATAGAAAAGCCATCGCGTGCCTAGTCAGAGATGAGCCCAGTGTAACTCGCGACAGTTTTCTCATGCTGGCCTATTCGGCGCTAGGACATTTGCTCGCAGGACAAAAACAATTTCTTGAGGCCACGAAAGCGCTTACCAGCTCTGTAGATTTCTTTCAGTCAAGCAATTACAAACAAGAACTATTACTCACCGGCACAGTCTGCGTTCAAATACTAGCTGAATGTCTCACCGCGCTGGGCCGCACCGATGAACTAGCAGCCCTAGCGGAAGTGCTAGAGCAGGCAAAAGAATAGAGATGCCCGAATAGATGCAAGCCCCCAGCCAGTTTTGCACCATAGTGAGCAACCAATGCTCTACGCCAATTAGTGCTCTAAAGCCAACTATTTTCTCTTGCCAGAGCAAGAGTAGACCAGTCTACTATATCCAGCAAAAAGAAGAAATTTGCAAAGGACCAGGGACGACAGCACAATTGCCGCCGTCCCTAACTCAGAGTCTGATGGCCTAGAAAATAACAGGTTGCCAGGCCAGGCCAGCTGCGCTCAATTGCACAGATCGGGGGATGCCGAGGCGCTTTTGGACGCGACGATTGGGGGTAATGTTGACCGACTGGCCCGCGGCGATAAGGTTGCGCTCATGGGGAGTAACCTGGCAAAGATAAGTCTTGCCATTGATGCTCTGTTCAACGATCTTCATGTTAGTCATGTCAGTTCTCCTATTTAGATTGATTGAAACACGTTGTTCTTCACTTCAGCACGGCTGAGGAAAAGAATGAGTTAGAGGCTAGATTGAAGAAGTGTTGGGAGTTGGGACTTCCAAAAAAAGGACAAGTGATTACGGGTGATGCCTATACCTTGAGCAAAACACTGTAGCCAATCAAAGCACTAGTTACGGCCTGCCCGGTGATACTACGAAAGACTTGACGGTGGCGCGGGCAAGCGCTGGTGTAACTAGCTACAACTGGTTGCTTAAACAGAGGAAAAAGTGGTTGGCTCCACAGCGACTCTCATTAACAAAAAAATGTTTCTAATTACTTAGATAGTACTGCCCTTAGACGGTCGGCTTGTCAGCTTACTGTTGTCTCTACCGACAGTCCAAGAACACCCCGCGAGAACACGGCAAGGCAGAGTATACCTAGTGCCCTGGAAGGGGCTACCGGCATTGGCTAGCAAACGTTGATTCAGAGCATTCTCTACTCGTACATCAACTGATGCCGGAAGATAGGCATATTTTTTGTGGATTCTTTCCGGAATCTGCCACCCCCCACTAATTCCCAGCATGGTTAAAGTAGGCGTGCGCCCACTGTGCTGACCAAAGAGGGCTTTATCAATACTGTTTTGCAAACCGGTCAAAACCTGCACATCACCCAAAACCCACCAGTTAGATCGGCCGCGATAACCAAGACCAAGAGTAGATTGATAGCGTCTATCATGATCAGGATACTTGGCCAATGGTGCTTCAGGGTAATCATAGAAACCACCGCTTACACCATGAGTGCCTCGCAAATAGGCAACTTGCACAGTGTTAGAGAGAAAACCATTGAAGCCATAGCCATCTTTGGCTGGCTTGAGATCCATGCGAGTTTCTACACCATAGGCTTCTTGAGCACTGTTTGTCAGACGGTTATAAATTGGAAGATTGCCAATTACACCAGAGTCGCCGAAGTTACGCAACTTTTTATAGAAAAGATTGGTGCGAGTAACAAAGCGAGGCCCCATCTGAGTTTCTATGCTCATGTCTACTAGTTTGCCACGGGTCGGCTGCAGCGGCCGCGGCGTGCCTTGATAGATGCCATTAATAATGGTGCCAGTAATTGGAATAGGATTGAGGAAATAATCAACTGGAGTAGGGGTGAAAATATCTGAGTATGAGCCGCGCAAGACTGTATTTTTATTAATAACAAAGGCTAGTCCATAGCGACCACTAGCTTGGGCCGCTGTAATGCGCTGAGTTTGGAAAGGCTTGATAGAAAACGGCTCCACACCAGGCGTCTGCGCCAGCGTCTCGGCTAAACGCTGAGCGTTGCCGTAGACGCTATGCTGCACATCTAAGCGCACACCGGCATCTATCGTCAGGCGTTTCCAAAAGCCTTTCTCTGGCTTCCAGCGGTCTTGCAAAAACGCACTCTGCAGATATCTAAAGCCTTTATAGTTGCCTATATTTCCTTGCATCTGCGGGCCAGCCACCTGACCGGTAAAGGGGCTGAGAATGCCACCATAGGGAAAGGGATTGGTATTAATAGCATTGGCGCCATCAAGGTCACCGTCTGCCTGCAGTTGAGCCACCTGGCCAAGTGCATCGTTTTGAGCTTGGGCCGCGCCGACATAATCAGCGTTAAAATAAGTGGCCTGAAAACTAGTCTTCACCGGCCGTACTTCACTCAAGAAGCCAGTTTTAAGATGGTGCGTCTTGAAGGCAGTCTTGGTCAAATCCCCCTGAGCAGAGAAAATATAGTTGAATCTCTTGGCGTGAGCAGCAATTGAAACTAAAGGCTGATCAGCGTTAAAGTCAGGACTGGGGTCAAAAACGTTGGTAGATCGGAAAGATTCTGAATAAAAACCATTGAGCAAATGCAAATTGAATTCGTCAAAGAACTTGGCAAATTTATGCTTATAGCTCAACGTGAAATAGTCTTGGCGATCTTGTTGAAACTGCTTGACACCAAACTGTCTTGATAGATTGGCTGTGGGCACACCCAAGAAACTCTCGTTTATGGCAACAGTCAAACGCAAGGTATCGCGCGGAGTGAGCAAATATTCCAACCGTGCCAGAACATTGATATCAGCGCCGCGATTATTCGCGAAAACTTTTGTTGGAGGCGCTATACGTAAGGTCGAACCGCGAAAAGAGCCAGATGAGTCAAAGCGCAAGCGATTGAGCTTGCTGGCAGGGTTCTGACTGAAGGCTCCGCTAGTGTTGTAATAGATGCTTCCGGCTAAAGGCCCACCAATTTGTTGACCAATGGTGAAATTTGGCTTAGCTAAAATCGGCAAAGTTTTGAGGTGGGCCACTGCCCCTAGTGGCCCACCGCCGTCTTGTGCCTCATATCCGCCAATATCGATTTTAGCTGACTGCAATGAGCGAGGGCTTACGGGCTGGGTCTGTTGCAGCACACCAGCAGCTTCAGGAATAACCACACCATCGACAACGTAGTTGATAGCATTGTGTTCCCCTCTAGTAATGATATTGCCATAGCTATCATTCATCACACCAGGTGTGCTCTCTATCAACTGTTTAAGATCGTTGCCACTTTTGTATTCTTGGATAAATCTGTGATCAAGATTGGTTTCGCTGCCAATTTTTTCAGGGTGAATCAGTGAGCGTTTGCCCGTCACGCGCAAAACGTCAACAGGTTCAATGTCTTCTAAAGCTAGGC
Source organism: bacterium Ga0077546 (assembly GCA_001464165.1). Next base: position 6,243 of record LNEX01000508.1, read on the forward strand.
TGAGATCTTGCACTTCGCCAGCTGCGAGTTTTACAGCCTGGGTGTGGGAGAGCATCTCTTTAGCAGATGTTGTGATATGCCAATTACCCGGCTCTATGTTGTTGAAGCGAAAAAGACCGTTGGCGTCTGACTCTGTTTCAAAACGTTTATGCTCATTGCCGTCTTGAGTAAGCACTATTTGGGCGCCAGCAACAGATAGCTTTCCTTCAGCTGAGAGCACCTTGCCAGAAATCGAGGCTGTATTAACTGACTGCGCACTGCCAGCCTTGATAGCGTTATCAACTTTAGCTTGAGCGGCCGCCTCCCGCTTCTCTAATAGGTCTTTGACCGAATCAGACTGGGCAAAGGCTCGCCCGCTTGTCAGCGCCAAAGAGAGGGCACAGAAAAGGCCGACAACAAGTCTGTTGCTATCTCGATGGCTGGGACCGCCGAGAACAGTGTTTACAAAGCAAAAACTGTTGCTGCAGGCTCCGCCACCACTATGGTTGGGCCTAGTAATTCCGAAAAACAAGAAACAATACCGCCAATTCAGGAAACGGGAATCATTTCCATTTCTCAAATGTTAGCAGCAATACAGAAAAATGGAAACGGTTTCCGTTATAATTTCTATCATGAACTCAAACCTACATTTTGCAGCTTCCGCTTACAAAGAGCTAGCAGCTAAGCTCCTTAGCTTGGCCCTTGTTGTAGCAGGAATAATCACCACTTTCAGTTGTTCAGCCCAGGCTGAAACCTTCAAATTGGGCACCCAAGAGTCAAATCATTTAGTACCAGCCGAGCCACTTGACTGTCCACAACCTGTTATTACAGAAGAAATGCTAGAACAAGGCATCAAGACCCACTGTACGGCTAAATTTGCCATTGCCCCTACAGGCAAATCAACGGTAGAGCTACTGACATCAACCGGGTCAAGTGAAGTCGATGACCTCACCCTGAACACACTACGCACCTGGCGTTTTCGTCCCGCCAGTCTAAGTGGTTCGCCAGTCGCCTCAGTGCGCAAAATTAAGGTCGAATTCGAAGTCGATTGAAGTCGATTAATGTTCGTCAACGAATATTGCATAGGACCGGCACTAAATTCACTACTGAGCAGTCAAGAATCACCTTCACAACAGGTTGATCCACTGGCGCCAGAGCGAATCAACGAAATAAATCGACAACGCGAAAGCGATCGAAGACTCTTCAAAAGTAATTAGATTGCCTCCACATTCAATACCGTAGACGAAAAAGCGCAGGCAAGATTGTTGCAAACTTGTTGCAGATTTCGCCAATTTACGATCATGAAAAACACTGAATACAAGCCATTCTTAGCCATACATAGTTAGTGCTAGCGGTGCATAACTAGTTCTTCAAATTTAGGACGAAATAAGATCTACATCAGACGAAACTAGCTTGCTTAGAAGACATCGTCATGACTAGTTTTAACTGTCACCGTTTTCAAAACAAAACTAAAGAGCACCAAACAAGACCAAAGAGTCAGACCAGCGAATCGTCAATGGATAGCAAGAGCATGTTGCTCTTGCTGCGAACTGGCCGTGCATTACCCTTAACTTACCCGCATCTCACCAGCGAAGAAGAAAGAGAAAACTCCAATGACTCACGTCAACGAAGAAGAACAAATTGCCGAACGCTTTAGCTTGAACTCTCTGCTCAACAGCGGCATGCATCTGCTAACTTTCATGAGCACAACGCTGGCAGCCGCCAGTCTGCTCAGCTACAGCAAACAGACTTACAATCTAAACACCACGGCAATGACAGCTTTGAGCATCGCTTCGTGCCTGCTGGCAATGGCACTGAGCTGGGCCGCCTACTACCTCTATCGGGCAGAGAGCGACCAGGAATTCAATCAACCCGGCAATCAAAGCAAGCTCTACGCCTTGAACGGCCTGGGTGGGGCAGTCCTTGGTTGCACTGCCGTAATTACTTGCCTTTGACACTTGAGGACAAGCAAACGTTGCCTGTCCCACTTTCCAATTCTGACACCATAAAAAAATCACTAAGACAGGAACAAAACTATGACAGGCTCAAAAGCCCTGGCATATTGGACAACAACCACAATAGTGCTACTAGCACTGACTATCAGCGCCACTATTTGGCAGCGCAAGCGTTACCAGAGCGAGCTGGATACAGCCGCTCAAGTAGACCGTCTGCAAACTCAACCGCAGAGCATCACGGTGCAACTGCGACCAGCTCCGTCAGAGGAAACTCTAAGGCTGATTGAGCTAGATCAACAAAAGCGCCCACGACGCATCCGCATTGAGTGGAACAACGGCCTGACATGTCTGGTGCACTGCGACGGAAGTGGCCGTCCGCAGCAAGCGCACATCTATCAGCAGAGCAAAGACAGCGACAATACAAACAGCACAGAATTATCGAAAGACATTGCCGCGGGGCTCTCCAACCGGGCCGTTGTGAGGAAAACCAACTTCGACAAAGATGGCCTCACGATAACGGAAGAAACGGTTTTAGACGCCGACCAGACAATCCGAGAGACAGCCACCCGCCTTAAAAGCGGAGACCTAGTGGTAAACGTTTACGGACCATCAAGCAACCTTGAGGCCATCAGAAAATACGCTCACAAGAACGGAGAACTGATTGGAGAAAATGTTTTCGACGGTCAAGGCCGACTGCAGTCGAGCCTAACCAAAGAAGGGAATAACCGAGTTCGCCGCGATCTCTTCGGCAAAAGTGGCGGACGCACAATCTCGTTTGTCTACGAGGGGGACCGCGTCGAGACAGTGATTATCTGGCAAAGTGGCGGTGATCTAATTTCTGAAACTGTCAAAAGTGAGTATTCACGCACAACAAGAACAGTTTACGAGAATGGAAAGCCTGTCTACGAATGCCAGAAGTCGTACAACGACAACATGGTAGTCACTCATTACGACAGCGCCGGCAACAAGAGCTGCAAGCAAGAGTGGAAGAACCTCCCCAAAGACTTGCCAGCTGACCAACAAGGCCTTGTCAGCGAGGGCTACTATCTAGCTGAAGTCGAGGAGCTGAGAGCCGATGCGGCTGGCAATCGACGAGTAATCGCCTTTTATCCAGGAGGAAAGGATCTCAAGTCGGTGCGCACTTTCAAATCGTCTGGCTGGCTGCCGCACACCGACAAGGCCTACAAAATCGATGGCAGCCTCGAGGCTTACAGCAGCCAGGACAACGGCTCCTACGATACTACAGACCTCTATTTGACCCTCAGCGATGAGGCCAAAGCAGTGCTAGCCAAAGACGACCCAGATGCCATTGTTGGCGAAGGGTTGAAAAAAATTGTTTCTCTCAAACAAAGTCCAACTATCGAATCTTTCAACCCACCAGCAAGAGGATTGGGCCGCAGCCCATTTCTTAAGCTGGACTAATCAGGAGAACGAAGATATGAGTGACGGTAATCTGCGATCGGCCCAAGAAATTCTGCATGACTCAGGCCTGTTCCAACACTGGCAAGGACCTTTCGGAGCCGTGCCAGTGCAGTTCGTTGGCGAACTGAAGCAAGGGCAGTACGTCTACTTCCGCGCTCGCGGAAGCAAGATTGCCATGCAAATCGCCAGCAGCGAAGAGCATTGGCAAAATAGCGAGTACCTGGCAGAGTTCGAAGAACCATACTTTGATACTGAAGGTGGCCCGCTGCAAGCAGGACTTTGCCCCGGCGACTTCTGCGCCAACAAGATTGTGGCCTGGGTGAAGTGCTTCATCCAAGCGCTGTGATTGAGCCAACCTGAAGACAAGAACGACAAACCGGAGTGGGCATTAGCCCACTCCGGTTGCTTGTCACGGACTTTCTCGATACCGCTTAAAGACATCTAGAGGCATCTAGCGGAATTTTAAAGAAACCTTTTAAAAAGGCCATCCTTAACTATGGCATATAATATTAAGCAAATCGAAACAGAGCCGCCGCAATAGCTGATGCAATAATGATGAAATAGAATAGTTGAGAATGGCTACTCTACCCATAAGGTCGCTGTCTACTATGAGCTTCGGATTTGGCAAGCATTTTCCCTACAAGCAAGGAAAAAAGCTTATATGCAAGATCATCAAAAGAGACTTGCAGGGCTATGCTGTGGTCATACCAGAAGACGAATTTGAGGCATTCCTAGATGGAGCAGATCCATTAAAATTTAACGCCGGTGATGAGCTAATGGCAAGATTCATTTCAGTTCATCCCACTGGCAGAATTTTGCTCTACTACTGCCCAAACGATAGACCAGGCTAAACGGAATAACTCGGCTCTAGACAAAGCGCTTAGTCATGCCAATGCAAGGAATACCAACACCATTGCGCTCTTCAGATTTAAGACCACCGGTGTTCTGCCAGCCATATCTGATATAGAAATTCTCGGCTGTCAAAGTGGCATTTAAATGCGCTTCCTCCCAACCTGCACCTTGCACTTCGTCTTCCACAGCTTGCAAGAGCATGGCTCCAATGCCGCGCGCTGTAAAATTGGGATGAACATAAACGGAGCAAATTTCATCGTCGTAGCAAGAAGAGAATCCCACAATTTTATTTTGACTAACGGCTACAAACATCGTCTCGCCGCCTTCTTCCATGGCCCAGCGGTAGCGATCAACATTGCGATTAGCTGACCAAGCGAGAATTTGCTCTGGGGTGTAGTCAGGCGCGCAGGTTTTGCGAATAGCAGCGACATGCAAGTCTCTGATCTTCGTTGCATCTTCTACGCGCGCCCGGCGCAACTTCACTTCCATTGAAAATAGTTCTCTTACTTACTTTTCTTAGTTAACTCTCGCAATTATTTCACGTCAAGCAGCTAACTAGGTTGTTGTCTAGATAGACCTTGCTGAGACAATTCCTCTAGAATAGACGCTCGTTCAATTTCTTTCTGCTTCTTGTCTAGCTCACGAAATACTTTCAGGCGCTCAAGACTGCGTCTAGTTTCACTCGCCAAGTCGTGAGATGACAGCTTGATCTCGATTTCGTCAATCAGCTCGCTGTCTTTGCGAATAGCTCTTTCAGCGGCATCCAACTCTAATCTCTTGAAATAAATAGCGGTTTTCTGCTGTTCTTGTTGCGACAGACTGTGATGTATCACCTCAGCAACGGGTGTTAAACCTCTCAAGTAGCGCGTCTGAGCCTGAGCCTGCGGTTGCGCTTGTCCTTGAGGCTCAAGCGAGCTAGCTTTGCGGCGCTCCATATTTTCGCAGTAGCCGATATAAACCAAGTCAGTGATGATAATTATGGCTACCGCATACCAAGCGCGCCGCAATTTTGTCTCACTCGTGAATTTAAAAGGCTTGTCTAGCTGCTCTAGAGCGTCATCTAGCGGTACCTTCTTTTCAAATTTCTTGAAGAGATCTTGCAGCTCAGCAAAGAGCAATTGCAATATTTGCTGCCACCAGACTGGCTGCACAGGTGGGGCCTGAGGCTGACTTTGAGGGGTACCCGTGGGTTTTGCCTTAGGTCTGGATGCAGAGCTAGCCTGCGGCGCTGTCTGAGGTGAGCTTTGCGAGGGTGCCTTAGGCTTAGTTGTGACTGGCCCAGCCTGCTGATAGGCACCATAAGGTATTGGATCTGACGCTTTGATTTTGGCCTCAAACCAATGTTTTTGAATTACCTCTTTTGCTTCATTGATTCGCTTCAAATGCTCTCCTGCACTAGCTTTGTCTTGAGCACTAGAAAAACGATCTGGGTGATATTTTTTGACGAGTTGACGATAGCGAACCTGTACAACTTCAAGAGAACTGCCTATGGGCAGATCAAAAGTATGATAGGCCGCTGGCAGATTCATGATCATGCGCAGCTCCTCCAGGACAATAACCTGGTTTAGAATATAGAGTAGTAAAAAGAAAAGTTCGGCGTGGCAGCAGCCAACGACTTTTTCAATATTACTACCTTTGTCTATTTTTGCGCAACATTTTTTGTGGACATTCTTAGCCTAAGAAATCAACGCATAACAAAAA
>LNEX01000509.1 GCA_001464165.1 bacterium Ga0077546
CAATTACTACTTTTCAACCATTCGCAATAAAGCTAATCCACATTTAGTGGTCGGCAGGGAAACAAAGAGCAAAATCCCCGCGACCTTCATCCCACTAGGTAGCTAAAACGCCCTTCCTGAGCCATTCTAAAACCAATGAAACATAAGATATATTATCAGAGACCAAAATCAACCCGCTGGTGCCACCAGCTTGATCAACTTCTCCGAAGCAATCGGGCTAACATAGAGAACATCGGCACCATTGCTTGAAAGCAGCAGTGCTGACTGGTTGCCTAACTTGCCGATGCTCGCAACCTGACCATTCTCAAGGGTTATTTGCTGCATACTGGTTTTGCGCAATGAAAGCAAACCAGTTGGTGCCTGATAGCAATCAATACAATCAGTCGAAGAACCATCGCTGCTATTGAAACACATACGCACAAGAGTCTTACCATCACTGGTTTTGACAATATCAGAACCATACAAACCATAATTGGCTAGCTTGATCTTTTGCACCGCAAATCCAACTTTAGCAGCCAAATCAGAAGCATCTTTCTTGCCCACATAATCAACTACAAAGCTAGGGTCTTCTGGGCCTGATGAATGATGACCAATGCTAGCCACTAAGTTCTCAGCGACAATTGCATTTTGACTTTGAACTGGCAGTGGAGTGCGGCCAGCGAAATAAGGAGAAGTTAGCGCTAGAGAAACAAGAAGCACAGTGGCTGCAGCACCAATAAAAAAAGTGTTCATGTACTTCACTGTACTGGCTTGTTGATCGCGGTGCAGAGCAGAGATAATGCGCTTCTCAAAATCATCACTAGGTTTTTGCTGAGCCAGAATATCGACAATACCAGCCCTGACAGAAAGTATTTGCTCCCACTCACTTTGGCATTGATTACATTTACTAATATGGCCAGCCACCATAGCAGCAGACTCATTAGCAAGTTCATTATCACTAGCTGGCCCTAACAGCTCTCGGGCTTGTTCACAGTTCATTTGGGCCTCTCTTTGATTGTTCTTTCTTGCTAGCCTTATCAGGCTTTGTATTAGTTTGCTCGTCAGAGTTGCTACCCGTCATCAAATCGAAAAGGGCCTTGCGTGCCCGTGACAAACGAGACATAACTGTGCCGACAGGAACACTTAAGTAATCGGCAATATCTTTGTAAGACATATCGCTCACTTCTCGCAAAAGCAAAGGAGCAGCAAAATGCTCGGGTAAATTGGCAATTCCAGTAGCCAGCAGTTCATATTCAATTTTGCGTGAAGCCACTAAATCTGGTGTCTCCCTACTATCAACCAGAAGGTTTTCTAAATCGTCGTCTTCTTCAATAGCCTTATACTGCGGTCCAGCAGAAGCTTGGCGCACTATATCTTTGATAGCATTGCCGAGAATGGCATAAAGCCAGGCTTTTTCATTGCTGCCCTGCTTAAAGCTACTGAACGAGCGAAAAGCCCTAACAAATGTGGTTTGCACAACATCCTCAGCCTCTTCATGCTTACGCAGGCGCATAAAAGCATAGTTATAAAATTCGCGTGAATAAGCCCTTACCCAGCCTTCTACCGTCTTTTTCTGAAAAGCATTTTCTTGAAAAAACATAGCTATTACAGATGACGGCGCGGAACATGGCAGCCTTGACCAGGATGCTTGGCAAAGTAATCTTGATGATAGCTCTCAGCAGTATAGAAAGTCTGCAAGGGCTCAAAAGAAGTGACGATCTTGCCGTCAAACTTGCTTTGCAGAGAGGCAATTGTTTCTTTGGCCTGCTTCAAATCGGCTTCATCAGCATAAAAAATTGCTGAGCGATACTGGTCACCAATATCTGGGCCCTGACGATCTTTAGTAGTGGGGTCATGTATAGAGAGAAACTCTTTGACCAGAGCCTGATAGCTAATCACCTTAGGATCAAAAACTACTCTGACAGCCTCGGCATGCTTGGTTGAATGACTGCAGACATCGCTATAGGTTGGATCTTTAGTGATACCGCCGGTGTAACCAACCACCGTGCCGTGCACACCCTTAACTTCCTTGAGAGCGTCTTCAACTCCCCAGAAGCAGCCTCCAGCAAAGTAGGCCACAGACAAGCCTTTAGCCTTCTCTGCTGCATCTTCAATAGCTGAATATTTGGGTAAGTCGAGAGCATCGGCATTCTTATCAGAGGCTGCAGCTCCATCACTTTTATTCGCCGCTGCAGCTGGAACATTGGCTTTAGCATCGAAGGCCAGGGACGCCGAGTTAATGCAATAACGCTTACCACTAGGCCCAGGTCCATCATCAAAAACATGGCCCAAATGCGCGCCACAGGTAGCACACATTACTTCGTTGCGCTCCATGCCAAGACTACGGTCAGAGGCAACAGCAAGGTTGGCGCCTTTGACTGGATCAGTAAAGCTCGGCCAGCCAGTGCCTGAATCAAACTTTTGAGCCGACGAAAACAAAGTGCCGCCGCAAGCAGCGCATTGATAATTACCTTTATCATGATTGTTCCAGTACTTACCAGTGAAGGCCATCTCAGTGCCTTTCTCGCGAGCAACGCGATACTGTTCAGGAGTGAGCCTTGCCCGCCATTCCTTATCTGTCAATTTCTTCCATTCAATCTTCGGTTTATCGGTATCACTGTTTTTGCTCATATCTGTTGGCTTTTGCGAAGCTCCAATTGATGGGGTTGAACAGCCAGATAGACAAATAGTAGTTGTAATGGCCCAAAACATCGTTCTTTTATAGCTAGTCATCGATCACCTTTCCAAATTTGTCCTGCCTGGCAGAAGCGCAAACGCGCCGTTAACTCTCTATACTTTGCTTTGCCCCCGGCAAAAAATTTGTTTTTGCTGGCGGGAATAAAATCGCAATTGCATCGGTTTACGAAACATCAATCACTTCACAGGAGATTTTTCGGATGCAAGACAAAACAAAAGCAAAAGTAGCCGCAGCACTAGCAGCAACCCTAGGGCTGGCCATACAGGGTTCGGCCAATGCCGCCTCTAACCAAAGCTTGCGAATCTTGGAAAAGCCATCACTCTTAAAAGTAAATCAGGCTGAGACTGCTGAGCAGTTTTTAGCTGACGATAAATCAGACAAGAAAGCCAAGGGCAAAGAAGGCTCTTGTAAGGGTAAAGAAGGCTCCTGCAAGGGCAAAGAAGGTTCCTGTAAGGGCAAAGAAGGTTCCTGTAAGGGCAAAGAAGGCTCCTGTAAAGGCAAAGAAGGCTCCTGTAAAGGCAAAGAAGGCTCCTGTAAGGGCAAAGAAGGCTCTCACTAATCCTCATGCAAGGAGGAAGGCTAATGCTCAAGTCATAAGCCTTCCTCTTTGTATTACCAACCATTTTTGTATCTTATTGGCTCCAGTCAATATCAAATACAGCATCGAGGCGAAACCTAGAAACTTAGCCACCAAGCAGTTAAACTCTATGTTTATCTTCAACTGCGGTAACGAGCAATGGTGGCATGGTTATTTTGGCCCACAATAATTTTCACAGTATGCGCTGTGAGCCTTAGCACGGCGCCAGTGAGCAGTTACATTGACGACGACAATCCGGCCTTTGCCCGCTTACCCATTTACCCGCTGATTCTAGAAGGCAAATTTGAGCAAGCCATACCTTGGCTCGACCGCTCGATCGCCAAAGAGCCTAAAAATGTTACCTACCTGGAATGCCGAGCCCAGTGCTATCACGCTCTTAAAAAATATCCCCAAGCAATTAAAGACTTTACTGGCTGCATCGCCCTCTCTCAGAACAACCTTTACCTGCACTACGATCGCGGTCAAGCCTACTCAGATATGGGCAGCTTTGAGAAGGCCCTGGAAGATTTTGAGCGAGTGATTCAACTGGCTGGCCAAGACAAAGCTCAGCTGAAGCGCTTCTACCGGCTCAAAGTCAATGTTCTTGAGCATTTGAATCGCACAGCAGAGGCTGAGATTTGGTGTTCAAAAATACTGGCAATAGACAACAGCAATTTTGAAATTCTCTCGAAGCGAGCCTTGCTTCGAAGAAAGCTGGGACGTAATCAAGATGCCATAACTGACTACTCTTCTATTCTTAAATCAGTACCCGACGACGCCACCATGCTCAAGCAAAGAGGCGATGCTTACTGCGAAGCTAAAAATTGGAAGAAAGCTATTGCTGACTACTCAGCGGCAATCGCTGAAGAACCAGAGCTGGCAGCTTCGATTTACGAAGCTCGAGGCAAAGCCTATTTGAAAATTGGCGACTCAGCCAAAGCTAGCGCCGACATGAACCAGGCGAAAAGAACCAAACCGTGAGCTAGCCGTGCACAGCTGCGCTAAGCCGCCCCCAGCCTGACAACCCTCCTTACCCCTAAATGTTCAGCGCCAGGCCCCCCTGATTGCAAGAAATTTATACACCTGCAATTGTTTCCTTCCTGCGCAGGCGCGTAGGTTAAAAACCTCATTTCTTTTACAAACAAACAGAATTACCTTCACGACCCAAGAACCACAGACTACCCAATAGCCCCCTACGCGCACTAGAGTGTCCCGCAGACTGTTCGACAAGGACCGTTGCAGCTCTAGCTTCCTATCTCATCAACGCTTAGCATCAATGGAGCCTCTTATGGCCGATATCCACACTGCAACACGCGAATATGAGCGCTGGTTCAGCGAGCACACAGAAATCGTGCAGGCCGACCTTGCTCAGAAGCACAAGCTGATGCACACCAGCCCCTTCATTTTGCTCAGAGGAACCTTCTACCGCTGGGCCGACCTCTTTCCTCGCGCGCTACCAGAGCTGATGCAGGCACCAATTGTTCTCTCCGCCGGCGACCTGCACATCGAGAACTTTGGCACGTGGCGCGACGCCGAAGGCAGACTCAATTGGGGTGTCAACGACTTCGATGAGGCTCACCCTCTGCCCTTCACCAACGACCTCGTCAGACTGGCTACCTCTGCGGCTTTTGCTATCGAAGACGGCAAGCTGTCGCTCTCTCTCAAAGAAGCCTGCCAAGTCATCACAGCCGGCTACAGAGATGCTCTCGTTCGGCAGGGGCGCCCTTTCGTCTTGGCAGAGAAGAACCGGACCCTGGGCAAAATGGCTCGCAGTCGTCTCAAAGACACCCAAGACTTCTTCAAGAAACTCGACAGCCAAGCCAAGACTTCTCGCCCCGTGCCAACTGCTGTGGTAGAGGTCATCACTCGAGCCCTGCCGCGCAATGCATCCAAGCCTGCCTATTTTCAGCGGCAAGCTGGTGTCGGTAGCCTCGGTCGCCAACGCTATCTGGCTATTTGTGACCTTGGTGGTAGCCGCATTGTCAGAGAAGCCAAAGTGATGATGCCGTCGGCCTGGTCGCTATTTCATCCAGAAGCAGGCAAAGAGCCGACCATCTATCTCAACGAACTTTCTGAGGGCTGCCTGCGCTCTCACGACCCCTTCTT
>LNEX01000510.1 GCA_001464165.1 bacterium Ga0077546
GGGCATTGTCACCACCGGTGGCCACACCCTGGTTTCGGAAGCAATGTACCTGGGCATTCCGGCCTACCTGATTCCGTTGGCAGTCTACGAGCAACAGATCAACGCTCATGCAGTCGGAGACAACAACTTCGGCCTCTGCGCTGAAAACATCAACCAGCCGCAACTGACGACATTCCTCTCTCAGCTTGAGAGCTTCGCTGCCAACATCATCAACGACAAGAAAGGCAAGAACAGCAAAAGAATTCTTGTGCCCGGATCTGGTGAGAAGAAGATTCTCGCCTACATTCGAGCAGCCTTGTCGAAAAGCAGCGCCAGCACTTAAACCAACACGATACAATGGAGCACCCATGCGAATATATGTTCTAAGACACTGTGAAAGCGCTGCCATGCGCTGGCGAATGAACAACCCCGATGCCGAGGTTGTTCCGTCCGAGCTTCTGCCCGACTCAGCGGTGCCGCTCTCTCAACTCGGCGACGAGCAGGGAGAAGCACTTGCTCTCTTCTTCGCCTCTCTGCCTGAGAGCGAAAGACCGACCCATGGCTTCAGTTCGCCCTTCAAGCGCACCACTCAAACCGGCGCCTTCGCCCTGAGCAAGCTGCCGACGAAAGTAGAACTGGTGCTGGATGAGCGCCTGCGCGAAATCGACTTTGGCATCTTCGTCGACCTCACCAAAAAGGGTCGCGCGGCCAAATTCCCGACCCAATGGCAAGAGCGGCGCACAGTAGGCAAAGTGCACTATCGCCCCGAAGGAGGCGAAAACTGGCACGATGTCGCTGCGCGTTTTCTCGACTTCCAGAAAGAACGCATCGACGTTCTGCCACCATCAGCGGTGGTCTTGATCAGCACTCACGAAACTGTCGTCAGCATAAGCCAATGGCAATGGGCTGGTGAAAATCTTGAGCAGCTGGGCAAAGAAGGGGTGCCGTCGGCCTCCATCAATACCTATGACTTCGACGGCAAGGCCTTCAAGCTGGTGTGCCGTCAGCAACTGCCGCCCTCACCAAGCGGAAAAGACCTGTTCTCTATGGAGAGCAAGGCCAAGGACATCTAACCCGAGCCACTGCGAAAAGCGCAGTAGCATTCAGACTTAAAGCAGCTAGAGCAGAGAGATTTTGGCAAAATCTCTCTGCTCTCAGCCTGCCTTTTTCTTTAGAGAACAACAGTCTTAAAATTTTTGCTTTTAACCTATGCTCTTACATAGTAGACAACCGAGAAGGTTACCAATCATAGCTTTCGAGATTCGGTGTTTGTTAACAGGTTAGAAAATTTAGATTGATCCGCATCAAAAACAGCGCGGTAAATTTCTTCGCCCAGCGCCGCCTGGGTTCAAAACAAACGCTAACTGCCGTGAATACCGATGGCGTGACGGCACCTAAGTAAGAACCGATGTTGGAGCAACTGACTTACCATCTAGCGACTATAACCCATTTCGAGTATCCGTCATCTTCCATGTATCCCCATTCATTGGAGTAAGATCTCACTAACTCAACAGAAGGCTTAAAACCTTCACTGGCAATACGATCATAAACCTGCTGCTCGAACTGGTTTAACTCTGCTCTTTGCGGAGCCTGCAGAATATCCTCTTTTGTATCGGAGTCGCTATTAAAACCAGGTTGGTATGAATGGTCATAGATAAAAGCTCTTTCCAGGCCAAGCACTTGCACATATCTGTTGCCTTTAGCAGCTGCAGCATTAACTGCTTCTGGAATGCTTTCTAGCAGGTTTTGTTTGTGCATCTCAATCCGCTCTTCCCATTCACGTTCTCTCAGATCAAGTTGCTCTTGCTCTTCAAACATATATTTTTGACTTGCTTTGATAGCAGTCTTTTGTCGTTCACAAACATCCACAGGTTCAGATTCATGCACGAGTTGAGGTTTTATCAGGCTTTCCCAGCGAGCAACTTGTTCCATATCGGCAGATGTTTGGCCCCACATACTATAACCAGAGGCTGTTTTGAGTGAGCCATAAATTTCGTAGAAGTAATTGACAGTCTCTCTTTCATCAACTGACACACGGTTCCAATCATTGGCAAGTTGTTTGCCGCGATTGTACCTACCTTGCTCCTCAGCGCTCATTGACTTTAGTGCGTTTTCCACACCGGAATCACTCAAGCCCCAAAATCCATTCTGCCGTTCAATCATAGTTGGTACTGTAACTCTGCCGTAGTAGAGAAATTCGAGGGCGTCTTGATGCTCTTCACTGCGTTTATGGTAAGTTGAATCTTCACCAAAGGCGCGTTGTATTTTTACGGCGCCGTTACTCTTTATGAACTCCTGTCGAACTTCTGGCGATAAATTAGGGTCTCCAAAGAATTCTTTGAAAGCTTGAATATCTTTGTTGGCAAGGGCGTCATTAGCTTTCTCTAGAGCCTTGGAAAGGGCGAGCTTATCTGCTTCCCAATCTGCATGTGTGTAAGTAGTATCACAACTATTCTGCTCTGAAGATGATTTTGCTTTCTCCGCCAATTGCTCAGAGCCACTATCAATTTGAACTACTGGAAGCTTGCCGCTATTTACTAAGACTTGAGTATCAACGGCTGAGTTTGCCTTGATTAACTCCCCTCTATTGCGCTGCTCAATGGTGCTGGGCGATTCATATAGTGCGTCAGCAGATGCCTCAGCGGACCGGTCTACAGTTACAGTATTTCGAACTCTGTCCATCTTCGTTGCTCCGGTGGGGATGCAATGAAGATAATGGCCCCGGGGTAAAATCGAGGTAAAGCCAGAGATGCTAGAAATTTGGGCGTTTTGCTAATCGTTTGTTAATAGGCTTACAATATCGAATCAGCTCTGTGGTCGTGTTTATATGAAAGTGCTAATTGTTGAAGATGATTTGGCTTTAAGCGAAGCTCTAAAAGACTGTTTATTGGCTCAACAGCTAACTGTTGAAGTGGCTACGACAGGCGAAGACGCAATTCAGCTGCTTTCTACCTTTGAATATGATTTGATTTTGCTCGACTGGAATCTACCAGGCATGAACGGCTTAACGGTCTGCCGCAAGTATCGTGAGACACATGGTATGAGCCATGTCATTTTTCTTACCTCAGAAAGCGATATAAGTAAGAAGGAAGATGCATTAGATGCAGGCGGCGACGATTATCTGGTGAAGCCGTTTGAGATAAGAGAACTACTAGCCCGCATGCGCAGTGTAATGCGGCGCTCACTTAAGATCCAAACAAATGCACTAAAAATCAATCAGTTAGATTTTCGGCCAGACGAGAGAATTGCCACAGCCAACAACAAACAGATACAACTCACGCCAAAAGAGGCCCTGCTGCTGGAATTTCTTATGCGCCATCCCAATCGACCTTACACCGGCCAGCGGCTGTTCAATGCGATATGGCCTTCCGATACAGACGCTTCCGCTGAAACGGTCAAAGTTTGGATAGGCAATCTGAGAAATAAGCTTTCTAAAATAGACCAGAAGGATTTTATAAAAACTGTAGTAGGCTCAGGTTATGTGGTTGAATCTGATCAATAGTTAGAAGGCCGCTCAATTGGAACTGAAAACCAAAATTCCGAGCCTTTTCCGGGCTCGCTATTGACACCAATTGTGCCACCATGTGATTCAATAATGAGTTTTGAGATAGCTAGACCCAGTCCAGAGCCGCCAGCCTTTTTACCTTCATTGGTCTGGTGAAATTTCTGAAACAAATTGGCCTTTTCTTCCGGCGCAAGACCACGACCACTATCCACAACAGCTATTTCAATTTCACCATCATGCTTTGTACTTACTACTCTAATCAACCCTCGTGATGGCGAAAACTTTATGGCATTCGAAAGCAGGTTTGTTACTACTTGCAGTATGCGATTGCGGTCTATGTTTGCGTATTCTTTGCCTACTTCGTTTTTGATTTCAATGTTCTTGAGCATGGCTAAGCTGCTAACAGTGCTGGTCGCAGTTTCAACTAGCTCGCGCAAATTTTCCGGTCCACAATCTAGAGCCAAATGTCCTACTTCAAGACTCTCAAGTAGAAGCAAATCATTGATGAGTTCTACTGAGGTCTTTAGATTGTTGCCGATTAACCTAATCTGCTTTTCCCCAGCAGCAGTAAGCTCATTTTGATTTTGCTGCAAAATCTCAAGTGATACCATGGATGCTGCCAGCGGGCTTCTTAAATCGTGTGCCATCATTTGCATTAGCCCGCGGCGATGGTCTGCCGATTCAATCAACTGGCGGCTGGCAGCATGAATTTCTTCGTCTAGTTCGCTCAATTCGTCGTGACCGCCGACCTGGCGAATTAACTTTGTGTTTTTCGGCAACAAGTGAGCATTCTCTACAAGTATGCGCAATCTACTTGTTACATCTTTTACGATCAAAAGAATTAGCACTAGAGCTAAAGCAAAGTTTGAGATTAGTCCTGCTACTACTACGGCGTGCGCATATGCCGCTGCTTCTTCCTCGCTGCGCCTGATTAGCTCAAGTTCTGCTTGCTTGTCGTTCATGATTGACATTAAGATGGTGTTCTTAAGTCCAGCTTGTCTGACAAGATTTCTTAGCCTCTTGACTCTTGAAAGTACGTTGGCTTCTTCTGGCTGTACCTTTAAAGTTTCTAGAGCTTGACTATCTTCGTCAATCGTCGCAGTCAGCTCGTGCAGCAAGTTTAGCAATTTGGTATCTCCTTGAGCCAATTGGCTCAGGGAGATTATTTCCTTGCGGGCATCGGCGTTGAGTTCTTCGGCCTTTGCCCGATGACCTTCAATTCCGTTAGAAGCGAAACTGGCCAACTGACCAAACGAACTAAAGATTAAGCCCGTTGCCTTGTTGATATGCGTCAGAATTGTGGTTTGACTGTGCTCGCGTGCCATAAGAGCTTCGGCGCGCAAAAGAGATGAAGAAAGTAGGGCGATCCAGATGACGTTGAACGCTAGCGGAATCAATGCTAGCGCGAGGCCCTTGTGAATAATGCGCGGTTGAAACATGGCATTATCTTAGCCGATATCCTTGACCGACTGCCTAGACATAGATATGACATTCCCCCAGCAAGATTGGAAGTCTCTCTGGGGGCTGGAGTGCTGACATCTCTATGGTGGCAACCAGGTCGAGAGATGCTGTACCATATTGGGCCAGAAATGTTGGCAAGACGAGCGACTGGGGCGCAGAAGGAGACTAGAACATGACAAGACACGCACTGCTTGGTGCGATTTTAGCCAGCGCGTTCGCCACGAGCGCCTCCGCCCAGAATTTCAAGATGACGACACCTTTCGCACCAGGCGTAGCGGTCCCTGATAAAATCGAATCTTCGATCGGGACACTGAATCTAAACTATGGCTACCCGTCGGCCGATACCGTTGACAAGATCTATAACAACCTAGATCGTTCGCGGGCGCTGCAAGCCTATCTCTTGGCGCTGCCAATCGTAAACCAGGCGGGTATGCGCGAATCAATACGCAAATGCGGACCCGATAACCAGACCAACATAATCTGGGAGAATCTGGTTGATCCCAGGACAGTTGAGCTGACAGCGAACGACAACACGATTTACAACTTCATCTGGGTCGATACCAGCAAGGGACCATTAGTAGTCGAGATTCCGCCCAAGGTGCTGGGTTTGGTCAACGACTTCTGGTACAAGTGGGTGGCCGACGTTGGCATCACCGGAGCCGATAAGGGTGAAGGTGGCAAGTACCTCCTGCTGCCGCCTGGATTCAAGGGCGAAATCCCGACAGGGTATAACGTCGTGCGGCCTAGCACCTTTGGTAATTGGCTCGTATTTCGCGCCTTCGTAATCAACGGCTCAACCAAACCAGGAGTCGACTCAGTAAAGAAGAACCTGCGAATCTATCACTTGGCCGACGCAGCTAGCCCGCCGCCAATGAAATTCGTCAACGGCTCTGGAATTCCATCGAACTTCGTCGCGCCGGGTGACTACTCATTCTGGAGTCTTTTGAACCAAGTGATCCAGGAGGAGCCAGCGGAGGGCTCTGATCCCACCACATTAGGACTGTTCGCCTCGATAGGCATCGTCAAAGGGCAGCCATTCAATCCCGATGAACGGATGAAGAAGATCCTAACCGACGCCGCGAATATCGGCGCAGTGACTGCGCGGACCATTGCTTTTAAGATACGTTCAAAAGAGGCTTATTTCTATCCGAACAGCGCCTGGCGTCTACCATTTTTCGGTGGATACAAATTCGAGGCGGCGCCAGGTGTAAGCAACCTAGACGGTGCCGCTTTCTACTATTACTTTGCCACCGGCGTCACGCCAGCGATGGAAGTGAAGATGGTGGGCCAGGGATCGCAATACCCCTG
>LNEX01000511.1 GCA_001464165.1 bacterium Ga0077546
GCCGTTTCAGCAGCTCCCGACCTAGTGATAACAGCATTAAAGCAAATGCCGGGCGTCTACCTAGCCAATATCAACACACCGACGCAATCAATTATTTCAGGCTCCGAAGAAGCAATAGAAGGGGCGCTAACAGCCTTCAAGGCACAGCAAATCGCAGCAAAACGCATTGCTGTTTCAGCGGCCTTCCATAGCCCTCTGATGACGGGCTCTGACGAGCAGCTAGCTAAAGTATTGCGTTCAGTACAGTGCCACAGCCCGAAAATACCAGTATTTTCAAACAGCACAAGCCTTCCATACAGTAATGAAAGTACTGAAATAGTTGATCAGCTCAGCCAGCACGCGCTCAAACCAGTTTTGTTTGTTGACCAGCTTAGAGCCATGCACGATGCTGGTGCCCGCTTATTTGTTGAAGTTGGACCAGGCTCTGTATTAACCGGACTAACTGAAGCTTCTCTAGCCGGACGCGAATTTGTAGCAACCAACTGCGAGCGCAGCGGTAGAAACAGCTTAGAGCATTTCCTTTCGACCCTTGGTCGACTAGCTGTCAACGGTGCCGAAATAGATCTAGGAAAATTGTTCTGGAATCGTATGCTTAACAGCAAAGCAAGAATTCGTAGTCACTTTGCGGCTGCCGGCAAGCAGCTTCTATATAAGGTCAATAGTGTTAGCATTGCTCGCATAAAAGAAGGGGAGCCAAGTGCTACAGCACCAGCGAAGAGCCTTAGAGCACAGGCTTCAGCGCCACAGACCGCAAGCGCTCTCAAGACCAATCCACAGCCTCTGACAGCACAAATTAAAACGACAATTCCAAGTAAAACAACAACAGCAAGCACGCAACATCCTCCTGATGTAAAAGCCAGACAAACAAACGGACAGCTAGCAATGGACCCAAATAACAGAAAGAACGGGACACAACCAGTCGGTCGCCCCGATCAAAATGTAGACAAAGTAATTCTCGAGTTTCAACAGAGCATGCTGGAGATGACCAATCGCTTCCTCGAGACGCAACAGAATGTCATGCTGGCCTATTTGCAAGCCAATGGCCGCGGTAATGGTTATCAGCCGCAATTGCCGCAACTCAATCAGCAACAACCACAGTCAATAAATTCTATGGCTGTGTCACAACCAGCACTGACAGCACAACTCGCAAACCCTATGTTGCAAATCACAGACTCGCCATCCTTAGAACCAGGGGTTGGCACCACATACGATGCCGGAAACAATGGCAATGGCTCATACGGCGGCAACGGTGCCAACCCAACTGCAAATCTTAATGGCGCAAGTGGTTATAAGGGCGCAATCGGCAGCGGCAACAACAACAATGGCAATGACCAATATGGCGACGATAGCGCATTCCCCGCCGCTACCCAAGTCTTAGATGCGCCCGCTGCCCAAACTAACCAGATAGATGCAGAAGCACTGGCAGAAAGTCTCTTTGAAATCGTTAGTGAACGCACTGGCTACCCACGCTCAATGCTAGACCCAACTTTAGACTTAGAAGCAGATCTCGGAATCGACTCTATTAAGCGGGTAGAAATTCTCAATAACTTCAGAAAATTACTGCCTGAATCTACCCAGACCAAGCTCGAAACTGGCATTGAAAAGCTTGCTGGAACCAAAACCTTGCAAGGGATAGTCGACTGGATTAACACTCTCAACGATCTCGATGAAGCAGAATTAGCAGAAGACTCAGAAACTACTCAAGCTTCCGAGAGCAGCCTTTCCCACCCCCGTGAGACTAATACCGACAGCAGAGTGCAAGCAACTAAACTAGCGAACTCAACCAAAACAGGCAATCTGGAAAAAGTTGCTCGGGGTTTAGTTATGCCAGTGGAGCTACCACCAGCTAAAGCAACAACAAAAGCCCTAGCCCCTGTCACCCTAATCATTGCCGATCAGCAAGAACCAGCCAAACAAATTGCGGCACTACTTGATGGGCTAGACAAGAGTCTTGGTGCTAAAAACAATATTCTGATTAACCGCAAAAGCCTTGTAGATGAGCAGGCCTTCAAGCAAGTAATAGGACAGATTAGAGAGAATTTTGGACCGATTGGTGCAGTAATAAATATCTGCAATGTAATCTCTAGCCAAGCTTCATCACAACAATCTCAGCAAATAGCACAACTATCCCAACTGTCGAGCACATTCTTGCTAGCCAAGGCTGTCGAAAGCGACCTCACGAGTCATGCTAAGGCAGGCAGACATGCTTCGTTTGTGAACGTCACCTATCTAGGTGGAGACTTCACAGGAGTAGGGCAAGCAGGTCTCAACCTTCAGCAGTTAGCCTATCAGGGCGGCGTGGTCGGTCTGACAAAAACTATTGCTCACGAAATGCCAGAAGTGCACGTCAAGGTTGTCGACTTGAACTTAGATACAACAGCCGAAGAAGCGGCCAAATCTATCCTTTCTGAGCTCTTTGCCGATGACGAAATTGTCGAAGTCGGATTCGTTCTCGGCAAGCGCCTTGGTTTGGTAGTTAAAGAAGCTCCATACCAGTCAGTTTTGACCAGCACAAAGCCAGCACTAGATTCATCGTCTGTTGTTTTGGTGACAGGCGGAGCCCGCGGCATCACAGCCAAAGTCACTCTAGAGCTGGCAAAGAAATACAAACCAACATTTGTGATTGTTGGCCGCTTGCCCCGTCCAAAAGAAACAGAATCGGCTAACACTGCTGGTTTATCTGCAGCCAAAGATATAAAAGCAGCTCTCATAAATGAACGCCAAGCACTTGGCCAGACAGTAAATATTAGAGAAATAGAACAGGCCTATCAGCATCTACTGCGCGAGCGCGAGGTGCGCTCATCGCTCGAAGCATTGCAAGCAGCCGGCGCCACAGCAAAGTATTACTCTGTCGATATCTCCGATGCTAGTGCATTCGGTGAGTTGATTGACTCTATCTATGAAACTTCAAACATAGATGGTGTCATACATGGCGCAGGAATCATTGAAGATGCACTAATCAAAGACAAACTTCTAGAATCGTTCCAACGAGTCTATGACACAAAAATCAAAGGTGCCATTACACTAGCTGAGAAAATTCGCTTTGACACCCTACAATTCATGTATTTCTTCTCTTCTGTTGTCGGAAGAACAGGCAACTCTGGTCAGGCTGATTACGTCTCGGCCAACGAAGCTTTAAACAAACTGGCACTAAACCTAAAAGCCCGCACAACAGCACGGGTAGCCTCTCTCATGTGGGGTCCGTGGCAAGCCGGAATGGCTCCGCCAGAATTAGAAGCAGTCTTTGCTAGCCACGGTTGGTCTATGATTCAGCCTGAAGACGGCAGCCTCTGCTTCTTAGAAGAAGTAAGCAAAACTTGCCCTGAGCAAGTAGAAGTTATGTTGGTCGGCAAACTCTCTCCCAAGCCGACTGATACCTCTTCAAAAATGACTACCGCCGTGGCGGCCCCTGGAACAAAAGTGTCAACCGCAGCGACAAAATCAACAAACTCAGCTGCATCAATCGCACCAGCACCAATTGTCCGCGCTCAGCTGGCTGCAAAAAACCTTCCTCTGACATTACTGCCGCCCACAAACACTCTAGTACCAGCGGGCATCCTCCTGAACACGGCTCAAGTAGACCCGAACAACACTTCTTTCTTGCTTCGAATAGATACAAAGAAACACGTCTATCTGCAAGATCACAAATTTGATGGCATCCCCGTTCTACCTATGGCTATTGCCCTCGAACTAATGCTTGAAGCAGCTCGTGCTGTCTATCCTGACCGTCAACTAGTGCAGGTTTCAGACCTAGATATCCCTTCAGGAATTGTCTTCCACACTAGCGAAAAAGACTTCATCATTGAAGTCGGAATTGACAGCGACAACGAAAACACAGTTGCTGTGCAACTTTTATCGGCTAGCCCGCGAAAAGCGCACTTCCGCTGCAAAGCTAAATTTGCGCAGCAAGCAGCCCTCTGTCCTGAAATCTGGACCACCGAGCTAGCCGCACCAATTCAATCAACATTCAATCTGCGTGATTTGCCAGCTTCAACTGCTGAGCTGCCGCAGCCGAAAGATCTCTATGGCACCTGGCTCTTCCATGGTCCGGCCTTCCAAGGATTAGCCTCAATAATTTGTTTAGCCACTAACGATATTGCTGGTGAAATAACCGGCTCGGCCCCCCTCGACTTTGTCACCACCGCCGACTCAAGCGCTTGGACAGTTGATCCGCTCCTGCTCGATAGCGCTATGCAACTAGCCGGAGTTTGGGCCAGACATCACCAAGATGTCACCGTTCTGCCAAACGGCTTCCGCAATATGTATCTCTTCCGCCCTATCGGCCTTGGCACTGTCAAAGCTAGAGTCTACCTGGGTGCATCTTCTGCCACAGACCTGCTCTGCGATCTGGCCATATACAACGAAAATGGTGAGCTAGCTATTGTTGCGGAAGGACTAGGCGGAATCGCTAGCAAAACATTTAATAGATTCGCCTCGTCACCGCCGGTGCAAGAATTAGCCCGATGAATAAAATTGCCATTATTGGCATGGCCTGTCTTTTTCCTGGTGCTCCAGATCTAGCCAGTTACTGGTCAAATATTGTTCGCGGTTTTGATGCCACCAGAGAAGTAACAGACAAAGAGTGGAGTCTAGCCGACTACTACGACAAAGACGCCACAAAATTCGGCATGAGCTATGCCAAGCGAGGCGGCTTCATTACCGAATTTGCCCAGTTTGACCCCCTAAAATATGGCGTCATGCCTAGCTCAGTGGTCGGTAGTGACCCAGATCAAATGCTCACCCTCAAAGTGGCTCAAGACGCTATGGCTGATGCTGGCTACCTCACCAGAGCCTTCGACCGCGACCGGGCAGAAATTATCATCGGGAGGATAGGTGCCCCGGGAGCCGGTTGCTTGAACTTAGTTCAGCAATGTAAAACCGTCAATGAAATTGCAGCTATCTTGCAAGCTGTGCTACCTGAGCATAATGACGAGCTACTGAAGCAACTAGCTGCACAAATTCAAAGCAATCTTCAACCAGTAAACTCAGATACCATTCCCGGCACGATGCCCAGCGTGACAGCCGGAAGACTGGCAGCAAAACTAGGTTTCCGTGGCCGCAACCTCATAGTAGACGCCGCCTGTGCCTCATCTATGGTGGCAGTCGAAACAGCAGTAAACGACTTATTAGACAAGCGCTGCGATTTTGCCCTAGCTGGCGGGGTGCACATCAACTCATCGGCTGTATTTTTCCAGATGTTCTGCGGCTTAGGCGCTCTCTCGCACAGCGATAGCATTAAGCCATTTGACCAAAGTGCAGATGGCACTATGCTGGGCGAAGGGGTAGGCATGATCTGCTTGAAACGCCTCGAAGACGCAGAAGCAGATGGCGACAAAATTTATGCCACCATTTGCGGCGTAGCATCATCAAGTGATGGTCATGGCGGCAGCGTCATTGCTCCCTCTGCTGATGGAGAGGCTCTAGCCATGCGCAATGCCTACGCCATGGCCGGTATTTCACCAGCCACTGTCGAATTGTTAGAAGCTCATGGAACCGGCACGCCTGCAGGAGATGTAGTTGAGCTACAAGCTGTAGAGAAAGTTTTTAGAGATCCTGCCCAGAGCCAATCAACCGTAGAACGCGAGCCTTGGTGCGCCCTCGGTTCAGTCAAGTCGATGATCGGCCACTTGCAATCAGCCAGTGCTATAGCCGGTATCATAAAAGCCACTATGGCCCTGCATCACAAGATTTTGCCACCAACCTTGAACGTAACGACACCCAATAGCAAGATTAACTGGGCCAAGCACCCCTGTTATGTAAACTCACAAACCCGCCCTTGGCTCAAGACCAATAAGGGGCAACCTCGCCGGGCCGCTGTCAGTGCCTTTGGTTTTGGCGGAATCAATGCCCACATGATTCTAGAAGAGAGCAATAGCTTAACCCAAAAGAACAGACAAGAAGTCTCGCTAATACAAGAGTGGGAAAACGAAGTGTTCATGCTCTCTAGTACTAGTAGAGAAGGCCTGCTTGAAACCATCGCCAGCCTAGCCCAGACAATTAGCTCCAACAAAATTGTCTTGAAAGACTTGGCCTATACACTTAATTGCGCTGGGAACCGGGCTGGTAACAGCGCAGGCAACAACAAATCAGGCTCTGCCCCGCAGAGTGGCTACAGACTGGCTCTAGTGGCCGGGTCTAGTGATGAGCTAACTTTGCACCTAAGTAGCGCTGCAGAACAAATTCGCGACAGCGCCACAACGAAAATTAGTGATACAAAAAAAGGAATTTACTTCACCGCTCCAGAAGCACTGCTTGGCGGCCAAACAGCATTTATCTACCCTGGTCTAGGTTCGGCTTATACCAATATGCTAGGCGACCTCTGTGTGCTCTTCCCTGAGATTAGGGAAGTATTTGAAATTGTCGATAATATTGCCCTAGCTGCTGGTGCTGCCGAGCTACCAAGCAAGTCAATTTTTCCACAGCCATTTACCGCCGGAGAAAAAACCGGTTCGCCATCTCTTGCGGCTGCTGACTTTGCAGTAGTAGCTGTTCTATTGGCAGAATACGCTCTATGTCAATTTCTTGCCCATCTAGAAATTAAGCCTGACGCCATTATGGGATGCAGCACCGGTGAATTTGCCGCCATCACCACTGGTGGCTCCGTCGATGTACTATCTGTGGCACAAACATTCTACGAAGTCAGCACTGAAGTAGCCCGCTCACTTCCGGCTGAAAGCTTGGCCGACTTGCGCTCCCTGCGAATTTTGGCGCCAGCAGCAACAGTAATGAACTTAGTAAGCTTAGCCGATGTCAATGAAGTTCACCTCAGTGCCGACCTAGGCGATGAACATACAATAGTCACCGGTAGTGCCAAAGCAATTGAAAATCTCAACAATGCCTTGCGCGATCAGCGCCTGCCTTGCCACCTCTTACCAATCGCTATTCCTTACCACACACCGCTGGTCAAAGCAGTAATGGTAGGAAAAGAGGCTGCTGTTCGTGCAGTAGCCATCAGCCCCTTAGCCATTCCTGGCTGGTCGTGTTCAACTGCCGAGCGCTATCCAGACGACATTGAAGGCATCCGTACTTTCTTCACCGAGCTCTTTACTAAGCCAGTGGCGCTGCGCCAGACCATTCGTGGCATGTACGATCACGGCGTACGCAAATTTATCGAAGTCGGGCCAAGTGGCATATTGAGTTCGATGATACCGGGCATATTGCCCAATCAAGACCATCTAGCAGTTGCTACTAATCTCGCCTCCAAATCAGGCTTGACCCAAATTCATCATCTTCTGGCCGCACTATTTGTGCAGGAAGTACCAGCAAAACTTGACTATCTCTATCAGCGCCGCCAGCCGACCATAGTCAACTGGCAAACTCCGACAGCCAAGGCTGTTACTAGCAGCACTCCACTGCTGTTGGCCTATGCCGGATTGAAAATTGATACCAGCAAACTACCTGAAGTGCACTTCCCCCGCGCTCAGCAAGACTACTCGCCCGAGCCAAATCTGCCAGAACAGGATCTCCCCGAGCAAGACCTGGCAGAACAAGACTTAGTCGTGCAGCGCTTCCTCAGCACCAACGCCGAGTTTTACAGCCGTATCAGCGCTGTCTCAGAGCAAGTTATGCGCTCTTACATAGAGAACCAAGAGGAGCCGCAAACAGGCATATCAGCAGGCGCGGACGCCATTGTAGACACTTTTGCAGATAACACTGAGCAGACTGAAGATTTGCCTTTTCTCAAGCGCTGCCAGGTCTTTCCTGGTAGGGATAATACCGAACTCTTTCTCACACTAGACCTGAATACAGACCTCTATTTGCTTGACCATGCCATAGGTGGCATAGTCAGTGCGGTAGAAAATACCAGAGTTCACTTAGTACCGCTAATGGTATCTCTAGAGATCATGGCAGAAGCGGCCACGGCGCACCACAACAGAATAAATAATCAGTCAAACAATGAAGTCATTGTCAGACTTGAGCAAGTCAAAGCCTTTAAACGCCTAGTGGTCGATCAAAACGAACTAGCATTGAAGATGACGGTCACTGGTTTTGATGACAAAGTTCATGTAGAAATGACCGAGGTTGAAAGTCCAGAAACGGTGCTGATGATGGCTGATTATATATTTGCCAATCAATACCAACAGCAAGAATATAAGAGCAAACTAGCAGTGTCTGGCCCAGTCAGCAATCTCAAAGAACATTCTCAGCTCTACGGGCCGAAAGCAATGTTCCACGGCCACAGTATGCAAGCGGTTAAATCACTAGACCAAGTTAGCAATAAAGCCATAGCTGGTAAGGCTGCTGCCACTCCGGCAGTCAATTGGATGCCCAATCTCGCCCAAGCCAATTTTCTTATCAATCCACTTTTGCTAGATAACTCTAGTCAATTTGTACTCTTCTATCTCTACGAGAAGAATCTCTCAGCCACAGCGCTACTGCCATTCTTTATCGAGTCTATTGATTTTTACTTAAACCCAGCAGCTCTATCCGCTGAAGTAGAAGTAGCAGCGACCTTACCAGCTCTCACTGAACGAGTCACAGAAGCCGAGGTCGAAGTAATCAGTGGCGGGCAGGTAGCTCTGAGGGTCAACAGTATTAATAGCCGTCGGGTAGTTTTAAGCGATACCTGGCAAAACTTTGTCGCTAATCCGCCTTCGTCTTTCTTGGGCACAAGCATCCTCACCACCGAGCTTCTTAGCAAACAGTTGCGCGAGCGCTGTGCCATAGTGCAAGTTTCGCAAGACGTTCTCAGCGAAGACGATGTAATTTTAGAATGGTGCCTAGACTACCTACTAACTAAAAACGAACTGAGCCAATGGCGCAGCACCGGCCAATCGAAGAAGCGCAAAACCGACTGGTTACTGGGACGCATCGCCGCCAAAGATGCGGTGAGAATGCTAGTGCGAAACGGCATCGGTCGCATCCTCGGCCCTCATGACGTGGAAATACACAACCATCCAGATCGCTCTCCCTATGCCGTCATCAGAGACAAATCAAAATCAAATGTGATTCCGCCAGTATCCATTTCTATCACTCACACAAACGGCAAAGGAATTGCCATAGCAAGCTTTGTCGATGCCAATAATGCTGGTAATCCGGGTATAGACGCCGAAACTATTAGTGCTCGCGATAGCGATTTTGCCTCATCATTTATGCAACCATCCGAACTAAAACATCTAGCTTCATGCCCAAGTACCGCTCTCAATGCCGAAATAACAAGAATTTGGACAGCGAAAGAATCAATGTACAAAGCCAATCTCGGTAAATTCGAAGCCAGTAAGTTTGAGATTTTAGAATCAAACCCAGACAGTGACTTAATTGTCATTAGCGGCGCCAACGGAGCGGGAAAATACAAAGCCTACTCTCAAACCAAAAATGACTTGGTTTTGACCTACACGCTTTCTGAGCCGAACAAAACGGTGTAATTGGTGGCAAAAGCGAAACAGCAGCCAAGCAAAAATCAAGTCAAAGCGAGACTAGCGACGGTCGAATTGGCTCTGGCGCAACTTACCGACAATTTTAAAGCGACTACATACAGAAAGAATGAATTGATTGCCGACTGCATTAAAAATGCCAACAATGAACTAAAGGTTGCGCTAGATAGTTTATATGACGGCAATACAGAAGAAAGTTTCGACCTAGCTGGGATGGCTTGGCTCTATGCCGATTTTGGAAGACAAATTCTAGAGGCCGAAGCAATCGAACATATACTAGGTGAAAGCGAATATATAGAGCTAAGTGAGATAGCCATTCCCTGGGAAGGTAAAGCTGCTGAGCTCTTATACCAACTTGAACAAAATATCCTAACCCTGCGTACTGATATAGACAGGTTAGCAGTCGCTAAAAACGAGCAATAGCAATGCCATTCAAGCTACCAACACATCTACTTGAGTGCTTCAAAAGAAGCAGCCCTGAAGCAAAAATAGATCAGCTAGTAAGAACAATTGGTCAAGTAAATGAACTTATTCAAGGTCGCGAAGACGCTCTTAGCGCCCTTGTTAGAAAGCATATCTTTATGGCAGAGGAAGATTGCAACGAAGCCTTAGTCAATAGCAAGTTCGACAATAAATACAACATTGCCGAGAGTTTACGACGAGTAAAATTTGGACTATTCAGACTTGAATTAGCAAAGCAACAGTTAATTAGCGAGCAGCTTGAAAGCTGTCCGCCAAACTTTGCCGAGAACACGGTAGAATATCGCGCCTTAGAGCTTTCTGGTGCAATCATAAAAATAAAACTTGCCATTGAGTTCAGCAATTGTGTTGTCAGCGAAGCCTTAAAATTAGAGCTTGTAAAAGTTGTCAAATTGTTCAACGAGACCATAGAACTGTTAAAGCTGGACAAAAGAGACAAGTCAAGACGCACAGCTGAAGCTGGTTTGCTTCTTCTCTTTCTAATGAAAAAAGAGATTGAAATAGACAACAACGAGTCGATAGTAGACATAAGTTCTGTTTGGAAAAACGCCAGCAAAGAATCGCAGAAAATCAAAAAAACCATAGAGGCAACCTTCCACCTTAAAACCGCATGCTGCAATTGCCCTAACCAAGCATCGCCAAAAGTATTGAGTCGTCTCAATTATTCTATAGAGAAACTACACGCCGCCATTGATGCCTTCTTGAAAGCACAAGATGAAGAAGCAGACAAGCTATTAGCTACTAGCGTACTACAAGTAAAATTGGCCACTGAAGCCTTTCGAAGCGCTACTATGCAAGAAGAACTAGACACAGGCACTTTACCCCAAGAAGATCTAATTGAAAGTCGAACAAATCAGTTCAAAACTGATGTTTTAGTGTTGCAGCGACTAGTAATTAACCGAGCCGCACAAGGTGAACTAGCCAATCGCAGACTAAATGCAGCACAGAAATTCTATCTAGATGCTGCTAACATGCACCGGCGCGTTTTGGCATTAAAAAACAGCTGCAGCAGTGAATCTTCTTCTACCGAAAACGCCCTCAAACAACAGCAAATAATCGAGATGATCGAAAAAGCAAAAACTCTAGTTCGATCAGCCAAAATCGATCTCGAATTCGCCCGCAATCTGCTTCTCACAAAAGACAAACCGCCCTATGAGGAGCTAATTAGGAGAATCGCTCAAGATTCTGAGCAATAATAGACGGCCGAACTAACCTAGCTACAACGAATAAAGCAACAAGAACCATCTCCCAGCATACTTTTTGTAAACGAAAACGGAC
>LNEX01000512.1 GCA_001464165.1 bacterium Ga0077546
AAGTTACTAATTGCTTTACAGGGCTCCAGCAAACTAAAGGCAATATCTCTGAACGCTTTAGGTGAGCCCTTGTCTGAATATGATGCACGATTGATTGCTCGTTGTAAGAACCTCCGGTATTTGAACCTAGAAGCAAGCGTTGACTCAGACAAAGTAATGCCAATACTTGCAACTTTGCCAAAACTCGAATATATCGACCTGCATGGCTGCACGATTAGCGAGAAAGCAATTAATAGCTTTATAAAAGCATGTTCGCCGCGACACATAAGAATTACGAAACCGCAAGTGATACCAAATTCCAAATCAATCCTTGAGATTGAATCGCCAGAAAACTGGTTATCTAAATGACAAACTTAAACAAATCGATGATTACTTTTGCGGCATTTTGGGAATTATTTAGATCTAGCTGCCATTCCATCAGCTAACCAGACGGTTAACAACACAGACAAACACTTACTATGGCCGACAAACCAACAGGCGACGCACCCGCGAATAACTCCGCTCGGGCTCTCGATAGAGGCCAAGTTGGTGACGGCCAAGGCAAAGCTGATTTGGCGCAGTCTATTTACAGCAAGCCTGAAGACTTCCGCCGCACAATAAACTTAGCGCAAAACTCGGCCGATTCAATGAAAGCTTTTGACGGTACTGCCGGAGCGCCGCAACTGGTCACTCAGCTACCAGCTGATTTCAGGTCTATACCCGAGGGGCGCCGAAAAGAAATAGCTGGCATGGCCGGCGAATTGCTCAGGCCCTACACCAACAAGGCCGACGCCAACAACCGCGACGCAGACGGTAAAATTAGCTTCGGCGAAATTGGCTCAATTATGGACCGTATCGCCAAGAGACCAGATTTATCTGAGCTCGAGAAGTGTCGGCTCTG
The DNA here is from genome assembly GCA_001464165.1 of bacterium Ga0077546. Next base: position 881 of record LNEX01000512.1, read on the forward strand.
GTCTGATGTGCGCATAGGAATGGGGAAGATGGGCTTGCCCATCGAAGACTCTGACCAAGTGCCTAAAATGATTGACTCTTGGCACGGCAAAAAAGACCCCTGGCATGCATTAATAACCCTCGACGATGGTTATCACGGCAATCGCTTGATTAATATGACACCAGAAAAAGCCACCCAGGCCATAATCGACCACGAAAATGGCGCTGACAACGGCCACTATCCCCTGTGGAAACAAGTCGGTTGGCAAGCCGCGAAAATTATACGGGGCGTCAATCAAGGTGACATCGAATCTTCTGAAGGGCAACTCAAAGCCCTGAGAGCACTGCGCGAAACGGGTATGTTCTCAGACTATGCTAAAGAATGGAAGAAGCAGTTTGTGCGCAGCGATTTGAAATAGCTTCTAATCCTGCAGGCAGTAATGAGAAAGAAAGGAAAGTGTGCACATCTAACAATATGTGCGCACTGACTTCTGTCTTTCTAAATTGTTCCTTCACCCCTCCTTAACCCAGGACAGAGCATTGTAAAAGTAGAAAGAGAAATTAGAAGAAGAAGAAGAAGAAGAGAGAAAAGCAAAAATGACGAAAACAAAAAGACAATATGAGGGCTACAAGAAACCATCCAACCATTCAATTGTTCAGGCCAGCAACCCTGCCATTCTATGCCTATTTCTATTGACCTGTGTTGTTATCACGGTGACACCATTTGCCGGCTGGTGGGTAGCAGCCCAAGAAAAACCATCACTGCAAATTACCGCTGGTGAACCAAGCCAAACCCTCAGCGCCGAACTGCATCAACGAGCTCAAGACAAGATACCAGACACAGAAAAAATACTTTTCGTGGCTACCCCCGAGCCCGGTCATGAAGGCATGACGAAAATCATATTCATCCCTTTCGCCATCGTCTGGACAATATTTAGCCTTTGCTGGCTGGCTGCTGCAATATCTGGCAGCATTAGGAGCCGGAACATGGCTGGCTGGTTCTTTGTGCTCTGGGGACTGCCTTTTGTGGGCATTGGCCTGTTTATGTTGGTCACTCCCTACTTCTACTACAAGAGAGAATTACACACTATTTATGCCATAACCGACGCAAGAGCCCTAGTCTTCTCCAATGACGAAGTGAGAGAACTCGTGAAGTTCAGCGACAAACACTTCGGACCAATAGAGGCAAAATCTTACAGCAAAGACAACAAAACCAAAATGGATCTGTTATTTCGCTCTAGTTTAGATCATGAATCGCGAGGGCCAACAGGGGGCTTCTGGGGCATCGACAAAGGTGAAATAGCCAAAGCTATACTAGAAGGTAAACTCAAGGAAAAGTGATATTTGCCATTTCTCGCTTATGTGCTGGGTTTTGGCGATTTGCTATAAT
>LNEX01000513.1 GCA_001464165.1 bacterium Ga0077546
GACGAGAGGAAGATTTTGAAAAGCTCTTTATTGAAAGAGATCGAGTTGTGGAAGACCAACCTGGTTTTGTCAGTCTCGATATACTTAAGCCTGGCACGAAGTCATTTCCTGGTGGTGAGCCTGAGCCAATGGGCAATGAATATCAAGTTATGACCCGCTGGCGCAGCGAGGCTGATTTTCGCAGTTGGATTGGCAGTGATTCATTCAAAAAGTCGCACTCCAGACAAACGGACCGCACCATATTTGATGGCAGAGCCTACCTCACTTTTCATCATTCAGTGATAGGTGCTGGTGCCATGGCTCCAAACCCTGAGAGCGTCGTAGAAGCTCTACCGTAGTTGTTTTATGTCGGGTGCTCAAATGCTGCAAACCTCACATTTTTGCTATATGGAGTTGGCAAATTGACAACTAAAGCTTCTGTCGCTTTGTCGACACTTCGTTCTCTTTGCGCAATGTGGGGCGGCAGTTTTCTTTTGCTTGTGCCTGGTGGTCTGGTAATAACCTATATATGTGAAATTATTGCCGGCACTACCAAGCACGGAATACCATCGCAGGTCGGGCTGATTGCCTTTCTCAGTGGTCTTGTCTTTCTTGGTTTCACATTGGTGACCGGACAATTGAAAGAACGGCAGGCCGTGAAAGAGCTTAACGCAGAGCAAACCTTGCTTTTACGCGCTAGAGATAAGGGCGGCGTCATTACGGTAGCTGAGGCGGCGCTAGAGTCGAGCCTCAGTATTCTCGATGCTAAGCGGGCCTTTGAAAGGCTTTCGGCCTTGGGAGTATGTCAGGTTGATGTAACTGAACAGGGCGAGCTCTGCTATCGCTTCGCTGGCTTCCAGCCGGCCGAGGGCGGCTGCGCCACATTGATGGCACCGATAGAAGCCGAACTAACCGACCAACTAACTGACCAAGCCTACACTAAACGCTCTTGAACCCGGGGTTGACGCAGCTTCCACAAGCAAGCATCGGTGGCGAAGTGATGCAGGCTGACAAGAAGAAACATCAGTTTGAATGGATCAATATCGCGCATCCCGATAAAGAAAAAAGCGCAAGGAATAGCGACAGAAAGTGTTAGCCCGACAAGAAAATCGCGATGTAATTCGGCGCCAGCAAAGGCAATAACTGGCTTCAACTTTTTCTCAGATGCTGCCTGACTGAGCCTATAGTCTTTCCATCTATAGGCTACCACCACAGCTAAATATTGACTGGCGTGGAAGAAGGCTGGAACAAAGATCCAGAAACTATTGTCAACGGCCTGACTGAGAATCAAAGCCACTAAACTAACAAGCATGACGGCCACCGCTGGCAATGGCATTGTTACCTCACCAAGGGCGGCTCTTCTCAGCTGCGCATTGAAAAAACAAAGCACGAGCACCAACAGGGCAGCGATGGCAATCTGCAGAAAAACAAATGGTAGATGAAGCCCAGCAACAACAGCCACAGCAACAGCCAAGTACAAAATATCTTTGAAGAGCTGCTTCTCATCGGCCCGCATAACAAAAGCGGAGCGTCCGCAATACATCAATGCGATACCATAGCTTTGGGCTAAGACATGGTGCACAATCAAAATCAAATAAACACTATTCAACGCCTCCATGGTAACTTTAGGGCCAAGCAATCGAAAAGCAACCAACACAGAAACGAGCATTACCACCGGCAAAGCTAAAGCTACATGGCGATGCTTTGCCAGGTTCTCCGGTTCGCCATAAAGCCGCCGCAGCGAAGCACCAAGGTGTGGCTGCGACAATAAGTAAGTACCAGCAAACAGCAGCGATGCTGAAAATTCATCGACAGAAGGCCCCAACATACTGCGCAAAGGCGGCCAGAAATATAGCAGTGACAGAAGAACAGTAAAGCCACCACAAACAAACAGCAAATCAAAAAAGGGACCGACAATATATTGCTTGGGTGGATAAGCATTTAGAGGTAGCGACTGAACATTCTCGTCAGACGACGAGACAAACATAGAAGCAGTCATTAGTGCACCTCAGACCAAGTGGCCTGGCGAAGAAGTTTAGCTTTAGAATTATTTGCGTAAGCGTCTTTCGCATATGCATTATTTGGCGGAAGACTTATGATCTCGGCACCTTCTGGCGCTATAGTTCCACACGATGATCCCGCAGGAAAAACAAGGGTTTCAGCCATTAACCCCGTTGCACTTTGTGTACCCAGTGCTACCAAAGCTCCCTCCTGCTGTTCACGAATAGCAAGTGTGGCCAAAATCGCAACAGAGATAGCCAAACCAATCTGAAAAAATCCAAGACGCAGATTCGAAAAGCGCTGGGCCGAGCCAACCCGGGCAAAAGTAACGGCCTTGAGAAAGGCAATACAAGCCAGAAGAACAAGAAATTCACTGAGCATGTGCAACATCGATATCTTAGAAAAGCCGATGTCTAAAATACTGACTAATCTAGCTAGACTGTCAAATACTGGTGCCATAATTTGTCGTAAATCGAAAGCGGA
>LNEX01000514.1 GCA_001464165.1 bacterium Ga0077546
AGAAAAAGTACAAAAATTCGCAGAAGGAGATTAAATCATGAGGCTTTCAGGGGGGTTGACAGAATTGCCCGCCCCCATGGAAAAAGAGGAGTCGAGCAGTAGCATCCAGACCATAGTCTGAAATGCACTGTTCGCCTCCTCTCTGCAAGCAAAACAAGATGAATTTGGCTATTTCACACGAAAGGCATCGCTCACTGAAACTGTGTCCAGGGCGGCGATACGTTCACGCAGAAAGGCTGACGCTTCGTCGTCGGTTCGCTTACTTCCGTCTGCTTTGGTGAAAAGCTCGCTAGTGCTGATCGGCTTGCCGGTCACTACTACAGCCTTTCTCCTGAACAAAGGGAAAGCCAAAAGAACGATGCCGAACTGCACAGCGCGATCGAATTTCGCCAGCCATGGCCCGGGGTAACGGCCGTAGCGAATGTAGTTGGGCACTACGTAGACTTCTTCGCCTAAACGCTCTGCGGCGCTGCGGGCGATGATGGCTACGCCGTTTTTGAACGGGCCCATTGCCGGTGAAAAGTTGGTCAGACCTTCCGGAAGAACGACCAGTGTCTCTTTGTTGACCACCATCTCAATAGCAGCTGCACGTGTGCGTTCACCACCATCTCTGATTTTGTCGGTGGCAGTGAAAATGCCACCACGTGAGAGCCAAACCCCGAGCAGCCCCCCGAAAGCTGTCATCACACGGTCAGTGGCCATGTAACGCGCCGGGCCCAGGATGAGTTGGGGCATGATGACGGCATCAGCCCAGTGTGGGTGATTTGCCGAGATGATGCGGGGGCCGATGAGATTGTCGAGGTTCTCTCGGTCAACAAATTTAATTGCGCCTACCTGGATATTGGTCAGAGCCCGCGCCACTTTCAGCAAACGTGCCGTAGCGACCGGACCGGCAGGTGGGGCTACATAGCCGCAGGTCGTCACCTTTGCGATTTCGTCTTTATGGTGCCTGCGTAGAGAAGCCATGTAGGTCTTGTAGATCGTCAGCAGCGCGGCTATCGCCGTCAGTGCTAACAAAGCTGTGTAAACCATGTGTGTGTCCGTGAAATGAAATTCCTGGTTAGAGAAGAGGAAGATTGCCGCTTTAGCAGACAGGCAAAGAGCCGGTCTGACAGGAAGAGCGGGTCTCAAATCGAGACCCGCTCTCTGTCAGCAGTTAGAGACTGCGCTAACGCTCAGCGTTAGTTGCGAAAGCCACCGATGCGCGTGAGCAGAGCGTTGGTCTGGCCCAGGGTGCGCTTGGTGTCGTGGTAGTTGCGGGCAGCCACGGCTTTTTGCGCGTCATTGAGCAGACTGCGCAACTGCGCCACTTCTGCCTCGTTGCCATAGGCGCCGTCGGCGCTGGCAGTCAGGTCCGAAGCATAGCGAACTGCTGCTTCGGTGTAGAAAAGTGCGGCTTCCCAGTCGGTGAGAAAGCGCAAGGCGCGGCAGAGTACATGCGAGTCGGCGTTGCCAGTCAGGTGGTTGAGAGTGACCAGGCGCTGCAGGATGGTGCGCTCGTTGCAAGTGTCGCTGGGTGCCAGAGCGGCAACTTCCTTGCGAATCACCGCGAGAGTTTCGACGAACAGCTTGATTTCCTTCACCGGCGTGGGCAGGTTGACTGCCTCGTAGCTGTGGGTGACGAAACGGCGGTGCATGGTGTCGAGGTGGCCAGAGACGAAGGCGATGGTGTCGACGGCCGCCGAGTTGTCCTTGCTGGCGCTATCGCTGTCATTGCCAGCCAGCGGGGTTGAAGTCAGACGAGCAAGCAGCATTGCTGTCGCTTCGCGCATCTGGCTGAGCCACTGGCCGTGGACGTTGGTGAAGTTGCCGCACTTGAGGGCGAGGTCTTCGCTGTAGGTAGCGGCGTCGAAAATCACTCCGAGAAGGCGCGAGTTGACCGGCGATGAGGTATCGCGCTTCTGGTCTGCCGAATCGAGCTGAGCGGCGGTGTTGATCCAGACGAGGGCGACACCGAGCTCACGCTGGGAGCGGGCCTGGTCGGCTTGCGCTGCCAGTTTCGAATTGGGCTGGGGAGCCGGAGCCGAAAGGTGAGAGGGAGTAGTCATAATTTACCTATCGAGAACGTGCTGTCTACCTGGCTTGACCGAGGTAAGACAACTGGTTGATGGTGTGCATAAGATGCTCATTTGGACTCTGATTGGGAGCCTTGAGCAGTGGATGCGGTGAAGAAGAACAGCTATGGTTGTACCTTCTGTTTTCTGAATCTTTCGACTCTTGACCTGATACCGTATCTGAGTGCCTGAGCAATCCCTATGACGGCCTTTCCTGTGCGGTTCTGCGCAGGTGGGTGGCTTTTCTAGGTATGAGCGCGGGTCTAGGTAAGGTGTTTATTGGTTCTTAAGTCGAGAAGAAAGTTAAAGGTACGCGCAGAATCTATCCTAGCCAGTACTAGAAAATCATCGCTTAGAAGTAAAGATGTGTCTAATGCAGATTAGAAGCGCTAAACAAGTGCCTTTGAGTTGGTAGATGTCAAGGTGGCGCAGCTGCGAGGGGTAGTTTTGTAAGCAGGCTCAGTCAGTTGCGCTAACCGCCAAAAACGGCAGTTTTTTACTCTCTTTTAAACAGTGATAATCAAGAGCTTATTAGAGTTTAGCCATAGTTTTCAAGAACACTGTATTTACGCTCTCTATTTTCTATAGGCTCATGAAGTCATATCTCACTCTTTCCTTCATCACAGAAATCCCGAACTCTTAATCTAGTCCTCCAGCGCGAACTTATTCTCTGAAGTAACCACTTCAGGGTTGAGCCATGCTTTTGGAGACAGCGGTCGGAATTGAGTGCTGATCTGATTTAGTGTGCTGATACGAACTAGTAATCTCACGCGGACTTTGCCAATGAAGGCCAAGTCTATCGAAAACTTTTTCTAGGAGCCCCTATGTTCACCAGATTCACGACGAGCCTCCGCACGGTGGCTATCCTTGTCGCGTTCATATGTCTTGGCCTGCTTTCCCAAGGTGGGGGTTTGGCCAGTGAACTGCTGACGCGCTTCCAGGCCTCCGACCTGGCTGGCCTCAAGGACAAACTCATGCCCATTGGTGTCGACTTGCTGATTGGCATGCTCTTTCTCTCTATCTCGTATCTGTTTTACCGCCCCCTGCGCAGTACTCTGCAGAGCGCTCTTGAGCGTGCCGGTGCAAGCCCCCGTGGCAAGACTATGCTGCTGCGCACAATGCAACTCGGCTATTGGCTCGTGGTTGTCTTTGTGGTGGCCAGTGTGGTGGCACCAGACATCTTGAGCAAACTCTTCCTCGGTGCCAGTATCCTCTCTGCGGCCATTGTCCTGTCGCTGCAAGGTGCGGCTGGCGACCTGCTCAGTGGGATTTTTCTCAATGTCACCAAGCGCTTTCAGCCTGGGGACAACATTGAAGTGATCGGTATGGACAAAATCAAAGGCAAGGTTGTCGATATTGGATATCTCTCCACTGTCGTCATGCTGGCTGATGGAGCGGTCACCATTCCTAACAAAGATTTGTGGAGCAAACCCGTCAAGGTTGTTGCCGATGCAAAACCGGTTTCGCAAATCATCCTTCCGCCTGGCTACGACCCCAAGCGTGAAGGCACTACCAGCCGCTTCAAGTAGCGGCCTAACCTCTGGCATGAGCCAGAAATAAATTCAAACACGGAGATCAAAATGAAACTCAAAGTTATCAACGTCGACAGTCTCGTCGCCGTCAAGGCTGATGTACTCCTGGTTGGCTGCTTCGAAGGCGAAGTTGCCAACTCTCTTTCTGGCAATGATGCCTCCCTGTCCCAGCTGGCTGTCGCCACTGGCAATGGCTCCGCCAATCAGGCTGAAGCGGAGGGCTTCAAGGGTGCCGTTGGCGAGACCGTGGTGCACTTCGCTGGTACCCAGCTCGGTGCCAACAAGGTGGTTCTCTTCGGTCTTGGCGCTCGTGGCAAGGCCACCATTACCAGTTTCCGCAAGGCCATCACCGCTGCGCTGAAGAAGGCCAAGGGCCTGGGCGCCGAACATGTGGCGTTCACTGCCCTCGACCCTGCGGCTGTGGCTGGCAGCGATGCCTTCACCGTTGGTCAGGCCCTGGCATCCTATGCCGGCATGGTCGACTATGTCATCAACCACCAGAAGACGGCGCTGGCCGGCCACAAACCCGAGAAGCGCTTCAAGAAGCTGCATCTGGTGGCTGCTCTCGACTCGTTCACCGAGTTGGCCCGTGGTCTCAAGGCTGGCTTCCAGGTGGCGTCTGCCGTCAACCTCGCTCGTGACCTCTCGAACGAGCCGGCCGGCACTCTCACCCCCACCAAGATGGCCGCTGTGGCCAAGTCGGTGGTGGCTGGCAACGATTGCCTCTCCATCAAGGTGTTCGATCACAAGCAGCTGAAGAAGATGGGCGCCCATGCCCTGCTCGCCGTGGCCCAGGGCTCCGACGAGAAGCCGCGGCTGATCGACATTGTCTACAGCCCGGCCGGCAGCAAGGAGAGCGACCCGGTCGCCCTGACCCTGATCGGCAAGTCGGTCACCTTCGACAGCGGCGGTCTCGACATCAAGGCTGCCGATGGCATGCGCCACATGAAGCGCGACATGTCTGGCGGTGCCGTCACTCTGGCTGCCATCCAGGCCATCGCTGCCCTCGGCCTCAATATCAAGGTGCGCTGCGTCATGGCTGCCACCGAGAACATGATCAACGGCAGTTCCTACAAGCCGGGCGATGTTCTGCAGACGATGAAGGGCCTCACCGTTGAAGTCGACAACACCGACGCCGAAGGCCGCCTCACTCTGGCCGACGCCATCGAATACGCCAAGCGCCAGGGCGACACCACCATCATCGACCTGGCCACCCTCACCGGTGCCGTCAAGATGATGACTGGTGACGTTGGTGCTTGCGTCTTTGGCAACAACGACGACTTCACCAATCTGGTCTTCTCTGCTGCCACGGCTCAGAACGAGCGCGTGTTGCCGGTGCCTATGTGGGAAGAGTTCAAGGACTCCAACCGCTCGGACATGGCCGACCTGAAGAACTCCGGTGGCGCGCCTGGCTCGACCACGGCGGCGTACTTCCTCCGCGCCTTCGCTGGTGAAGAGATCAAGTGGTGCCACATGGACATCGCCGGTGTCGCGTTCCGTGACCGCGAGCTGGGCGCAGACCCGCGCGGTGCCACGGGCTATGGTGTGCGTACCCTGGTGGAGCTGGCTGGCCGCCTGGCTTCCCAGAACCAGCCTCGCTCCCTGGACGCCTGAGCCCTAGGTCTGAGTTCTGGACTTAGTTTTCGCTTAAGTAGCTAGCTGGTGGAGCCGTGAGATTAGCTCATTGACGACAGCCTTAATCAGGTGGTCCACTGGGCCAACTGTGGTTCCTTCAATGCCGCGACTCTTGCGCTCCACCAGCCAATCGAGGAAGAGCACCCGACTGAGCGCCTCGGCGTAGGGTAAGGTGGCGATTACATCTTTCTCTTGGCGGCCTGACTCGAAGCAGTAAGACTCGATCAGCTCGTTGCGGTAACGCTCGAAGCCGCCGTTTTTGTGATGAGCCATTGTCAAAGTGGCGATATCCATAAGCGGCACACCGAGAGCTGTAAACCATGACCAGTCGATGATGAACAAGCGTTGTCCGCGAAGGATAATGTTTTCTGCATAGAGATCGCCATGAACTAGCGATATCGTCTCTCCAGCAAGAGGTTTGGCTAAGACATTGGCCAACTTGAGCAGGAGGGCTCTTTCTTCGTCGCTGACTAGCTGCCAGTTGGCTAGTTTCTCAGCAAAAGTGGAGACAAAAGCTTCATAGTCGATGGGTGATAGGCAGCGCAAGATTCCAAGTTGCATCAGCTCGTCTGTGCGATAGGAGTATGAGCGGTGCGTCTTTGCCAACTCTTCGCCAATGCGGTGGGCAATCTCAGGAGAGCCCCCACTTCGGTCTAGAGCATCGCGGCCCAAGTCCTCCATGAACATGGCGGTCACCTGACCCTGGTGAGCGGCCATGAACAGTTGTGGAGAATTGGAAATTGAAGGAATCAAGATGCGCTCGTGCAAGTCTTGTTCTACGTCCCAAGGGGGCAGTACCAGTTTGTAAATGAGAGACTGCGGCAGAGCATCTTCGAGTTCAATACGCTCGACGTAAGACAGGTCGCGGTGGCGGAGTAATTCGCGACTTTTGACAGTGACTTCTTTGCCGTAGAACTCTTGCAGCCAACTTGTCAGCCTCTCTTCACCCACCGGTGGGAGCAGGTCGATGGAGCCATCTTTTGCCAGCGCTAGCTGTCCTTGATCGGTTTCAAGGTTTGGCTTGGGAGTTGGCTTCGGTGTTGGTTCTGGCACTTGTTCTGACATGAATTCTGGCATTTTGATGTTAGGTCCCCTTGTCTCCATTTTACTCTCGTGACAAGGTCTTGCTCAGGCGCTAGACCTCTAACTTCTCATTTCTGCACTAAAACATAGGTCAAACTTTCTCGCCCCAAAAGAGGGCATTAACCTCAACTTACAGGAGATATCTTATGGACGGACATGATGGCGGTGGCGGCGGAGACCTTGGCGTAGGCCATGGTCACGGCGTCGATCTTGGCTTCAGTAGCCATGATCATGCATCTCACAGTGGTATGGACCACGACGGCAACCATGCCGGTCACGTTACAGCCGAAGCAATGATGGTGGCCCATAGCCACAGTGACAGCCATGATGGTGGTGTCGGTCAATTCGGCGGCGACCTCGACGGCGCTGACCTCACTATCGGTCACGTTGGCGCGTGGAGTCATGGCGAAGGCGTTGACCCACTCAAGGCGCAACGCATCAAGCGTTTGCGAGCTGCTGTGGAGCAGGCCAAGGCTGATCCGCAACGGCGTTACTACGGCGCGCACATCGTCGGTCACGGCTACACTGATGTGCCTCAAATCTTCACCAGGGCAGCTCTCGAATCAGGCATGATGCGAATCTGCAATACGGTGGCCAACTTCAACCCGGTCGACTTGACCGATACCCAACTCAGCGACTGGAGTCGCTTCTCTCCGCCTTACTCGCGTAAGGTCACGCCGGTTGGTTATTACCCTGATGCCGCTGGTCTGACACGGGTGTTCAAGCAGTATTGGCAGGTGGCCAATAAGAGCCCGTGGTGGAATGTCTTGGGCGGCAAGGCCAAGTTCGACCGCAGCAAGTCGACCTACGTCGAAGTCAGTATCGTCACCTGGTCCTTTGCTGACATCGGCGACTATGAGACCCGTATCGACATCAATGTGGTGTCGCTGCCGGTGCTCGATCAGTCTGACAAAGTTTGGGCTCGTCGGCGTACGCCTCTGCTCGAACACCAACTGGCCGCTGAAAAGGTCTGTCAGCAGCTGTTCGAGGCCCTCAAGGCTACCCCACCGAGTGCCTATGTACTGGCCAAGCGCAGCAGAATTGTCGCCCAGAAGGCGGAAGAGGCTCGCCGTGCTGCAGCCCGCCAGCAGGCCAACCTGCCCCGCTTGCCACAAGTAGGTCAGTCGGGCGCCGATCTTGACTCGCTCTTTGGGGTTACTGATCCTCTTGAGTCTGAGCCGGTTGCAGCTTCGGCTTCGGTCAAAGCTGCCCCGGCTACAGCTGCCCCGGCCAAAGCTGAAGCTGGTGCTGAAAATGCTGACAGCCCGGCTGTTCAGCCAGCCCCTGACGCTCAGCCGGCGCCTCGTGTTGAGCCTGAAACAGCTGAGAAGATGGTGCCCGTCGAGGTCACCATTCCAGCTCCGCGCATGAAGAAGCCTGACCAAGAGGCCTAGGGTAACCCTTAGGCTTCGCTGGAAAGTACCTTCTTTATGGTGCTGCCGGTGATACCGTGCTGGTCGTTGCTGCCGAACAAGACTTCGGCAGTAGCGACCGCACTTTCACCATTGGTCCAGATGGAAAACCTCGCAAATAGGAGTGCAATTCATGGATCCCAACATTTTCAAACCGGGTTATCGCATCGAAATCAAAAACGAAGCGCAAGCGCGCATCTACCAGGCGCAAGCCTGATGACGGCCGCAAGTTTAACGTCAACAGGTAGAAAAGTTCTCTTGATTGAGGACGACCTCTCCCTGGGCGAACTGCTGGTTATCTGTCTGACCCGAGATAGCAAGGTCACTGTCTCGTGGTTCGTGCGTGCGCGTTTGTCGGCAGACAGCCAAGACTTGATCTTGATGGCAGCCGATGGCAAGGAAGTGGTTTTCACCATGAAGGCCATTGTCAGCGATTTTGACCTTGCCTTTGTTGACTATCGCCTGAAGATGAGCATCATGTCTGGTATTGAAGTGACGCGTAAGCTCGCCTCAGCCCGGCTCCTTTCGGCCAAGTTCAAGGTTATCGCGTCCAGCGGCTTGTTCACACTCAACGACGAGTTGATTGCGGCCGGTGCGACAGCTGCCATAGACAAAGACAAAATCATCGGGCGCGCCCTCAAAGAACCCGACTTCATAGAGAAGCTCTGCTCGGCTGAGTAAGGCTTCTCCAAATCTTCATCTAAATCTGTATCACTGCTAGCCGTCTTCGATGGCTAGCTCAATCTCGCTCGCTGGTTCAATTTCGATTGTCCAAAGCTGGCGTTTAACTGTGAAGGACTAAATTATGACTGATCTCACGCTTACACCAGGCTGCCACCACGCACAGTGCTGTGCTAAGGGTGACCGCGCCAAGGCTCTCACCCGGGCCGAAGCTGCCGCCCCGGAAAACAATGTCTACCGCCTGCCGCGCACTGTGGTGCCTTCGCACTACGACTTGACCATCACGCCTGGTCCAGAGTCGCGCATCTTTCATGGCGACGTTGCCATCAATGTCGACGTGCTCAAGCCAACCAGCGTCGTCAGAATCAACGCCAAGAATCTGGTGATCACATCAGCTCTGGCCCGGCATGCCAGTGGCACGCTGCTGAACGGCACTGTCACCATCGATGCCGATAAGGAAATGGCCGAGATTGCTTTCACCGGCACACTGGCTGCTTCGGCCTGGGTGCTCGAACTTGAGTTCGCTGGTCAGCACGGCAACAACGGCCAGGGCTTCTTCGCCAACACCTGGGAAGACTCCGAGAAGAAGGTTCACACCGTTCTTTGCACTCAGTTCGAATCAGCTGATGCACGCTCGGCTTTCCCTTGCTTTGATGAGCCCGAATTCAAGGCCACCTTCAAGGTGCGCCTGGTGGTGGCAAATGAGCTGGTGGCTCTCAGCAATGGCGACATTGTTGGTGTCACTGCAAGCCTCGACTGCCCCACCAAGAAAGTGGTCGAGTTCGAAGAGACGCTCAAGATCAGCACCTACGTGGTCTGTTTCGTCGTCGGCGAGTTCGTCAGCAGCGCTCCTTTCTATGTCAAAGGCAAGCGCATGCAGATCTGGTCCGTTCCCGGTACCCAAGACCAGCATGCCTTCGCCCAGCAGTCTGCCGCTTTTGGTTTGGATTACTTCGAGAGCTATTTCGAAGTGCCGTACCCTTTCGGCCACAAGATTGACCTGGTGGCCATTCCCAAATTTGCTTGGGGTGGCATGGAGAATGTCGGCCTGATTGTCTTTCAGCCGCGCCTCTTGCTGGTCGACGAGAATTCGAGCGACGAGAACAAGAAGCATGTTTGCCAGATCATCATGCATGAGCTGGCCCATCAGTGGTTCGGTGACTTGGTCACCATGCGCTGGTGGAACGGTCTGTGGCTGAACGAAAGTTTCGCCACCTTCATGCAGTACAAGGCCGCTGATGCTTTCAACAGCGAATGGGCCTGCTGGGATAGCTTCTGCTACAGTCGCGACAAGGCATACTGGACCGATTCGGTGCGCGCTTCGCACCCCATCGAGGAGACTGTGGAACGCCCCGGCGATGCCATTCTCTTGGTGGATGCGATTTCGTACGAAAAGGGTTGCTCGGTGCTCTACCAGACCGAAAACCTGATTGGTGCGGAAGTGCTGCGTCAGGGCATCGCCCTTTATCTGAAGAAGCACGCCTTCGGCAACACCGAATCGTTCGACCTGTGGAACAGTCTGGAAGCGGCCTGCAAAGCCAATCAGATTGATTTGCCCATTCGTTCGATCATGGAAGCCTGGATTTTCCAGGTCGGTCACCCTGAGGTGATGGTCACTGTCGGCAAGAAGCCTGGCGAACTAGTGCTCACCCAGCGCCCCTTCCTCCTTCTGGAGAAAGGTCGCAAGGCCCACAAACGCTGGCCGGTGCCGATCACCATGGCTGTCACCGCTGCCGATGGCACGGTGAGCGAGAGCAAGTTTGTGCTCTTCGAACGCACCAAGCGCCTCAACGTTGGCGCTGGATACAAGATGGTCAAGGTCAATTCGGGCGGGTTTGGCTTCTACCGCGTGCACTACGCACCGGAGTTGCTGGCTCTGCTCTCCGACAACATCAAGGACATCCATGGCGTTGAGCTGGCTAGTCTCGTGGCTGATGCCAAGGCCTTCTTCACCGCTTGCTTGATGGATGCCGGCGAGTATGTTCGCTTTCTCTTCAAGATTGCTGTGCGCAACGATGCCTTCAGCTGGCATCACGTCATCGAAGGGCTCGATTTGGTTAGTCGTCTTTGCGACGACAAAGACCGCCAGGCTCTGAGCAAGGTTGTGGTGGGAATGCTGCAGGAGTTGGCTGATAGTCAGGGTTGGAACCTCTCGCCCTCAAGCGAGGAGTTGCTGCCGGTCTTCAGCGGCTTCAAGCCCTATCACCTCAACTTGAACCCGCTGGTGCGCAAGCTCAGCGGTGTGCTGTACCGCGATTGGCGCAAGAACGCCGAAGCTGTCGAGCCCCTCAAGGCGGCTCAGGCAGCCATGGTGCTTCACTTCGCCCAGGCCAAGGTGGTGCCAGAGTTTTCGGCTCTGCAAATGCAGGCCAAGCATGCCACGCCGCTCAACATTCAGCAGTATCTGTTGCAGTTGGATGTGCGTCACGGCGCTGCGGGCAAGGCGGGCATGGGCGGGAAGGCTGACATCTTCATGGTGTTGGCAAACATCATCCTCAGCCCGGGTCGTTCGGCAGAAGGCTCTGTGCAGCGCTTCTTGGAGGAGTGGCCCGAAACCATTTCCCCTGAGACGCCACCGATTCAGGTGGTGTATAAGGTGCTCTACAGTGGCATCGTTGATTCTGACACGGCCGAGCTTGAAGCCAAGCTGAAGCGCTGCTTCCGCCGCTACAAGTCGCACATTGCTCAGTCTGCCATCAACCGCACCATGGAGCGCATTCGTGCCAACGTGGTGATGCGCGAGAAGCAGAGTGCGGCAATCAAGGTGTTGTGCCAGGTGCTTCTGAAAGAGCTGAAGGCCAAGCCCAGCAAAACCAAGCTCAAACTCTTCAAGGTTGAGCAGTAATTGGTTGGGAGCAAGGTTCTGTAGTCACTTCGGTGATTGCAGGACTTTGCTTTTTGTCTTTTAATACTATATGAGGTAGCTGATATTTCCAAGCACTTGCGATTGGCGGGTTTGGAGTATCCTTTAGCAGGAGGGACACCAAGCAATGTACCGAAATCAAATTAGACTCGTTCCAGCTCTAGTGTGCCTGCTTGCACTATCTGTGACTGTTCAAACTTATTTCGCTCCTGCTAATTGTGCTCCCGTAAAGAGCCAGGGGCAGAAGCAATCGTTAGCTATTTCACCAAAGCGCTTTGAGCGTTTTAGAAACGAAAGTGATAGATGGGCAGTTCTGCAAGACCCTGAGGTTAAGGCTAGTGTTCATGCCTTGATGGGTAATCTAGACGAAGAGTATTGGGATCGCACACAGCTTCTTGATGACAGTTATTCTCGCGGAGATGATTTATTGATTGCCGGTGATGTGCGCGGTTTGGCTGGTTCGATTGTGTCGCTCTTTTATCTAAACTACTCCACGGGCAAGCTCTTGGCTGGATATGTTGATGGCAGTACCATTCATCTCTTCGGCGTCAAGGCCAAAAGTGACGTGCCGCAAGTTATAAACGAGTATGCCAAAAAGAACCTAGCTGGAAAGCCTATTGTCTTGGAAGTGGCTGACTGGAAGGCACTAAAAAAAACAGACTCTAGAACCAAAGCAACACCGCTTAATCTGGGCAGGCTGACGGGAACCTATGAACGTAAGGGTAATAGATTTATCCGTGCGACGCTGCTTGTGGAGCAATTGCCAGGAAGCAAAATCAAATTTCAAATATATGCCAACAATGGCGGAAACAGTGGTCAGGCTGCAGGCACCATTAAAGTGGTCGATCAGTGTGGCCGCTTCAAAGAAGCTGATAGTGAAATCGAGCTGAAGTTTAGTGGTGGCAAAGTTGTAGTATCAGGAAATGACTCTTATTTCTGTGGTAATGCCGTAACCTTACTGGGCACCTATGTTAAGACTAGCGAAGGAGCACCGAAGTTTGACAATGACCAATGAAGTCTCTGACTTGATCGCAGCCCTTGATCTCAAACCCCATCCTGAAGGTGGTTATTACCGCGAGACCTACCGCTCTAGCAAGGTGGCCGGAGAGCCTGTGCGCGCTCTTTCTACTGCAATTTACTATCTTCTCGTACCTGATACTTTTTCGGAAATGCACAGGCTCACAGCTGACGAAATATTTCACTTTTATCTTGGCGATACTGTCGAGATGTTGCAGCTCTTTGAAGATGGCTCTAGCAAAGTAGTTAAGCTCGGCCAGAACCTTGCTGCTGGAGAACAGCTACAGGTGGTCTTGCCTGCCGGTGTCTGGTTTGGTTCGCGCTTGCTGGCCGGTGGCACATATGCATTGATGGGCACCACAGTAGCTCCGGGCTTTGATTTCGCCGACTATGAGCGTGGTAACAGGGCCGAACTCATAGCAAAATATAGCCAAAGTGGCGAGGCCACAGAGATGAAAGATATAACTGAGATGATCACAGCCTTGACCAGAGGATAGAAAAATTGAACGATAAGATTGCATTGTTCGTGCAAGAGCGCCTATCAAGTTTAGCCGACCCTGCAAAAGCAGTGGAAATGGCTGCCTACATGAAGACTGATATGCCATTCTATGGCGTGCAAAAACCTGATCGCTTGCCGATCATTCAAGACTTGAAGCGCGATTTTAAGCCAAGTTCGTTGATCGAATATCACGAAAATATTCTCAGCTTATGGCAGCAACCGAAGCGCGAAGAGAAATATTTGGCCATAAATTATGCCGAACTATTCCCTCAGTTTATTACTATTGATTCTCTGCCTCTTTATGAACAGATGGTGCGGGAGGGCGCCTGGTGGGATTATACAGACTCGATTGCCAGTCATTTAACTGGTCCGGTTTTACTCGCCAACGAAGCTGATGTTAGACCGATTGTTGATGGCTATGTCGATGATTCTGACTTCTGGATTCGGAGGACGGCACTGCTAAGCCATCTTGGCCACAAAAAGAACACTTCATTCAAACACTTGTTCATTTACTGTCGAAAGCTTGCCCCAGAAAAAGAGTTTTTCATTCGCAAAGCAATTGGCTGGGCCTTGCGTGAATATAGCAAGAGTGAACCCAATCGAGTGAAGCAATTCTTGGCTGAAAACAAAGGCAAGCTCTCGGCTTTGAGCTTTAACGAAGGGGCAAAGCACTTGATCAAAGTTGGGGCAATGAAAGGCTAGACCCTAATGATCAAGTTGCGCTCGGCAAGAATGTTCTCTCGCCCATCTTTGCTAGTGGCAAGGATTTGTTTCTTTTTGTCTGTAGGTGTTGTTCTCCTAGTGTTGGAACCTTCGATTGTCGGCCCCTCTAATGTGATTTTGCCAGCGTCGGCTCGCTCGAAAGCAAAGCCCGAAATCGTTGATCGGGTCGATGAAAAAGACCAGGCTAGAATTAACTCCAGATTGAAGAACACTAGCGCTGTGGCTCACTATAAGAAGCCTGGTGACTATGTCTCTGGTCGCATTTTAATCAATGCGCCAGTAGAAATTGTATGGAAAATGGTGCATGAGGAAAGGGAGACAGCACCGAATCTGGTGTACAGTAAACTGCATAAAGAAGACTCTAATTTATTGGTGTTTGAGCAGAAGTGGACGATTGTGCCTTTCATTGCTACTACTACCTGCGTCATAAGCGAGAATGAGATACCCTACAAGCGTATCGACTATAAAGTTATAAAGTCGAATCAGTTTAAAGTTATGGAAGGCGCTTGGATCTTTACTCCTGTAAACAATGGTTCTGATGCCGGCCATTCTGCTACTGAATTAGAGCTTACAACTCATCTAGAACTTCGTCGGCTAGCGCCCATGAAAATAGTCAACGCCATGGCCAAAAAGAAAATTGAGCAGCGTTTAGCTCACATCAAAGAATTGGCCGAGAAGCCGCACGCTAACTTAGATGTGGACGGTCGAGTGCTAGGGCCATAGAGATTTGGCAACTGGATTTTGATTCAATAGGCATTTCCAAAAGGGAAGATTTTTTCGAAAAAATCTTCCCTTTTATTCGAACTCGCCGATTGGTCCATTGCGCATGATTAACAGCTCGACATCAGTCAAAGCTAAGTGCGGCCCTTGTCTCACAGCGCCTGGAGTATAGACAATACTGCCCTGTTCGTAGATTTTTTGCTGGTCATCTTCGCCTGATTGCAATCTTCCTGAAATTATAAAAGCGCTTTCTTCAAGCACGTGTGTATGAGCCGAAATCAAAGCCCCAGCTTTCATAGAAATTTTATCGAGGCTGCCGTTAGCAAATAATTCAGTCAAATGAGTGACGGTTACTTCTTCAAACTCTTTCAGCGGCTGAGCTTTTGGTTCACCCGGAGATAGCCGACGTTGGCGCAAGTTCAACTCGGCTAAATTTTGCTCTAGGTCTTGCTTGGCACAGCCAAAGAGCAAAGTGTCTCGCCATTGGCCTTTCATGTTGATGTGTTTGCGTAGGAAACCTTCGAGCTTCATGCCTGCTTTTTGCAAAACTTTGGCAGAGCCAAAGTTGAATGGATCACAAGTGGCCCCTACTTTTTGCAAGCCAAGCTGCTCAAAGCCAAAGCGAATTACTGCTTCGGCAGCTTCTGAGGCATAGCCTTTGCCCCAAGCTTGGCGGCTGTAGCAATAACCGATGTCGCCAATCAACGAGTCTTTCTTGCCAAGACGTAAAGAAACAGAGCCGACGAATTCTGCCGTGCCAGCCATGACAACGGCAAAGTCGTAGGTCAGACGGGGCTCTTCTTTTTGATTGGCAAAGCAGGTTTCCATAAACTGCCGCGTTTGCTCTTCAGTATTTGGGCCCCATTGCATGAACTTGACGACTTCAGTATCGCTTGAATAGGCGTGAACATGATCAAAGTCAGAGGGCAAAAATGGCCGCAAAATCAGCCTTGGTGAGCGGATTGGCGGCAGTGCCGTGGAATTAGCGGGGGTGTTTGACGAGCCCAATTTTCTATCTCAATGAAATGACCTATTACTTTATCATCTGCTGCGCTTTACTGTGGTTCAAGATTGTGGAAAGAACAAATAATCAGTGCCGTCAGCCGAGGGGCGAATCACTATAACTTTGCCTTCTGTACGTTTTGGGCGACCATTCTTATAAAGCTCGTGATACATGTTAGTGACTATGTCTTCTTCTACAGCGCGATCGCGTTTACTGTTGCGCTCTAGGCAAGTGGCCAGTGGAACATCTAATAGCCAGAGCTGTACATCGTCGTAGGCAAAAGTAGCCGCTCGGTCGAGAATCTGCTTGCGATGTTTGGGGTTGAGATTGGTGTTGTCAATGATGATGCTAAGCTTCTCTGCCATTGCTTTTTCTAGCCGTTCAAAGAAAATTTCAAAGACGGCAGCTGGGTCACCTTGGGTTTTCTCGTCACCATATAGTTCAAGGCGAATGGAATCAGCGTTCATATAGTGAAAGCCTTTGGCGACAATTCTCTTAGACAGGGTGGTTTTGCCAGAGCCGGGCACGCCTACGAGCAGTATTAGCTTGGCCATTTTAAGCTCCCTTTTCTTCCTTGATCCACTTTAGCCAGATAGAGACAATGGCGATGGTGATGAGAATGTAGATGCCGATGAAAATTGTTTTCCAGAATTCTTTGTCGGCGGTTTGAAGCGCCATGCGGCTGTCTAGCCAGGGGTTCGTATAGAAGGTCATGCCGACGGTGCTAAAAAATATGCCAGTCGAAAGATAGCTAATTCTGGCCCATTTTGTAAATGTGCGCCAGGACCAGATTGTCTGCAGAAGATAGCCTAGGCCAAAAATACTGATTGTGATGCCGTAATGCTGGTAGCGGCCCATTGTGAAATATTTTTGCAGTGGTGTTAGGTAGGCACCAATGGCGATGGCGCTAAAGAATCCAATCATGCAGTAACGCTGGGCTTTGTGCCATAAAATTGCCATTGAGCTTGGTTTGTTAGTGCCGGCGGTGTGGCCAGAGGTATTGTTTGAGCCTGTCATTTTAGAGCCAGGCCTTCAATGGCAAGCCAACGACTAGTGGCTGTCTCGAATTGATGTGCCACTTTGCCGTCGCATAATGTCAGTATGTTCCGACCTTTTATTATGCGGCCATCGAATGGTGAGTTGTTGCTCTTTGAAGTGGCTTTGCTGACCTCGTAGGTCCAGCTCATCTCTGGGTCAAACAACGAGAGATCGGCTGCGGCGCCAAGTTCAATTTTGGGTTCAGCAAGGCCTAAAATGCGAGCGGGATCGCTCGTGAATTTTCGTACCACCTCAGCCACCGTCATGCGCGAAGATGCTGGTAGAGTCTCATCAGAGAGACGTTCTAGGCACAAGGCAAAGGCTGTTTCTAGACCAATTATGCCGCATGGGGCAGCGATGAAGCCCATTTCTTTTTCAGTGGTGGTATGAGGAGCGTGGTCTGTGGCTATGGCATCTAATGTGCCGTTCTTCAGTGCTTCTACAAGAATATTTTGGTCTTTCTTTGAGCGTAAAGGCGGATTCATCTTGTAGTTGGCATTGTAGCCAGGAATTTCGCTATCGGTGAGAGTTAAATGGTGGGGAGTGGTGTCTCGCTCAATTAGTTTTACTGAGGCGGCAGCTGATACGTGAGCAAAGTGCAGAGCAGCACCAGTCATTCTTACTACTTCTATTTCGCGAGCAATACAGGCTGCTTCAGAAGCTGTTGGCACACCGGGAAGGCCTTTAGCTGTGGCATAAGCTGATTCGTTCATGGCTCCGGTGCCCGAGAGATCTTTGTCTTCAGGGTGGCTGACGATGAAAGATCCTAGTGCCTTCGCCTGTTCTAGAGCGCGACGCATCACTGCTAAGTTTGTCACCGGCAAGCCCTCATCGGAAAAACCAACTGCACCTAGTTCACTGAGAATGGCCATTTCAGTTAGTTCGCTGCCAGCCATCCCTTTGGTGACACAGGCTATTGGCAAGACTTTTATTACTGCTTTTTCTTTGATTATCTGCAAAAGTTGTGAAAAAATTCTGGCGTTGTCGATGGGCGGCACGGTATTGGCCATGGCTACAACAGTAGTGTAGCCGCCTGATGCCGCAGACTTTGTACCCGATGCTACGTCTTCTTTGGCCGTTTGGCCC
Organism: bacterium Ga0077546; assembly: GCA_001464165.1. The sequence goes on from LNEX01000514.1 coordinate 17,347, forward strand.
ATGTCACGCAAATGGGTGTGCAGATCGATAAAGCCTGGTAAAAGCCAGAGACCATCAGCATCGAAGACAGTTTCGTCACTTTGTGGCTTTAGCTCTTTGCCAGCGCTACTAATTTCTACAATTTTGCCACTATCTATACGAATATCTATTTTCGATTTGCTTTCGCCATTGCTCTCGGTATCGATTAATTGACAGTTTTTGATCAGCATGATTTAGGCCTGAGTTTTCGCAGTTGGTGCGGTTGGTGTGGAAAAAAGCAAGGTGAGAATGGCCATACGACAAAGTAATCCGTTTTCTACTTGGGTGAGAACGCAAGAAATAATGGCATCTTCTACTAGTTCATTGGTTATTTCCACGCCGCGGTTAATCGGCCCAGGGTGCAACACTCGGACGTTGCTGTTAGCTAAGCGAATGCGATTATGATCAAGGCGGAACTGTTTGCGATATTCATCAAGGCTGGCTATCAAGCCTTGCGCTTGGCGCTCTAGCTGTAGGCGCAAGCAGATGATGAAGTCGGCGTCTTTAATGGCTGGCTCTAAGCGGTGATGCACAACTGCGCCAAACTCTTCGTCGGCAAATGTTTCAGGCAGAAGGGCTGGGGGGCCGGCTAGATGTACTTCGGCTCCTAGCTTCTTCAGCAACCAAAGATTGGAGCGCGCTACCCTTGAGTGAATAATATCGCCGACTATCGCTACTTTTTTGCCGGTTAGTGTGGCTTCAGTCAAGCGCTTTTCTAATTTGCCGTTGGCGCCAAAAGATGGCAACTGACCAGTGCTTTCGAGGATGGTATACAAATCGAGCAGGCCTTGCGATGGATGGGCATGCCAGCCGTCACCGGCATTGACGATGTGCAATTTATCGCCGAGATCGCGCACTAAGTCTTCTGGTGCACCTGATTGGCTGTGACGCATGATGATGCCGTTAACGCCAAGGGCCCACAAATTTAGGACTGTGTCTTCTAGGGTTTCGCCTTTGGCTGCAGAAGAAGTGTTGACATCAAGATTGACTACTGTGGCGCCGAGCTTGCGAGCAGCTAAGTCAAAGCTTGTTTTGGTACGGGTGGAGTTTTCGTAAAAAACTGTGGCAATAGTGTTAGCAGCCAGTATCGTCAGTGGTGGCTTTTTGTGAACTTGATTATGCTTGTAATAGTGCGCCAGGGCCAGGCAGAGACTAATTTCGTCAATTGTTAGTTGGCGTGTGTCTAATAGATGGCGGCGTTCTCGCCAGGCTTGAGCTTCGGCGACGCCGTCGAGAGCTTCCACCAGCTTGGAAACGGGGGAATTTATTTTTGTCAGCATACGAAGAATTATGGAAGGCTGGCGAGCCCCTGTCAAATACATGGCAATGCTATATTTAAATGCGTTTAATAGGCGACCCGGAGAATAGACCGAAATCATTGGCGGCAGTCTACTCAGCAGAAGAAATAATCGAGCTTACGGGCGCTAGAGTGGCCGTCGGTATGGTGCCAGACGAAGTCGGCGAGATTGCCACTGACACCCGCAGTGATTTAACGGGCTCTTGGTTTGTCGCCCTGGTGGGCAAAACCTTCGATGGCCACGATTTCATTGGTGATGCATTCTCTGCTGGGGCCCTCGGCTGTATTGTCGCGGATCGCCCCAGCTATCCCATTGCCGCCACTTCCTTTCCCCTTTTAGCTGTTGACGACACCGAAGAGGCTCTAGCTGTGTTGGCTCGCAATTGGCGGAGGCGCACTCGCAAGAAGTTAGTTTTGGTTGCTGCCACCGATTTAAACCAGGTTTCACCCCTGGCCCAGGTTATGTACGAGGTGCTCGACGGCGCCCTCAGTCAGACTGTGGCCACTGTCAGTGCTTCAAATGACTTCTCGGCGCCGACTTCGAGTGAAGCACCAGCCCGGGGGCCGCATTTCTCTACTCAGTTTTCTCTTGATCCGGCTGCAGCTTTCCCCCCGACTAACCCCTTGTTTTGCGGAGAAGAGCCCGTGCAGTCGGTGCTTTCAAACTGGAAGCTCAATGTTTCAGATATTCTAGGTCGCTTTCTCAATTTGCCTGATGAGGTTGAGTATCTTGTGGCCGACTTCTCGCCCCTACCATTAGAACGCGCTGTGTGGCTGGTCGAGGCTCTGGCTCCCAATGCGCTTTTAATTGGCGAAGACAGTTTTGCCTATGCCCGCATGTCGAAAGGTGCGCCAGATCCAGTTTTGTTGCAAGAGGAGCTGATCGAGGCTATAGGTCGCGGCAAAGGCAAAGCTTTCACTGATAGTGAGGCTCTGGCTGAGCGCTTACAAATTAAACTGATTGGTTCAGATGTGCAAGACCACAATAGTTATCAGCCGGTGCTGGAGCAGTTGGGGCTTTAGGCAGAATTTTTCAGTCTGCTCTCTGCGGCAGTGCACAGCTAGCGTTTCCTAGTACGCGCATGCCGTCTACCATTTCTGATGGTGTTGGCGACCAGCCGCTAGCAAGGCGGTGTTGCAGAAGCTCATCGGCTGTTGGTCTGTGTGGCCAGACGGCGACCGCCGTCAATGCCCCTAGTCAGGTGATGAACAACACGAGAAAATTCTGTTGGTCCGGAAAAGGCAGAATCATGTCGTGACTAAATTCGTCTTGCTGAACTAGTTCCATCAAGTTTAGGGGGAAGTTCTTGGTCTCAAGCAGACGCAGAGCTTTCTCCAAATATTTGGTTTGGCGAACGGCAGTTACTAGCTCTGTAAACTCTGGCGCGGGATCAAACATACGACTAGCTCCAGCATACGAAAGGCTCTAGGTTGTCCAAAAAGCGATTCTTGGTTATGCCCAAACTCGAAAAGCTGGTCTACGCTGTTTGACTAGAAATTATCAGACGTGTGCGTGAAATCAGCTGATAAATCTGGCGGGTCAGCCACATCGTGCCTGGCAAAATGTATAAAACCGCAGCGAATCGGCCAAAGCGAAGGTTCTTCAATATCATTGGAATAGCTTCTGGGCCGTACCAGCGCTCGTTGTTGTCATCGATGAGAAAGAGGCTCCACGGTGATTGATCAAGGTCTTGAATCAGTTGGCGAGCTGTTTCACTGACCGATTCACGGTCGACAAAGGTAAACAGGTGCGAACGATCCCACAGCTTGAGCAAGGCTGCCAGTCGATTAACGACAAAACAACGTTCGTCGCAGACAATAGTGAAAGATAAGGATTCCCGGCAAGGTATGGCTTTGGAGTCCATTTCATGCACCTGTGGGATAAGTTTTTGACGATGAGAGAAGTTTAGCAGAAATTCAGGTTAGCTACACCCTCCCAGGCGCCAAATTTTTTCTCTTTATTCATTAGAAATTTAGCGACAAACGCCCTCTTGTCAAGCCGGGTTTGGCAGATTGTGTTGAATGGGTAAAATCAATATGGTGTCCTTTTTGAATTTTGCTCTAGAAGGTGTGAGGTCACTTAAATGTTCTTGGACGAATATCAATTTCTCACAGAAGTTATCATGCCTTTTCTGCGCAAGAGTTGGGAAGAGATTGATTTAGCTGAGTCGGCTTCTGGTGAGCCTGATGGTCGTTTAACTAAAGATGAGCTGGCCTCTGCTCGCGATCGTGCCATCGCTCGTGGTGACTTTGACGCTGCTAATATTTTAGCTGAGCTAGCTTTTCGCTACGATGCCATTTGCGAGGCCCATGAAGATTCAGGCGGCTCAGGGCGCGAAACCCAGGCCGGAATCAGCCAAGCTGATATTTCGGTGTATGCCCAGCTGTGGAACCCGGAGTATCGAGCCCGCCAAGGAAAACCGGTGCCAGAAAAATGGATGGATTCTGTCTGAATGCTCTTCAACGCCTCCTCCAGCGCTTGAAAAAACGTCTTCGAGCCAACAACAAATTCGTTTTGATCATGAAAAAGTAGATCTGGGCAAGGTTGAAGCCGCTGCCGAAGTGCCGTGCTCGTTTACTGTGACAAATGCCGGAAAGGCTCCGCTCACGGTTACGGAAGCTAAGTCTGAGTGCGGCTGTACTGCGACTAATTTTAAGGGGGCTGTGCTTAAGCCAGGGACCTCGGTAAAGCTCGATATTGTCGTTGATACGACCATGAAACAGGGGCCAGTCACCAAAGACATGGTTGTTTATTCTGACGATCCTGCGCGGCCAATTAGCAGGCTTTTCATTACTATGGACGTCAAAAATGCTCATGGCACTATGTCGCTCAAAGACCGCACTAAAGTCTTTACTGCTGAACGCTGCAAGCGCTGTCACGTTGACGAAGGGGTGGGGCAGTTTGGCAAAGAATTATTCGAGGCCGATTGCGCCATGTGTCACCGCAAGCAAGAGAGTGGAATTCTTTCTGGCCCACTGATTGAATCGGTTGATTATTCAGATCCGCTTTTGAGCGCTCATGCCAGAGAAGTAATTGCCCATGGTAGCAAGACAAACCCTTCTATGCCGGGCTATCTTGATAGCGCTGGCGGCCCGCTTTCTAAAGAGCAGGTTGATTCGTTGGTGACCTACTTGAAAAAGAATGCAGGCAGGCCTGCTGGGGAGCCGCGAAAAGAATGATAACGAAGAGTATTTGTCTGCTTCTAGTTGTTTGCTTCAACCCTTGTCCCTTGGCTGGGCAGGCGGCGCCTAATAAGACGCTTGGGTTGCAAGCACAACTGATTCAAGTGCCCGAGTCTATTTCAGAAGCTCAAGAACTGGCGAATCAGAACAGCCCAATTTACATAAGTTCTCCTGCTACTGCAGGCAATAAAACCCTGCCTATTCAGAAGCTTGATGCCGCTTTGCGAACTAAAGACTTTAGGCGAATAGACGCTCTTTTAGCTAGAGCCAAAGAAACTCCAGCTAATTCTAATGCTATAAATCTTTGGAGGGGCCTTTCGTTTTGGTGTCAGCAACGTTATGAAGAGGCAGTTGAACATTTTGACCGCTGTACAAGTTTTGATGATGCTGCTCTCAGTGGCTTGTACGTTGTTGGTTTAACCTATCTCAAGGTTGAAGAATGCTCTAAAGCGATTAAGACTTTAACTCTCGTTGTCAACAAATTTCCTAATCGAGACAGCTATGAGTGTCGAGCCAACTGTAATATGGCGTTGAAGTCTTATGAACAAGCAATGCGAGATTTCCTCTTGGCCGCTAAATATAGCCGTCACTATCGCGCTTTTTATATAAGCAAGGCCGCCAATGTTTTGCGCATTGAGAAAAGGTATCCTGAGGCGATCGCCATTTACAATGCTGCTTTGAAGAATTCTCGGTCTCAGTTTGTGCCAACCGCTCTTCTAGGGCAAGCCCTCTGCTATCAAGATTTAAAGCGCTGGAATGAGGCTGCCCAGAATTGCACAGAAGCCATCAAAGTTTTGACTAAACCTGGATATATTGACGAGATGAAAGTGCCTAATCTGGCCAATTGTTATTTTCAACGGGCCAAATGTTATGACAATCTTGGGAAGCCTTCATTGGCAGCGGCTGATCGTCTTGCTCACTCTAAATTGAGCTCATCTTTGGCTGGTGACTTTTTGAGCAAGTGAGCTACGCTCTGGCTTTCTAGACTCAAATTTTTGTGCTCTAAGAGTCGCTGGTTGAAGTTTGATTTTGCTTGGTCTGGTGATTAACCAGACAGCGCAAAGAATTACTGCTGAAGCCATTATCGTTTGTGCTGTTACCGCCTCTCCAGCCAGTGCCCAGCCAAGAAATACTGCCACCACAGGGTTAACATAGGCATAGGTAGAAACGCGAGTTGGGCTAGCTGCTTTGAGCATATATACGTAAGCTGTAAAACCAACAATTGAACCAAATACGATCAGGTAGAGCAGTGAAAGCCATGATTTGGCCGAGACTTCAGCAATGTTAAAGCTACTGGTTTCCCCGATGCCAGTTGATATTAGCATCATGATTGCCCCAGCAGTAACTGTTTGCATACCAGCTGCTTGCAGTTGCGATTTTGGCAAATCGGCATGGCGAGCATAGAGTGAACCTACTGCCCAGGCTAGAGATGCGAGCATAGCCCAAACTATTCCTACTGGGTCAACACTGGTCGCCCCTCCGATTTTGCTGGGACCAAGCAACAGCACCATACCAAGCACACCTACAACCAGACCGGCGCTGGTGAAGTAGCTCGGGGTTTTTCCACCTTTCCACCAATCGAGCAAGACGACATATATTGGCACTGTCGCCACCATAAGCGATACCAAGCCTGAGGGGATAGATTGAGCAGCCAGTACAATGCCACCATTACCAATGACAAAGAGCAGCACACCAATAATGGTTGCTCTAATCCACTGAGCACGGCTAGGATGTCCAGCTCCAGTTTTCCAGGCATATAAATAGATGAGGGCGCCAGCAATTAGATATCGTGAGCCAGACATAAGGAATGGTGGCAGGCTTTCTAGACCAAAGCGAATGGCTAGATAGGTGGAGCCCCAGATTAGATAGACCGCTAGAAAAGCAGCTACTAGCTTTGCGCTGTCAGACTTAAAATCTATATTGAACATTTGGCACCTCGGTTTCCATGGCAGTGCTACTCTGATTGCTTTTCTGGCCTTTCTGAGTAGCAACTCATTAGTCTTTGGCAGCCTAATCAAATTTGGCATTTGATGAAGTTGCCCTAACTAGGTACAATGATAATGTCTAAACGACTAATTCAGTAAGAGTCTGAATAGAATTAGTTACTATTGGCCAAAAGGTTAGTTGCATGGATGACATTGACGAAAAGCTATTAGGTTTGCTGAAAAAAGACGCCAAGAAAAAGTATTCTGATTTGGCCGAAATTCTCAATCTTTCTCCGCCATCGGTGCATGCTCGGGTGAAGAAGTTGGAGCAAATTGGTGTCATTCGCGGTTATACAATTGATATTGACCCTCAGCTTCTTGGGCTCAAGCTTTGTGCCTTTGTGCGTGTCACCATTGAAGCTATTCCGGCCAGTGGTCTGGCTCAGAGTTTAATGGCCTTTCCTGAAGTCGAGGAATACTATATTGTCGCCGGAGAAGAATGTGTATTGCTTAAGGTGCGCACTGCTGATACGGCTGCACTTTCGGCTTTTCTTGATAATATTCGCGGCGTTAAGGGTGTGAAGAAAACAATTACCAGTGTGGTTTTGACCACTCCTTTTGAGCGTGGTGTTACACCAAGGCAAGATGATTTTTGATGGATTGACTGTTAAGATAGAGGCTCCATGACTGAACTTCCAGTTTTCGCTTACTTGGCACATCATAATATTGCCTATAGGCGTATGCAATTTTCGCCTGAAACTGAAAAAGGCGCAGCTAATGTCGCGAGAGCGCTTGGATTTGCTGAGCGGGCCATGGTCAAGACCTTGATATTTGAAACCGACAAGGGCGAGTGCGCTTTGATTATGGTCGGTGGTGACCAAAATGCTATTTCAGGACACCTGAAAAAAGCTCTTGGTTCGCGCAATATCAAAATGGCTAGTTCCGAAAAAGTAGTCGAGATAACAGGTTACATGATTGGCTCTATTCCGCCGTTTTCCTGGCAGCCTCCCGGCTTTCGTACAATCATTGATAGTGCTTTGATGACTGAGTCTGAGCTGGGCGTGGGCACTGGTCAATGGGGGGAAGAAATAATTATTACTCCCAGTAATTTGCAGCTAGCAAGTTCGGCTGTGGTGACTAATTTGACAGATCGGGAGCAGCCGATTTCGAATGTAATCTCTGGGCCACCCTCTGGTATCTGAAGTGATTTGTAGTCAAGCGGTGGGGTGGTTAAGGCCGGCGCTGCTGCTAAGGTCTTCGGTGCGGAAATTGGCAAAAAAACTCTACCAAAGGTGCCAGTTATGCCATAAACTTAGTTTGTCGTTCGCTCAATCAACTCCAGCGGTCTGAGCTAGAAATGACCTAAATTAGAATTGGGCTGACTTTAAAGGTAGCTATGCAGAGAGTCAAGACCATTGGTATTATCGGTGGCATGGGCCCTGAAGCCACTAATCTGTTGTGTCAGCTAATTACTGCCCTGACGCCAGCGGCTTGTGATCAGCAGCACATTCCTGTTTTGACTTTCAATAATCCGGCAATTCCCAACCGTGGCCAGGCTATCTATGAAGGGGCCGCCTCCCCATTGCCTGAGCTAGTGCGTACTGCTCGTGTTCTAGAAGGCGCTGGGGCGGACTTCTTGCTCATGCCTTGTATTACAGCTCACTTCTATTTAGAGCCACTACAAGCCGCGCTTTCTATTCCAGTAGTTGATATGGTGCAAATTACTATTCAGTTTATTGCAGCTAACTATCCTTCTCTCAAGAAGATTGGCGTTATAGGTTCTACAGCCACTTTGAAATCTGGTCTATTCGATCGATTTCTTCATGCTAACGCCTGCAAATCGGTGCTGCCAAATGATGCCCTTCAAGCATTAGTCATGAACGCCATATTCGGCGAAGTTGGTATCAAGGCCGGTTTCATCGATGGGCCGCGCGAAGAGTTGCTTCTTGCTGCTCAAGAGCTTGTTGAAAATGGAGCGCAAGCAATTATCGCTGGTTGTACTGAGGTTTCCTTGGTTTTGAAAGATGGTGATCTTTCAGTGCCAATTATTGATTCACTTAAGATTTTAGCGGCCATCGCTGTCGAGTTGGCCTTAACCGAAGCCGAAGATGTGGCACCTCAGATGGCTTCGTGCTTGCCATCTACCCATGGCGTTGCCGAATAACAATGAGTCGACTTCTTATCACCATGGCCGAAGATGTAGAGAAGTCTACCGCCACTGAATTTGCTTTGAAGTATGCAGTTGATGAGTATGACTCACTGCATTTCGCACAATCATTGAAAGAGCTTGGTCATCAGGTTTACTTCGTCAACTGGAGAGACTTGCAGTTAGATTCGATGGTAGATTCTTCAGCTGGCGCACAATTTGATCGTATGTATTCTTACAACGATTCTGCTTTTGTGGCACCTGTGGCGTTGTCCGAGTTTGATTTGGTTTTTGTTTATAAAATGGAGGGTTTTTACAGAGACGTCGCTCGCTTCAATAGGATGCTCCAGTGCTTCGCTCACACTAAAGTAATCAATGATATTGGTACTATCAAGCACAATTTTAACAAGAGTTATTTGTGGCAGTTGCAAGAGCGAGATGTGCGCATAATTCCCTCGTTTAAAGTGTGTGATATCAAAGATCGCCTCAGTCAAGGTGAGCGTTTTGTGGTTAAACCATTGTGCGGCGAGCGCGGTAACGAGATCTTTTTAGCTAACCAGCCTATAGATCTTACCTCCATTGAGGGTAGTGAAGATGCCTTCTTCACCCAGCAATTCATGCCTGAAATCTGGCAGGGCGAGCGCAGTTTAGTCTTTCTCGGTGATCAGTTTCAGCACGCAGTGATCAAGCTGCCGAGTCGAGCCAATCAAAGTGAGTTTCGCTGTAACGAGTCGCTGGGCGGAACTGTCGATGTTTACGATCCGACCGAGCAAGAAATAAACTTTGCCAAGCGCGTACTGAGAGTGTATGAAGGTATGGGCTACCCTGCCCATTTTAGTCGAGTGGATATTTTGTCTGTAGACGATAGTCCTATGCTGCTAGAGGCTGAACTACTTAATCCTTCGATGTATGCTAATTATTCCAAGAAAGGCGAAGCATTTGGCAAGCAGGTGGCTTTGTATTTTGACCGATTTATCAAGAACTAAAGAAGAATACTAATGAAGAAGATTCTGGTCTTAAGCCCAACATCTCGTGAATTTAGTCAGCTGCCAGTAGTTGCTGCTAGTCTGAATTTAGAGATCATCTTTGATGCTTTCGATGATGATTATTTTGACGATTTTTTGGTTGAAGCTCCGGACATCAATAAACCAGTTTTGAAGATGGTCGATTTGATCGAGAACACTATAGAAAAGTATCGTCACTTTGGCTT
>LNEX01000515.1 GCA_001464165.1 bacterium Ga0077546
GTTAAGGCAGATGCCCCAGCGGTTAAGCCAGTGGGCGAAGTTGCACCTACTCCAGTAGTTAAGGCAGATGCCCCAGCGGTTAAGCCAGTGGGCGAAGTTGCACTTACTCCAGTAGTTAAGGCAGATGCCCCAGCGGTTAAGCCAGTGGGCGAAGTTGCACCTACTCCAGTAGTTAAGGCAGATGCCCCAGCGGTTAAGGCAGTGGGCGAAGTTGCACCTACCCCAGTACTCAAGGCAGATGCCCCAGCGGTTAAGCCAGTGGGCGAAGTTGCACCTACCCCAGTACTCAAGGCAGATGCCCCAGCGGTTAAGCCAGTGGGGGAAGTTGCACCTACCCCAGTACTCAAGGCAGATGCCCCAGCGGTTAAGCCAGTGGGCGAAGTTGCACCTACCCCAGTAGTTAAGGCAGATGCCCCAGCGGTTAAGGCAGTGGGCGAAGTTGCACCTACTCCAGCGGTTAAGCCAGTCGTCGAAGTTCCAAATGCCCCAGCGGTTAAGGCAGTGGGCGAAGTTGCACCTACTCCAGCGGTTAAGCCAGTCGTCGAAGTTCCAAATGCTCCAGCGGTTAAGCCAGTGGGCGAAGTTGCACCTACCCCAGTAGTTAAGGCCGATGCCCCAGCGGTTAAGCCAGTGGCTGATGCTCCAGTTATTAGAGCTGAAAGCCCCTCTGTCAAACTCGACGCTGGAGTTGCTACTCAGATAGTTGAGCGGGAAAGCCTTGTATTGCGCAGTCAGTCGCGCCAGTTAGCTGAAGTGGTTGAGCAAAGCAGCCTTGCTACCGGCAGGGGAACTGTAGGAGAAACGCTTGCGGTCACAGTTAAGAAACTGGATGATGTTCTTGAGAATGGGCCCAAGCTCTCTAGCCAAACTACAGTTAGAGAAGTAGAAGCGGTCATCAAGCAACTAGAGCGCCCTGAATTTTCTAAATTCTTTGCGGAGAATCCAAAAGCTGCCCAGCTTTTGCAAGATATAAAAGGAACAAACACTTCTTTACGAGAGGCCGCTGTTTCACTAGAGCGAGTAGCTCTACCAAATGGAACTACGGCTTTCCGAGCGCAAGAAATTACTGCTAATTTGAGCGATGACTTGGCCCGTAAAGGTCCAGTTACCCAAATTGCCGCTGAGCAAGGCTTGGCTAAAGTTGAAGGTTTAGGCGGTAAGCTGACCGAAACTGGTGTGAAAGTTAGCGATGAAGTCGCTGTTTCGCTGCAAACCGTTGAACGCAGTCTAAAAACCATTGCTGAAAAAGGTGCAACGCCTCAGGTTGTTGATGACTTAACCAAAGCCATGCGATCTGTTGAGCAAAATCTTGGCAGGGAAGTACTAGATTCGCCAGTCGGCAAAAACATAGTGGAAGCTAGGCAGGCCGTTAATACAATCGCTACAGCCGAAGCTCAGCGCGTTGGCATCGGTCAAATGGAACGCAGTCTGAAGCTCATGGAAGATTCGGGTATGAACCTGCGTCGCCAAAGTGGTGATTTTGCCCAACTATTGCGAGAGACCGCACCTAGCGCGAAAAATAGCGCGGTAGTTGAAAGGCTTAATGGCACTGTTCGCCAAATTGATGAAGTTCTTGAGTCCTCCGTGCAGCCGGTTGCTAAAGCAAGAGAAATACAACAACTCGTTAAACAATTTGAGCGCCCCGAATATCATCAATTCTTTGTAGAAAATCCTAGAGCCGCTCGGTTGCTTGAGGATATGAAAGGATCTACTACAAATATAGGCAATTCGGCAATTAAGGTAGAGTCTTCTGCCTTGGCGTTAGAGCGCATTGAAACTGTTGCCAAATTTGGCGAGCGCAGTACTGTCGTTGCTTCGCAAATAGACAATCTAGCTTCGACATTTGCAGCTGAAGTTAAGCTACCTAATGTCGCCACTGAGATGAAGCTGCTAGCCGACGATCTAAAAGCCATTAAGTCTGGTGCCAATCCTGATTTAGCCATGAGTTCTGTGCGCAACCGTATTGACGTAATTGAAGCTAGTGGTGCACGTAATCTCGCTCGAGAACTAAAAACTACGGTGTCCGAGCTAGAGAAGGGATCGGCTGCAGTTAGTCGTGTGCAAAGAGTGGAGGCCACAGTAGGAGCCATAGAACGTGAGGCTAGCAAAATCGGCACTCAGGCAGAGAAGCTTTCTAGCGGTATAGCTGATGACCTGCGCGTAGCTGACAATGCCCGAGCAAATCTTGGTGTAAAACCAGTGTCGACGGTTGAAGCTAAAATTTCTGAGAATTTAGACTTTATTTCTAGGCAGTCTAAAAATCTTACCAACGCTGTTGATGACGTTCAGGCTGTCACTCGCATCAAAGAATCGCTGGCAAAAATCGATGAACTTGGAGGGCCTACGCTCTTCACCGGTGATAAAGCAATTGCCTACCGTGAATTGAAGCAGTCTGTTGCAGCTCTTGATCGCGCCGCTGTTGAAGCGCAAGGATTGCGCGCTTTCGAGAATAGTACTCAAGCAATTGTACGAGAAGCCGACAAAATGGTCGGGGTCACTGCTCGGATCGTTGACAATTCGCCATTGCGTGGTGACGCTGTTGTTACTCAGCGCTTGGCCAATGTTGAAAAAGCGGCTGCTGAAGTTAGGGCTGCCACTACTTTTGAGCAGCAAGCAAGTGCATTGAAAAAACTCAGCAGCGAAATTGATGACCCGCGCTTGCAAAGTTCTTTGAGCAAGTCGATAGAAGGTCGGCAGGTTCTTGATGAACTCAAGACCGGCGTCAATAACCTCAAGCTGAATTTGGAAGTACGTGCTCTTGAGCAGGCCACCGTCAAGCTTGAGGCCCATGCCCCAGCAGTTGTAAAAGCGGCCCAAGGGCTTGAGCAGGCTGTGACGAAAGAAGTTTCACTAAGTAGCAACGTACAGCTTAGGCAGGCTGTGGTTGATTATACAAAGGCTGCTGAAAATCTGACTGTACGCTCAGAAAGGTCTATTGCTCTCAAGCAAATGGATCAGCAATTGGTTGTCATAGAGCGCGAACTGCAGGGAATTAAAGGGCCGAGCAGCCAAGCCGTTGCTGAGTTGAATACCCTTAAGCAGAGCCATAAAGTTGTTGCCGAGTCGGTCAGTGATGCTGGCGTTTTGGCTCAAAGTATTATTGAAAAACGCCTACCTCATGTTGAAAATCTAATGAGCCAAGTGGGAGTTTCTACTAGCTCTACAGTGCAAAGAGAGCTAATTCGACAAACCGCTGCCGAGATTCAAACTCTGCGTTACTTGGGCGGTGAAACCACCGCAAGAATTACACTCCAGCTTGAGAAAGCGCAGGCTAACTTAGTGGTGGCTGCCAATCAGCTAGAAGTTGCTGCTTATAGCAAGTCACTGATCAAGTTGGCTGCTAACGGTGATGCTGTCGCTGCAGGCAAGCTTCTTTTTGCTGGGCTTACGTCCGACGGATTTAGAACAACTTTCCAAGACTTCTTTACTGTTCGCGGTCATATGGTGCCTTTGATTGGTGGAGGCGGTGAAGCTGGCCGTATGATGCGGACACTTTCGGCTGGCGACGATATTTTTGCAGCAAATAGAGCTGCCATATTTAACCCTAATGTAGTTCGTGCCTTGAGCGGAGCGACTATGACTCTTGGTCTTGGTATAATGGCTGTGAGCGGGCGTATGCTCGATGTACGTGAAGCCAACCGAGAAGCTGACCAAGAGAATTTCTCACCTGATGCCAAAACTCAACCGAGTGTTGAAGGTAATGCTGAATCGAAGGTAGAAGCAAAAATTGACGCAAAACCTGAAGCAAGACTTGAAAACAGAGATGAGAACGACGTTATTGCTGTCAGCGCCCAGGCCGTTGCTAGCAAGCCTGACGTTACTTTTAACACTACTGGTCAAGCTATAGTTCGTCATGCTTTTACTTCTGAAATGCGCCAACGTGCCACTACTAATGGTGTTTCCAACCTTTCTCTTTCTCCTATCATTCGTTCAGTTGCTCTTAACAAAGAAGGTGCTCCGAAACCTGAAATTGGTGCCTTTGGTCTCAAGCTTAGTGATCCTGATTATGAGCACAAGAGATTCTTAATGGCTGCCTACGGCGCTGACCATTTTATTGGTAAAGGCGCAGAGGCTGTGCCGGCGGAGCTAAGCAATTTGTTCTATATGACCTCGCAACAGCTTAATTTGAGGGCATCAGCAGTGGTGCGCCCTGATGCTACACGCTTTGAGAAGCCAGCAAGAGACGCCTTTGTAATTGCTCCAGCTATGTCATTAAATAGTCCGATGTCGCTTTTGAATTCTGGTGCAAGCGGGCGAAGCAATGGTTTGAGTACCTACAGCAATGCTGCTGCTGCTGGTACCCTAGGTGTAAATCAGACAGGAACAGGCACGAGATCTTCTTCTGATACTAAACAAATGTTCACCTCCTTGGCTGCTACCGCCAGTGAGGGTGGCAGTGGTCGTGGAAAGGTGACAGAAGGCGAGGAGCGTACTGAGGCTGACGTATTAGAGCAAGGCAGCACTGGTAGTGCGACCAACAACAGTGGCGCCAATTTAGCCAACAATGACGATGATGATTATGATGGAGAAACCGCCAATAGCGGTGTCCCACAAACAGTTGTAGCTCACTCTAGCGCGGCTCAACCAAATGTTGATCCTCAGTTAGTGCAGCCGCGAACTGTTCTGCCAGGCCCACCGAAAAAGCGGCAGGCTCCAATCAATCAGGCTGTGTAGGCCTTTAGAATAAGAACAGTATTGTGGCCACCAAAGCCGAGGGCCTCGACCATGGCATACTTTATTTTGGCATCTCGGCACTTATGTGGCACATAGTCTAGATCGCAGATCGGATCTGGGCTATTGAGATTGATGGTTGGATGTACTTTCTGGTTGTAAATGCTTAGTGCTGCCACTGCAGTACCGATAGCACCAGCGCCGCCTAGCAAGTGCCCGACCATTGATTTTGTGCTGGAGATAGGAATTTTGTAGGCGTGTTCGCCCAATACTTGTTTGATCGCCATTGTTTCACGCTCATCATTGAGCGGGGTGGATGTGCCATGGGCGTTGATGTAGTCAATGTCTGATGGTTCAATCTTGGCGTCGCGCATTGCTTCTCGCATGGCGGCTGCCGCTCCTTCGCCTGTTTCATGGGGGGCAACTATGTGGTAGGCATCACAGGTAGCACCACCGCCGACTATCTCGGCGTAGATTCTAGCACCGCGTTTTGTTGCGTGTTCTAGCTCTTCTAAAATCAGTACTATTGCGCCTTCGCCAATGACAAAGCCATCGCGGTCCTTAGAAAACGGGCGACTGGCTCCTTCGGGGTCGTCGTTTCGTTTCGACAGAGCCATCATATTGCCAAAAGAAGCCATACTGAAGGCATTTATGGCCGCCTCGCAACCACCAGAAATAACAGCATCCGCCCGGTTGTCTTTTATATACATAAAAGCGTCAAATAGCGAATCTAGGCCACTTGCGCATGCTGTCGAATCGGCTTTAGCTCGACCTTTGGCACCGTATTCGATGGCAACTTGCCCGGAGGGCGCGTTGGGCATTAGACGAATGACTGAGCGCAAGCCAAGTTTTCTTGCACCACCTTCAAGTAACTTGATGTGGTCAGCTGTGGTGGTTATCAAACCGCCAACGCCAGTTCCCAAGAAAGTAGCCACGCGCTCAGGGTTATTGGCTCTGACATCAAAATTAGCGTCTTCAAGAGCTAGTTTCGCTGCAGCCATGGCGAACAGGGTTTACGCTTATCGGGAAAAAAGTCTTGGATATTGAAGTCTTTAACTTCCGCAGCGATCTTAATTTCCAAGGCAACAGTACTGGGGTCAAAGAGAGTAAGCGGTGCGACGCCGGATTTGCCAGCGAGTAGGGCTTCCCAGCATTCGTCTTTGCCAATTCCTACTGGAGTTACCATCCCCAGCCCAGTAATAACAACCCTGCGCTCGCTCATTGATTCACTTTTCTTGTATATAAGTAGTAACTAGAATATTTTAGCGCGCTTGCCAATGATGCTGGGTTTGCAGGCTCTAACTGATAATTAATTATCCTCTTTGAAACAGGCGTCGCGCCCGAAAAAAGTGTAGCGAAATGGCTAAGCTCCTAAACTAAACATTCGCCACCACTAATGGTGCCGCAATTGTTGTAATCGCTGTCGTAGTCATCTTCTTCGAAGAAGTGGCATTGCTGCTCTTCTTCATTGTTGGCCTCTGAAGCGACAGGCTCTGTCTCCTCTTGCTCTATTTCAGTTTCAGTATCTAGGCTTAGGTCTTGGTCTAGATATTGGGCGCCGTCCTCTTCAAATTTTAAGTCGACATAGGCTCTAAAAGCTTCATCAGCAAAGCGGTGATCGACCCCTTTGAGGAAACTTTCAACCGGGTCTTTGTGAAGGCCGAACTTTTGACTGCCTGTTGCGACGTAGCCATGATCAGGTGTCCAAATCAAATTATCATTTTGGTAAATTAGATTGTCTTCTCTGCTTGTCGCGTCACCTTTACTGAGGCGACGAATCAAGCGTTCGTGAGATAGTACATTTTTCTTGAAGGCCCGGTCTAAGTCGATGCCGATATCTTTATAGTCTGGCTCGTGCCGGCCGACTAAGTTCCAGAAATGCTGGTTGTGACTGGCTTCATGTACATGTGCCAGCTCATGCAGAACTAAGTAACGACGACCCCGTTCTGGTACGTTTTCGATGGCAAATCTAGAAAAGGTAATTACTTTAGTTTTAAGGTTAATTTGAGCCAGCCTTGTGTACTTGGCCGAGCCGATCCGCACACCTCCAATGTTGACATTGAAGGTAGCGTCGTTTATGCGTTTGACGTAGGATTGCATAAACGATTTATATAGCTTAAGGGTGTGCTTTGATATGCTGTCAGCGTTTCCATTCTGGTGATCATCGGCCGTAGCCTTTGACTTTTCCAGATTGGCCGTGTGTCTGCGAAAATCGTTAAATTTGCTGTCTGCTGTCACTTTTATACAGGTATTGCAAGTAGTGGCATAATTATTAATCGATTGTGATAGCTTAAGGGTTTTAGCCGCTTATGGCAACAGCTTGGAAGGTACATAGCAATGCAAAATCTAGCCAAATTAACTCTCATTACTGGTGGTGCCCGTTCTGGTAAGTCCTATCTGGCCGAGTGCATGGCGAGAAAGAGTGAACTACCGGTTGTCTACTTTGCAACTATGGGCAATGTCGCCTCTGATTGCGAAGTGGTTGAAAGAATAGAGATGCACGTAGAGAGGCGCTCTCCTGAATGGCAGACAGTGGAGGAGCCATTGCTTTTGGCCAAAGCCATTAAGAAACTCGAAGTCAATGCACCTAAGGCGCTTTGTTTGATTGATTGTCTGTCGCTTTTTGTCTCGAATCTTTTGCTCTCAATTCCCTACACAATTGAAAGCAGCGGCGTGCGTAAGGGGCTAGAAGAGAATATTTTGAGCGAGGTTGAAGAGCTTTTGACGGCTATACATGAGCGTGACGATTTAGTATTTATTGTTGTCACTAATGAAGTTGGTTCGGGTATTGTGCCTGATAACAATTTGGCTCGTAGCTATCGAGACCTGCTTGGTGTTGCTAACCAAAAGTTTGCCGCCCGTGCCGAGCAGGTATTTATCTCGATTTCGGGCCTAGGCTTGCAGCTGAAGTGAAGAAGTGAACTAGTTGTAGGGTGTTTGGGCATAATGTAACTATGAATTCAAGTCAGGCCACTGGGGCTGCTCCTATAAATTTAGCGATATTGATTAAGTTGCTTAGGCCTAGGCAGTGGACTAAGAATTTCATCGCTTTTGCTCCAATTTTGTTTGCCGGTCGGATGCTGGACGGTGATGCACTTTTACATGCTTCAATGTGTTTCGTAGCGCTCTGCTTAATTTCTGGCTCTGTCTACGTCTTTAACGACATTATTGACGTGGAGGCAGATCGCAAGCATCCCGCAAAGTGTAAACGCCCAATTGCCGCTAATCTAGTCACTGTCAAAACTGCTTCTATTGTGGCTTCTTTTGCCCTGCTTGCTAGCTTTGCAATCGCATATTTAACGAGGCCAGCTCTAAGTCTTGTCTTGCTTGCCTATTTGCTGCTGCAAGCTGCTTACATCTTGAAGCTAAAGCAGCGCATCATACTTGACGTCTTCTGTATTGCCGCTGGTTTTGTATTGCGTGCTTTGGCTGGTGGTGCTGCTGCCCATGTGCCGCTCTCCGCTTGGTTCTTGCTCTGCACATCGCTCGGTGCGTTATTCCTTGCCTTAGAAAAAAGACGACAAGAGATTAGAAGCCTAGGAGATCAAGCTAGCAGCCATCGCCAAGTACTAGGGAAATATTCTATAGCGCTGCTCGATCGCATGGAAGCGGCTATTGTGCCCAGTCTAATTACGGCCTATGCCTTCTATAGTTTTCAATCACAGTATGGCCAGTGGATGATGGTGACATTACCAATGGTGCTCTATGGCATTTTGCGCTATCAGGTGCTCTCTGTGCGAGACAATAATACTGGCAGCCCGGAAGAAGTCTTGCTTAAAGATCGACCGATTCAAACCACAATCATTCTTTGGCTTCTGGCTTGTATATCCGTTGTCTACGGTTGGTTGCCGAAGCTTGCAGCCTCGATAGTTCATGCCATTGATTCTTGGCGACTTCCTATTTGATCTCCAATTTTTCTGCCTTTGCCTGTTCTGCTTTTACTTCTTTGACTTCTTTAGCTTTTTCGCTCCACGGCCCAAGAGCGAAGAGCTTTAGCATCGTGGGGCTAACCAGTTCGGCTTTTAATTGGGCGCTACTTTTGCTGTCACCAGAGGCCATCAGGGCACTGAGCTTCTCTTGCTGTTCGGTATTGACGTCTAAGAAGCGGCAGCGGAAGCAAGCCCAGGTTAAATCAAAGTTGGTCATGGCGGTTTTGGCGGCTAGATTAGGGGCTCTGACAAAGCGATCCTTAATCACTAAGGCAAAAGTCTGGCGATTGTCGTCACCGTCTACCGAGCGGTCTGGTTTTCGCTTCTGATAGAGAAAGCAAGTCATGTCTGAGTAGGCGTTCACAGCATCTTCAGTTAGCACTGGTGGTCCTAAATCAACAATACGAACTGCACCGAGCAGGTCCTGTAAGAGTTCCAAGTCGGCCGAAGTTTCTTTGTTTTTGCTCAAATAGTGGCGAATCAAGGCGCGAAATAGCAAGCGGTAACTTTCTTTGACGTCTAGCTCTTGCAGTATTCTTGGTCGTAACGCTTTCCATAGCGGGGCGACACCGGCAAAGCTATTAACCGGTGCCGCCAATTTACTGGCAATTAGTTTTGTCAGGCGGTTCTTTTGATCCGTGGAAAGCGTACTTAGATTGAGTACTTCTGTGCGGTCGTCATCAATGTGACTTGAGGCGCAGAGGGCAAAGATTTCAAGCCAACAGCGGGTGTCATCGAGGGTGACTAGTGGTTCGCTTGGCTCAATCTGAGCTTTTTTTAAGACTGCAGTTTTGGCTGGGGCTAGAGGTTTAACTGGTACTTTCACTTTGTCGGTCGCCGCAGGTTTGCTCGTTGAGGCTGGAGGGCTAGCCTTGTCAGGGCTCAATGCGCCTTTATCTTCATAACCCCAATCACTTTGGGCCTGGACTGGGGTGGCCAAGAACTGGCTTAAAGTGAGTAGAAGCATCACTAGTTGGGGCTTTGCGCCCATTCTTGCCGGCCCTTTAGGGGCGGCTATTTGGGTGAAATATGTGTAGAGTGGTGTTAGAGGCATCTAAATAGTCTACAAAAACTAAGCTATGGTGTGATAATATCGGCTAAGAGCCCCGTGTAATCGGGTGCGAGAGATTTAGTACATATTAGAAATTCGGCAATGGAGGCCGGTTTTCATAAGAGGCAGCAATCATGTCATTACTGAAGATTAGATACTACCCTGATGCAGTGCTCAAGGCTAAGGCCAAAAAGATCACAATTTTTGATTCTTCGGTGCGCAAACTCGCGCAAGACATGCTTGACACTATGTACGAGAACGATGGAGTGGGCTTAGCGGCTCCTCAGGTCGGCGTTTCTAAGCGCATGATGGTGATTGACGTCAGCGGCGAAGAAGAGACCCCGAGACCGATCGTTTTTATTAATCCTGAAATTATCGAACGAGATGGCGAAATGACAGGCCAAGGTGGTGGTCAAATTCCAAAATCTTAAAGGTCAGACTCTTAAGTTGACTGCCGATGGCAATTTGCTCTCCCGGGCAATTCAGCATGAAATTGATCACCTGGATGGCGAATTGTTTATAGATCGGGCAGTTTCACAGTTGAAGGCCGACTTAGAGATGACCAAGGCTGGTTTCCGTGAAGGCGATGTAGCAGAGCTTGAAAGAGAAGTAGAGCTGGAGAAAGAGGCACAGACTATTTCTCTAACCCAAACAGCCAATCAGCCAGTAGCGCTTTAAGCAATGTTCTGGAGCCTGCGCGAGAATATCGGCGGTTTAAAACACCTCACCCGCTTAACTGCTCGAATGGTTCTGCGGCAGAACAAGTCAAAATATATCCAGTGTCTAAATAAAGAATTTCCAGATTTAGACTTGAAGCCTGCCTTTGATGATAACGGCCATCCTTTGACCTGCCGCTTCTGCGGCTTCGCTATTTTTTCCGTTAGTCTTGGTACTTATCAATTTGCTGCTTGCTCGGCAATGGCGGATAATGTGATACTGCACAAGGCTAAAATAGCCGAATTCACGCAGACCCTACCTACTTTTGAAAGCATGAAGCTAGAGAGCAGTCAAAAGAAACTACTAAAATGAATCCGAACAAGAAAACTCAAGTAAATCACACTGTCAACGTCTTATCTTTCGGCTTTAAAAAAGGTGATGCACCCCAAGCCAATGTGGTTATGGACGTACGCTTTCTCAAGAATCCCTTCTGGGTGGAAGAGCTGCGGCCGCTTACCGGCCGAGATCAGCCAGTTAAAGACTACGTTATGGAGCAAAGCTCGGCTCAAGAATTTATGGGCAACCTCAAAGCGATGGTGTCACATGTGATACCGGCGATGTTTCTCAATCAAGCCAATATTGATTGTTTTACTATTGCCGTAGGTTGCACTGGTGGTCAGCACCGCTCTGTAGCTGTGGCAGAGGAAGTGGCTAAGTTTCTCAAAGACAGCTATCCTCACTATAAAGTATCGCTATCTCACCGCGAGCTTGATCAAATCACAAGTGCCTGTCAGAGTGAAGAGTCACTAGCCCTTCAAGAAGGGAACTAGATGCCGAAGAAGCCAAAGAAATCGTTAGACTATCGCTTTCAAAGCTGGATGCTACCAGGATTAAAGCGTTATCTTGGGATTGTTGTTTTGGCTATCATTGCCATTGTATTTGGTGTGTTGACTTTGCTCGATGTGCACCCTGTCGACAAGATGTTTCGCTTGATTATCTGGGCATTGAAAGATATTCGCGCTGTTGTTGCTGAATTGGCATCAGTTATGCACAAGCAGCTCAATGCCATAATTTTAATTACAGCTGGTTCGGTAGCTGTATTTGTTTCGATTGTTCGCATCACTCAACTTGTTCTCGGTGCTTATTTGCCCGAGCGTGAGTCCATCCCCGATATGCTCTACCGCGCTCGTAAGTTTGGCCGGGGACCCAAAGTCGTGGTTATTGGTGGCGGCACTGGCTTGTCAAATCTCTTGCGCGGCCTGAAAAAACACACTTACAACATCACAGCCATTGTTACGGTTGGTGATGATGGTGGCAGCTCTGGGCGCTTGCGAGAAGAGCTTGGAGTGCTTCCTCCCGGCGATATTCGCAACTGCATTACGGCATTGGCTGATGAAGACAAGCTGGTTACAGAGCTATTTAGATATCGCTTCGAATCTGGCGAAGGTCTTGAAGGTCACAGCTTTGGTAATCTATTCATTACTGCTGTTTGTGCCGTTACTCATGGCGATATGATTCAGGCTGTACGCACAGCCAGCCGAGTACTCAACAGCTGTGGTCAGGTTTTACCTTCCACTCTAGATAGTTTGACTTTAATGGCAGAATTTGAAGATGGCAGCATAGTCAAAGGCGAGTCGCGAATAACGGAAGAGGGGGCAGCTTCTCCGAATAAGCGCATAAAGCGACTGTTCAGCGAGCCCGCCGAACCGGTTGCCGTACCTGAGGCAGTGGCCGCAATTATGGAAGCTGAGTTAATCGTGCTCGGACCTGGTAGCCTTTATACCTCAGTTGTCCCTAATTTAATTGTGCCTGGAATTGCTGAGGCCGTGCGCAATTCTAGGGCAAAGAAAATTTATGTCTGCAACGTCATGACTCAGCCTGGTGAAACCACTGATTATTCAGTTGGTGACCACGTAGAAGTGCTTCTCAACCACTCAAAGACAGCTGCTGGGGCAGCGGGCCGTCTGATGCAAGGTGTGCTGGTTAACGACTACGGTAAGGCCGCCCCAGTCCTGCCTTCTGGTTCTAAGCCTGTGCGCTTTGACCCAGAGCGTCTCAAAGAATTAGGGGTTATGCCTTTTCGTAAGATGTTGGTGAGCGAAGAGGCTGTTAGCCACCATGACCCTGCAAAGCTTGCTGAAGTAATTATGCAGTTCTTCACGTATAAAGCTAAGCGTAAGATAGCAATTCCGAAGCCGCCATCTGGCAATCTGGGGCCGCCAACTGCTGGTGCTACCGCTGCAGAAGCACCTCTGGCCAAGATAGGCCGAAAGTTATAAATTCTAGTTCCCAAGTAGGAGGTTTCTATGAGTTCGGCAGCTCCATCGAAAGAGAAAATTGGTCCAGCAATTGGTCGTCTGGCCAGTGGTGTTTATATCGTCACGGTTGATGTTGCTGGAAAGAAAGACGGGATGCTGGCTACCTGGATTACCCAAGCTGGTTTTGATCCGCCATCGCTGGTGGTATCGGTGAATAAGCAGCGCGATATTCTTAGGGCCATGAACGTTGGTGATAGGTTTACTATCAATGTTCTCTCGAACCGCAATATGGATATTTTTAAAGCTTTTGCCAAGCCCCATAATGACGAGAAGTTTGATGGTCTTGCTCTCAAAGAGTCAAATATCGCTGGCCCAGTTTTCGCTGAGGCTGTCTCTTACATTGACCTGAAAGTGCAATCAGTCACTGAAGTTGGCGATCACGTGCTTGTGGTCGGTGAAGTAATCGATGGCGAGCTGCTCAATGGTCAAGATGAACCGATGACTCACTTGCGCAAAGACGGTTTCAAGTACTAATTAGAAAAGTACTAGTTAGAAAAAATACTAGTTCGAAAGGGCTTTAACTTCGGCTTCTTCTCTGAAGATCTGGGCGAGCTGCTCGCGAGCGTCATCGTAGCCTTGTCTTATGAGGCGCCGTGAGCGCTCGGGGTCAATCTCTAGCAAGGTCACATTGACGCCGTGCTTGGGCTGGAACACTCTAATTTTTACTTTCTTGCGCCCTCTCGATTCGACTGAATTAGCGTCAATCAGGCGGTTGTAGAGTTCCGCCGCTTGCACTTCTTTGCGGGCAGAAGCATCTAAAACAATATCGAGACAGCGCACCAATACTTCAAACATATTAACTGGGCAAACGTTGATGCGCTCTGGATGCAAGAGCACCATATAGACTTCATCAGCACCAAGATGTATTGCAGTTTCCATTGGCGTGTTGCGAACGAGACCGCCGTCAATCCAGAGGCCTTGACCATGAATGTGCCGGGGTGG
The DNA here is from genome assembly GCA_001464165.1 of bacterium Ga0077546. The sequence continues at coordinate 13,569 of LNEX01000515.1, forward strand.
AAAAGCCATAGGCAGAGCTGATGTCGCCATTAATACGTCGATTAGCTCATTGGTCGACATAATGTCATCAATTGTGATTAGCCTGGTCTCTAGGCTGCACAAATCAGTGGTACACCAGCCTACTTTTGTCGTGCTCGCTTTCAACTTCTGCAAATTTAGTTCGCGCCGTAAAAGCTCTTCTAAGGGTGAAGTATCAAGTAGGCCTAGCTTGTGTCCAAGCACCAGGCGGCCGATCTGGTGAGCTGAGGGCAGGCTGAAAACATCTTTGCTACGTATTGAGCACCATAGCTCTTCTAGGCGAGTTTGATTGCCCTGAGCATAAAGGCTGGCATTGATGCCGCCGATGCTTGTACCGAAGGCGAGATCGAATTCTATTCCGGCTTCTTTAAAGGCCTTGGTAACACCAACTTGATAAGCTCCTCTGCCGCCGCCGCCGGGTAGCACAAGGGCACGCATAGGACGGTGAGGCTTTTCAGTATCGTCGGATGCCATGGTTAAGACCTTACAAATAGACTCTTACCAATCTATCGTATGTTACCTGCTGCCCTGTGGCAACCCTTCTAGCTAATTGCTTCAGCAACTGCTGTAAAATACTGGCAATTCTTTCTTGGGGGCTCCAGTGGCAGATATAGTTGATGTTTTGATTGTTGGTGCGGGCCCCACCGGGCTTACTCTCGCCAATGACTTGCGAAGGCGCGGTGTTAACTTCCGCATTATCGACAAGGCTGATGCTGCCACTACAATTTCAAAAGCCATTGTGGTGCACGCCCGTAACTTAGAGATGTTCGAAAATATGTCTCTGGTGGAGCCTTTCCTGGCCCATGGTATGGCCATTCGTGGCAGCAATATTTATAGTCAAAATAAACGCATCGTTCATCTCAACATGGATGAAATTGAGTCGTTTTATAAGTTTGTTCTGGCAATTCCCCAAAGTAAAACAGAAGAGATACTGGCTGATAATCTGACTGGTAAAGGGGTAAATATTGAGCGTAGCAAAGAGTTGATTACTCTTACTCAAGACGACGAACAAGTTATAGCCACTGTCAAATGCGAAAACCAGGCCGAACCTGAGACCATCAAGTGTCGTTATCTAGTTGGTTGCGACGGTGCTCACAGTGCTGCTCGACATGGCCTAGGTTTGAATTTTGAAGGCGCTTCTTATGATGAAGTATTTGGTGCAGCTGACGTTGCGGTTGACCCAGGCAATCAATTGACGATGCTTGAAGATGAGGCCTATATTTACTTTTCTGAAAGCGGTATGGTTACCTTCTTTCCTTTTGGTGCGGGGCGCTACCGTCTCATCTTTGACATGATGCCGGATTCTAATTTAGATGCTAGTAGCGATCTGAAATTTGAAGAAGTTGTTGAGCTAGTTAAGACCCGCCTCAGTCAAGAGATTAAGACTCCAGAGCAGAAGCCGCTCACTATCTCTGACCCGCATTGGATGAGCTGGTTCAAGATCAATAGACGTTGCGTTACTTCTTATCGTCAAGGCCGAGTATTTCTGGCCGGTGACTCAGCTCATATTCATAGCCCCGTGGGTGGAGTGGGCATGAATACCGGCATGCAAGACGCCATCAACTTGTCGTGGAAATTACATCTGGCTTTAAATGGTCTAGCCGCCGACGGTGATCGTTTACTTGATACTTATCATGAAGAGCGTCATACCGTTGGTCAGGCCGTTTTGAAAGGCACTGATATGGCCACTAAGGCTGTTACTCTGCGTAACCCTTTGGCTAAAAATGTACGCGATCGGATGATGTCGTTTTTGTCTGCGCAAGAAGTGGTGCAGCAGCGCATACTTAGAGCTGGCAGCTTAACTGGTATCAGCTATCGTCAAAGTTCGCTTTCCGCCGAGGCTCATCGCCCCCTTGAGCGAGCCCTCAAAGCTGTGGATAGCGGAATTTTGCGCTTTACTGGCCATGGCGAATTGGGCGAACGCCCCGGTTTTAAGTCGTGGATGGAGTTTACCCGTGGGCCTGTGGCCGGTGATCGGGTCGTTGATGGGCCGTGTCAAACCGCCAATGGCAAGAGTACAAGGCTAGCTCTAAAAATGGTTTCCACTAAGTTTCAGTTATTGCTTTTTGATGGCTTTGTTAATTCAGAACCGGGCTACTTACAGTTCAGTGCCATTGAGAAAAATATAGAAGAGCACTACAAAGACCTAATTGATGTTCATGTAATTGTGCCAGCTCTAGCGAAAACACCGAAAATGCCGAAGTTTAAGTCTCTGTTGCTTGATGCTGAGCGCGAATTGCACAATGTTTATGGCGCCAGTTCTGAGTGTCTCTATTTAATTCGTCCTGATGGCTACATTGCTTTTCGCAGTCAGCCAGCCAGCTGGGATGAGCTATCGCATTACCTGACTGGGCTGCTCAAGGGGAACTAGATCTGGCGATCTAGAATGAAAATCTGCGTATCGTTTGGAAGCTTCGAGGACCTGACTTGTACAGAGTAAATAACGATCAAGTCGTAGAGTTGGCAAAGCTGCCTAAGCCGGAGTCAGGAGCCCCATCTCCACAAGTCTTCGCCACGGAGCATACAATCTGGCTGACATATTTCATCTCTGAGTCGGACCCTTGGTACGAGAAGAAGTACTCTAAAATTTGGTCTGACTCTGATGAGCAGTGCAAAGAAGACTGCTTTGCCGTCGTTCAATTTAAAACGGCTCACATTCACATGTTCGGAGGCCCGAGTGAGGAGACTATTGTTGGCCACCCTCTAGCAGAGAGGGGGTTGGAAAGTTTCAGGATTGGTGAGAACACCAATTCGACCTGGATCAAGGAGTTGGAAGAGATGGACTCTTTAGGGCATTCTCGCCAGGCATGCGGATTTCTAGGGGCTAGACATTTCATTTTGGCTTTTCACGACTCGACTTTCGAATGCATAGCACAACGCTTCAATGTATACATTCGGCACGGTGACATGTTAGAGGAAGTTGGGAAAATTTTACGAGCTTTCGATGATGGCCTGGAAGTACCCGTTAGTCTTGAGAAGTCAGAGTGAGCCACTCTCTCAGCTGTTGAATTACACCGCATCGTCACTGCAAGTGTTGCCGGGTTTTGCTGCTAGGCGATGACTTGCCTTCTTCTCTTTATTATTCTTTGTGTGACTAAGGGCTCAACTTGCCCGGGCTGCGTTGGCTTTAGCTCGTTGATTAGACTTGGATGTTTATCCAGAAGTTTGAACAATTGCACTAACGCTATTGGTGGCCTTGTTTTTCCATTCTCGTATCGGGAAAAAGCGTTGGGGCCGCCACCAAAAAGTTCGGCTGCTTCACGTTGATCCAGCTGCAGCTTTTTGCGCGTTTCACTTATGAACTCTGGTTTTACTGAAGCTCTGTTTACTTGTTTTGCAAAAGCTAACATTGCTGCATTTAGATATTTAGACTCTTGTGCGTTATGAAGTGACTCATTGCAAACTGGGCAATAGTCACCGCTCACATCTTGAATTGTCGTTGTTTCGCCTTTGTAGGTATACGACACGTCGCGAGTGTCGCTTACCAATTCGGCTTTCCCGCACGATAGGCACTTCATTGCTATAGCTCCTTGAATGACACTATGACAGCAACGAGAGCACGTCTGCTAGCGGATCGTGAGCGATTTTCTTCTCCGTAAATTTAGACTAACCTATTAGGTTGAATTTAGCAAGTAGGTTGACTGGCGGAAGCGTTGCTGCCACGTGCAGTTTCAATCGGTTAAGTCGAAATCAGCAATGCCAAATCTAGGTCTTGCAAACGAATTGATTGGATTCTATGTAAAAAAAGAGGAGAGACCAATTGATCTCTCCTCTTTCGATTTAGTTTCTAGAACTTAAGCTTTAGCTGGTTGCTTGAGAGCATCTGCTACTTGCTTAGCTACTTCTGCTGGGGTCATAGCCACTCTTACGCCATTAGCTTTGAAAGCTTCTAGCTTAGATTCGGCTGTGCCTTTGCCACCAGAAATGATGGCGCCAGCGTGGCCCATGCGTTTTCCGGGAGGGGCAGTTTGTCCAGCAATGAAACCAATTACGGGCTTCTTGATTGACTTCTTGATGAAGGCAGCGGCTTCTTCTTCAGCGTTACCGCCGATTTCGCCGATCATAACAATCACTTCAGTGGCTGGATCGTTTTCAAACAACGTTAGGCATTCTTGATAATCAAGACCTTTGATGGGGTCGCCACCGGTGCCTACACAAGTCGATTGACCAAGGCCGCTTTCAGTTAGAGCTAGAGCGATTTCATAGGTTAGAGTGCCGCTCTTGCTCACCATGCCTACTGGTCCTGATTTGAAAATCGAGCCAGGAAGAATGCCGATTAGTGATTGACCAGGGGTGATGATACCAGGGCAATTTGGACCAATTAGCTTGGCGCCTTTGGCTTTCACTTGAGCAACCAATTTGGCTGTATCTAGCGGTGGAATGCCTTCGGTAATAAGAACCAAGAGGCTAATTCCGGCATCAAGGGCTTCGCAACCGGCATCAAGAGCCAGGTAAGGTGGCACAAAGATTACTGAGCAAGTTGCTTCTGTAGCTTCTACTGCTTGTTTGACAGTGTCGAATACAGGGGCGCCGTGCATTTTCTCGCCGCCCTTACCAGGCGTTACGCCGCCAACAATGTTGGTGCCGTATTCGATCATGCGCTTGGTGTGGGCTGCGCCCATTTTGCCAGTTATGCCCTGGACGATTACTTTTGTATGTTTGTCGACAAGAATCACTTTAGAATCTCCTTTTAGGCTTTGCCGGCGGCAACTGGTTTTTTGGAACTACCTGTTTTGGCGCGGCTAACCGCTTCCTTAACTGCTTCTTCCAAATCTGGATAAAGCTTGAGACCCGATTGAGCCAGCATTTTTTCGGCGATGTCTTGGTTGTTGCCACGCAGTCTCACGACCATGGCGCGCTCTGGATACTTTTTCATGAACTCCACGAGGGCACCGGCGACTTCGTCGCAGGCTGTGATGCCGCCCAAGATGTTGAGCAGAATGACATCAACATTGGGGTTGTCGTTAACGAGTTCTAGTGCTGCTAGTGTTTTCTTTTGGTCAGAGCCGCCGCCAGCATCTAAGAAGTTGCCAGGTTGGCCGCCAAAGGCTTTGACCATGTCCATGGTGGCCATGGTTAGTCCAGCGCCGTTGCAGAGGATGCCGATGTTGCCATCTAATTCAACCAAGTTTAAACCGGTCATCTTGGCATTGCGCTCTCTTACTGAGAGGTCGCAGAGGTGAGCTTCTTCCCAGCCTCTGAATTGAGGTTGTCTATCAACAGCGTCGTCGTTGATGATGATTTTGCCATCGAGTGCAACTACATCGTCGCCTTCAGTAATCACGAGTGGGTTGATTTCAGCTAGGTCTAGGTCTTTGCTCTCAAATATTTTGTAGAGCTTGTTGGCAATGTCAGCTACTTTGTTGAGCACAGCACCCTTCAAGCCGAGCTTTTGGGCGAGGTTGCGGCCAACGAAAGGCTGATATGGGTGAGGTATTGGCTCTGTCAAAACGTTTGAAGAAGATTCGATTTCAATGCCGCCTTCAGCTGAGGCGATGAAAATTGGGCAGCCGCGGTCGCGGTCTAGAGTGACAGCGAGATAGAGCTCGCGGGCGATAGACATCTTGGGCTCAACCAATAGACTTTCTGTTTTTGAATCTTTGATTGAAAGCTTGAGCATGTCCTTGGCAAGTGCCATGCCGTCTTTCAAGTCTTTGGCAAATTTGATGCCGCCGGCTTTACCGCGGCCGCCTGCCAAGACCTGGCATTTTAGGGTTAGGGGATAACCGAAATGGATTTTGGCCAATTCTTCTGGCTTAGTGATGCGCTGAGAAGGCGGTACATTGATGCCCCCTTCGGCAAAAATTCGCTTGGCTTCATATTCGTAGAGATTCAAGATCGTGTCCTCTTATTGGCAGTCTATAAATGTAAGACACTGTGGCCGAAAACCCTTAGAACTTTATGATTCTTAAGCCTTCCGCCCGTCGATTTGGCCGCTCAGTATACTGGTGGCCCTTACAACTTAACTGATGGTTGCCTCTTGGCATGGAAAATTCAAAAGAGAAACGATTATGCGTATTGGAATTTTGACTGGTGGCGGGGATTGCCCTGGATTGAACGCCGTGATTAGAGCGGTGGTGAGAACAAGCGTCAAAGAGTTTTCGTCAGAAGTGGTGGGCTTTTTAGAGGGTTGGCGTGGCCCAATTGAAAACATGGTGATGCCACTTACCATGCAGTCAACTGGTGGTTTGATTCACCGGGGTGGAACTATCCTTCGTACCTCCCGAACTAATCCTTTTAAGCTTGACCGTGGCCCTGAGCGCATTGCTGAAAACATAGTCAAAAATCGTTTAGACGCTCTCATTGCAGTCGGCGACATCGATACTTGCAGTGTGGCTAATCGCCTTCACAAGGAACACAATTTAAATGTTGTCTGTGTGCCTAAGACTATCGACAACGATATCAATGCTACTGATTTCACTTTTGGTTTTGACACTGCAATTAACATCGTCACTGAAGCAATCGACCGTTTACACACCACAGCAGAGTCACATAACCGCGTGCTTGTCTGTGAAGTAATGGGGCGCAAAGCGGGTTGGATCGCTTGCTATGGTGGTATTGCTGGTGGTGCTGACTTCATCTTGGTGCCAGAGAAACCAATTAAGGCCCAAGAAGTAGTGCAAGCAATCAAGACTAGACACTCTCGCGGTCGTGACTATTCAATTGTTGTGGTGGCTGAAGGCGCTCGATTTGAATCACCAGATGCTGCCTCCGAACAGGCAAGTGAACATGCCGCCGAGCCTACCCATGACTCGCCCTCCGATAGTACTAGTATTGGTAATCAGCTGGCCCGACTTATAGAAGCTGAAACTGGTTTCGAAACTAGGGCGACAATTCTTGGGCATATCCAGAGAGGCGGCGCTCCAACTGCATTTGATCGAGTTTTGGCAACGCGCTTTGGTGTCAAAGCAACCCAGCTTGTGCACGACAAAAAGTTTGGTCGAATGGTGGCTCTGTCTGGTTCAAAATTGCATGATGTAGCAATCGAGGAAGCGACAGCAAGCTTAAAGACTCTCGATATGGAGCTCTATAGCGTGGCCGAAGTTTTCTTTGGATAGTTTCGATACTGCTGACCAGCACTTCATGCGCCGGGCTGTAGAACTGGCGCAAGAGGCGGAAGGATTTACTGCTCCAAACCCCATGGTTGGAGCGGTGGTGGTCAGCCCCGATGGTCGCATTGTAGGAGAAGGTTATCACCACGCTCCCGGTTTGCCCCATGCCGAAGTTGAGGCTCTCAATCAAGCTGGAGACCAGAGTGTTGGGGCGACGCTCTATGTCAATTTAGAGCCGTGCTGTCATTTCGGCCGCACGCCGCCGTGCTCGAAAAAAATCATTGAACATAAGCTTGCCCGAGTAGTAGTAGGTATCGCCGATCCCAATCCTAAAGTCGCTGGCGGCGGCTTGAAAGAGCTTAGTGAAGCTGGTATTGACCTGACAGTTGGTGTATTAGAAAGCGAGTGTGGTTACTTAAATCGTGGTTTTTTCAAAGCCATTAAAGAAAATCTGCCCTGGCTCTCTCTCAAGATGGCACTAACACTCGATGGTCGCATTGCCGATCGCACTGCTGCTAGTCGCTATGTTACTGGTGCCACAGCTAGAAAATTTGTCATGGCTTTGCGGGCTGCCTATGATGCTGTTTTGATTGGAGCCAATACTGCCAGACTCGATGACCCACAGTTAGATGTTCGGCTGGGAGATGATACGCAATCAAATACTGTTCATGATTTAGTGCGCAACCCGGTTCGGGCAGTGCTTGACCCCAATTGCACAGTAAAGCCCGATGCTCGTATCTTTGCTGCTAAAGGAAAAACCATAATTTTTTGCCGAGAGGAGCTACTGGTCAAACAGAGTGATTATCCCTCATCTTGCAGTCTTGTGCCTTTGCCTGAGTCGTCTGAGAGTGCTGGTAGGCTTGATACCAGGGTGGCCCTGCAATATTTGCTTGAGCAGGGCTGTCAGAAAGTATTATGCGAAGGCGGCGGTCAGTTGGCTGGCAGTCTCATTGAAGCTGGCTTAGTTGATGAACTCTACTGGTTCGTTGCTCCCAAAATGCTTGTAGATCAAGAGGCATTGCCAGTAGTGGCTTCGGCTAATACTAGATTGATGGCTGACAGTGTTGAGTGGCAAATTACTGGTGCTAATTTCCTTGGTGACGACCTTCTCATCAGTGCCTTGAATCCACGGCACAGTAGCTATACACTCTAGTGACAGCGTCATCTTCTCCTTCTTTTCTACGCTCACTTTCTCGTTCTCCAGGTTTCCCATGGCGGGTTAACTACTTGGAAAACCCCTTTGTCTCCACAGGTAAGATCCTTTCTAAGTGGGGCGTCCGAATCTGAGCAATTTCGCTCACTAACTTTCTTGAGAATTTGAAAATCAAATTTTTGTTCGGTGCCGAATTGAGTAGAAGAAAGAGTGACTCTATCTTTGTCCGTAATAATGTCCAAGTCAAGACCAATTCCAGGGAGATCGTTATTCTTGATCGATTTGAGGAGTCTTGCCCACTCAGGATTGCTCATTTGGGAAGCCTCATGCTGCAGAGCTCCAAAGGCACCTTTGCTATCACCGGCATCCAGTCTTCTACCAATTTGTTGTGCCATCGCATCTACACGATCACCAAAATTTGTCTTGTCCATATTCAATTCACCCGTAGTAAAGAAAACGCTTTTAAAACTGCATCTGATGGAAAGAAAGTTAACACTTGGTTTGTGACCAATCCATGTCCGGCGGCTTTGACTTTATGGGCGGGAATACCTCAGTTTGAATGAGTCACTCCCGCCCACAGCAGGGCCTAGTTGAACAGT
>LNEX01000516.1 GCA_001464165.1 bacterium Ga0077546
TAGAGGCTTGATTGCGAATTCGTTCCTTAGTGTCAGAGTCAGATTCACTTTCTCTCAAGAGCTTCAGCTTCTTCAGCAGCACACCTTCATACTCAAAATAGCCTGGCAATGCCGTCTTCTGCCTGTACTGAAAAGCTGGCACAATCAAGCTACCAATTAAGGCCGCCACTACTATCAGTGCCATAGCCTGTCTGTCAGCAATTTTGAGTTTATTTGAGAAGGCAATAAATAACGAGAAGATCAAACCAATCAATGCCGTAAAGATCATTGGATGGCCAAGCGCCTGATAAAAAGCCGAAGTAAAGCGTGGCAGTACGCTGTGCACCCAATCTGGTGCAAAACTAAATGTAGTAGCAATAGCTGCAGCCAAACTCCAGAAAGAGAGACTAAGAATGATCGCTACTTTGTTACGCTGGCCTTCCTCTAATGAATGCAAGCCACGCCCAGCTAATATGGCCAAGAACAAAATGACAAAGATCAAAAGTTTGACAGGATAGCGCAGAATTGAAAGAAACGGCAGAGCCTTGAGAAGCAGAGCTGATACTGGGCCATGCTTGCCCAACGACAAAAGCACCGCCACCACTGCGGCCCCTAAGGCATAAAAGCGATACTTGAAAGTCTTATCGGCTAAGCCAAAAAATACCAGAGTAACTACAATCGGGCCAATATAAGCTGAGGGAAGAAAGGGATAGTAACCATCTCTACTGGCCACCGCACCACCAAATAGTGTGTGAGGCTGCTGCAAGTCACCTAGCGGTTGGCTAAAGGCTAAGCAGAGATAGTCATACCAATTACAGCTCCAGTTGAAGACCTGATTGAGATCTAAACCACTGGCCCGGGGTGATAGTTTACTCCACTCATAAACAGGCAAGAGCATGGCCATGCTCATTAAAATGCCCAACCCAATTGCCAGACTTTGCCAGAATGCAATTTTGATACGTCCAGAAATTTTGCCAGCAGAATTTAGATCTGAATTTAAATCTGAGCCTAAATCACCATATAGAAGTTCCTCACCAGGCAACTTAAATAGCTTCAGCACCATTAGTAGTATCAAGAAGCCGAACATAACAAAAAAAGGTACATAGATTTCTGGACGTCCAGCCATCAGCATCCAGTGCACGGCAAAAACAGACAGAACTACATAAGCAAGCCAGTTGTACCTTTGCGCCACTGATGCCAGGCCGTAAAGTGCCAGTACTCCCCAGGCAAAGGTGGCAGGCAAAGTGTAGTTAGCTGGTAGCGAAAAGAAGTATCCACTCAGAGCAATGGTGAGGCCCACAAATGCTGAGCTGGCAACGCTAAAGCGCAGCATACGTGAGAATAAATAAGAGCCCCAAAAGGCTACTAGCTGATGAAAAAATTGAATTAAAGCCAGCGCCGTACTATAAGAAAAGGCGACGAAGAAAAAATTGGGGAAGTAAAACATTCCCGGTGATGGGTTGGCCAATTGTGGTGAGCCACAATAGATGTAGGGGTTCCACAAAGGCGGGCGCTGCGCTAGCCAACCTTCTCTAATTAATTTAGCGAAGGGCTCAAAAAAATAGGTGTGGTCAGAGACAAAGTATTCTCGCCCTTCCACCAAAAGTGGAAAGTAATAGGCCGTTAGCGCCAAAACGAGCGCCACTAAACAGACCAGCAAAGAGACTATCTCGCCCTTGCGCTCAGCCCAAAACAACTTAACTGACATGCAACGCAGGCAAAGTTATTGGAACAGTGGTGCACTGTAGTCAGGACGGCTGGCAATGGGAACATTGGCCTTAGGTTTTGGCAAAGCCGATATTGGCGCACCGGCTTCAGTACGAAGAGCCATGGTGCCAACAGCCATACGAGAAACGTTCATCAATGAATTGACTGAAATCGTACCGGCTGCAGCCACAAGTACAGTGCAGATAAGCAAAGCCAAAGCTGGAGCTTCTTGCGGGCTGCCCACCCATGGCCTTTGGGCCTGAGGGCCAGGCAGGGCTGCTACTTTTTCGGATGGCTCAGGAACGATCATAAGAATTACTACACGGGTGTAGTAATAGATAGCAGGCACTGAGGTAATTAGAGCGGCACTTACCAAAACCCAACCGAGGGGCAAGCCCATGAATTGAGTTTGAATATTGGCACCAGCAGTAAAGATAAAGACCTTAGCGAAGAAACCAGCTGGCGGAATCGGCAGACCAGCTAAGTTAAGTAAGCAAAGACCCATGGCAAGAGCTGTCAGTGGGCGTTTGCGAATCAAACCAGCGTAATCTTCAATACGATCAGAACCAGTCTCATTGCTTATTAGAACGGCACCGGCGAAAGCACCAAGGTTCATCAAGCCATAGACCATGACATAGAAGACTAGTGCAGACAAACCAGATTCTGAAGCAGCAATAAGTCCAATCAAAATGTAGCCAACGTGAGCTATAGATGAATAGGCCAACATTCTCTTCAATGAATTCTGGGCCAAGGCAATCAAGTTACCGGCAACCATAGAGAAGATGGCCAGGGCACCGAGAATAACCATCCACTGGGCTTGTGATTGGGCAAAGACAATCAACAAAAGACGCATGGCAACGACAAAACCACCAGCTTTCGAACCAATTGACAGAAAAGCAGTGACAGGGGTTGGGGCGCCTTCATAAACGTCTGGAGTCCACATGTGGAAAGGAACCACAGACAACTTGAAGCAAATTGCGCTGATTATTAGAGTAAGCAACAACAACATAAAGAAGGAAGGGGCAGCCAACGTACCCATAGAGAAGGTATCGCGGATAGCGGTGAATGAGGTAGCTCCAGTCAGGCCATAGAGAAAGGACAGACCATAGAGCAAGGTAGCGGTCGTGGCGGCAGTGGACAGCAGATACTTGAGTGTGGCTTCGCCGCTTCTGACGTCTTTCTTGGTGAAGCTAGTCAAGAGAACACAGCAAACACTCAATGTCTCTAGCGCAACGAAAAGCATGATCAAATCTGTGGAACCAGCCAAGAACAAGTTCGACAAAATTGCAGTCATCAAGATGGCGTAGTACTCGCCTCGGTTGCGGCCGAAGAGGTGGTCATAGCCCATACTAATCAAGACGACAATGACACCGACAACGATAGCGATGAGAGAGAAGACACTATAAAGAGGGTCAATAGTAAAGAGCCCGTTGCAAAGTACTTCGGTTAGACCTAACTGAGTGGTGAGAAAATAACCTGATATAGCCAGTGATATCAGGCATACGATGGGCGTTAGGCCTTTTGCCTTCGGAGCAAACAAGTTCCACAGAGCCGCAAATAGAACTCCGACCACCAGCGTGAGCTGAGGAGTCAGCAACGTTAACATCCGCGTGTAATCTTGATAATCGCCCATTTGAATTAAAAGTCCCCAAGTTCGCGTTTAATTTTTTGTCTTCACCGACGCTCTTAATTCTACATAGCTAAAAGGAAAGAATCGTAAGGATTACCCAATCTGTAAGTAAGCTTTGCTTTAGTTTGGCAAACCCCCCTGTTGACAGCCCTGTGGGGTAAGATTGTGATATACCTTTTAAAACGGCGTCCTAGAGATAAAACAGTAAAAAATGGCAAACGGCACAAGGCTGACCCTAAACTCCAGCGGCTTGCTGGAATTAGATGACAACAAAAGACCAGCTCTTCTGATTATGGAAGACGGCACCACCTTTGAAGGCAAGGCATTTGGAGCAGACACCACAGCTGTGGGTGAGTTGGTCTTCAATACTTCACTGATGGGTTACCAAGAGGTTCTGACTGACCCCAGCTATGCCGGTCAAATAATTACACTTACTTATCCGGAAATCGGCAATTACGGCGTTAGCGATGAAGATATTGAATCACGTTCTATTTTCGCTCGTGCTCTAGTTGTGCGGCATCTTTCGCGCAAACACAGCAACCACCGGGCCAATGGCACGCTAGACGGATTCTTAAAGAAGTTCAATATTCCAGGCATATCTGAAATAGACACCAGAGCCATTACTCGTCGATTGCGAGACCAAGGTGCCATGCTCTGCGCCATTTCAACTGAAGACGATGTATTAAGCGAAGGAGGCCGCGAAAAAGTTCTCGCTGCGCTGCAGAACGCTGCCCCAATGGCGGGACAAGACCTTACTAACGAAGTTACTACCAAAGAGATATATACAATCGGAGACGGCAAAACTAAAGTTGCAGTGCTCGATTTTGGTATCAAGCAAAACATCTTGCGCGAGCTTATTGCCCGCGGTGTGACAGCAACTGTTTATCCAGCCAGGGCCAAAGCAGCAGATATTCTTGCCACTTCACCCGATGGCATCTTCTTGTCAAACGGCCCGGGAGATCCGGCAGCCTGTGAAGATATCATCGCCGAAATGAAAACCCTAATAGCCTCACGCATCCCTATTTTTGGCATTTGCTTGGGCCATCAACTTCTATCAATTGCACTTGGTGGCAGTACTTATAAGCTAAAATTTGGTCACCGTGGTGGCAACCATCCAGTCAAAGATCTAACCACCGGAAAAATCGAAGTAACCTGTCAAAATCACGGTTTTGCTGTGGCTGAGAAGTCAATGCCAGCGAATCTTGAATTAACTCATATCAACTTAAACGACAATTCAGTTGAAGGCTTCCGCCATAAAGAATTGCCAATATTTGCCGTTCAATACCACCCAGAAGCTCATCCGGGGCCACACGATTCTAACTATTTGTTTGACCGTTTCTTGTCTTTAATTGAGTCACATCACAAAGTAACTAACTAATGTATAAAGTAGCAATCTTTGATTTCGACGGCACGCTGGTAGACTCCACCCCTGGCATCGTCGATGTGATGAAAGTAGTGGTAGACGAATACGGCTTTGCTCCCGAAATTTTAGACGAATGGGCGCTCTTAGTAGGCGTGCCACTTCCTAAGCAAATGGAAATCATCATGCCAGAGAAATCAGCTGATTTTCATTTAGAAGTAGCCAACCGCTACCGCGCCATATACGACACCATGGCAATCGAAATCTGCCCACCCTTTCCTCATATGTTCACGATGCTACAGAGCCTCAAAGAAGCTGGAGTTGTAATCACTATTGCCTCTTCTAAACGCCGCAACTTAGTTGAGATAGTACTCGACCATCACAACGTCGCTCACTATTTCAAAATGGTAGTCGGTGCAGCCGATGTAGAAAATCACAAGCCGCACCCTGAGTCGGTTCACATGACCTTAGAACAGCTTTCAATACCGCTTGATCATGCGGTGGTTATTGGTGACAGTATTTTCGACCTAGACATGGCCAAGAATGCTGGCGTAGATGCCATAGGGGTCACCACCGGCTTACACAGTAAAGAAATGCTGGCCAAGTCTGAGCCTACTCATATAGTTGACAGCCTACATGAAGTCTTGCCGATTATTCTCAAAGGGCGCAACGGCAAAAAGCCAGGGTAGAAGCTCAACAACTTAACGTCTTTATGAACGCTTTTGCCACTGATCTTTTCGAACCTGAAATAGGCAGCTACCCAATCGTTGCCAAGCGCTTTCTTTGTAGAAGAGAAAGTCCTCCTTCATGAAGATCGGTCGCTTTGGCGAGCGTGCCTCTACAATCATTTTTCTTAATTCGGCAGTGAACGGCGAGTTATCTTCATCACTTAAATCTAACGGATAGGCGTTTACAGCAAATAGTTTGGGTCGGTCACTTTTCTTGTTCAAAAAGCCAAATGCCAAAGCCTCATTACCAACCATCTCTATGGCCGCTACCATAGCCTCGTCGCGAGATTGAGCTTCAACTTCTCTAATCGCTCGGAAACTCACTTTAACGAGCTCTCCGTGAAACTTTAATAAGTAATTAGAGCCGCCAACTAGAGCTCGGTATGTTTTTATGACGCTCTCCTTATAGCCACAGGTACAAGCTTTGATGGAACTAATAGCATTCTACCAACGCGAATTTGTCTATACTGCCTCCTGAGCTCGCTAGAGCGATGTACGCTCTAGCCTGGCCAGAAGCAAAAATTAGATTATGGAGAAAACTTCATCTAACTGACGGTACCAGTTGGCAACCCATTGTCGTCTGTTATTATTAGTCGGCTCAAGAGGTAGAAGGCCATTTTTTCGAGCATTCATTCATATTTTTCCTGCCCTGTGGTCAAAAGACACGGTTATCCAGTTATTGTGGCTTGCGCCATATTGCTATGTGCTGGCACGGAGTCCTCAGCGGAACAGTCACAGCAGCAGCCACGGGCTGTTGACACATCATCCCTACCAGTTGCAACAAAACAGCCAATCGTCCCAGCAAATGTCTTGTTCGACCCTAAACCAGAAACCAAAGCCAGCACTGGCGATCCGGCCCCAAGCAGTCAGTGGCTGATTAAACCAGGCCAATCTATTTCAGTTAGTATGGCCACCGAAGACATTGTTTGCACAAACGATTTAGCTCTAGCCAAAAAGCAGCGAGAGGCCTATCCGGACAGCCCAGAAGCCAGCTTTATCTACGCTGTAGCCTTGAGTCGTACCAGTCAGGTTGAAACTGCCCTGCAAGAAGTTAGACGGGCGCGCAAGTTGGCCGAAAAAGATGGCGGCCCTGCCTATTTCGACCAAATGATTGGCAGCTACGAAAAGATGCTTACATATTATCCAGAAGACAACCAAGTGAGGTACCACCTGGCCTGGGCTTATTACATGAAGGCATATCTGCTAGCTAAGTATTCTGGTCAAGCCGCTGGACAAAATCCAAAGTATGCTGAATGGATTGCCCAAGCGAAAAAGACCGAAAATCTAAGCCCTGAAAGCACAGTAGTATCAACTAAAACAGAAGCTGCCAAGCCCGAATCAATCGAGAAAGTTCCGGCCCAAACTGCAGCAGGCCCAAGTCAAGTACTCGGCAACCTTACACAGATTCGCAAAGACATGTCACAAGTTTCACCAGATGCGGTGCCACAAGTTAAGCGTTATTACGAACTGGCTCTGACCAAGCTAGACGACCTTTTGGCCCGTCAACCTGATGACGTCTGGGCTCGCGTCTATCGAGCACACCTCCAAGCTGAATCATCAGGCAATATAGATCAGGCTATTGTCGAGTGGCAGAAAGTAAAAGAGGCTTCACCATTGAATCCAGCCGCCTATTTCTTCCTCGGCGAGGGTTATCTTAAGAAGGGCAATCTCAAAGAGAGCCTGACAAATGTTTCGAAAGCAATTGCCCTGAGGGCAATAGGTAACTGATTATTCCAGGTAACTGATTATTCCAGGTAACTTATTTCAATGTTCGACTTCTTAAAATCTGACTGGTTCAAGCTCCTGCTCGCCCTAAGCATATTGGGTGGCATTGTTGGGCTGCTCTACTATGCCCAGTGGAGCGCCACAATCGAAGAAGCGAAGTTCAAGGCACAAAGAGACGCAAACCCTACGGCCAGCAATATAGCCTTTACGAACTATGAACTGAAAGAAGTTGATGATGCTAATAATGTGCGCTGGATTCTCAATGCCAAGACTGGCACCCTAATAAAAGACTCCAAAGACGTAAACCTAAGCGGCATAAGCATGAAGTTTTTGGATGGTGATGCAGTAAAAATGATGATTTCGGCCCCAGTGGGCCGCGCCAACACTGAAACTCGCCGAGTGGAATTGTCCTCCGGGCCAGGCCAGCGCGTAGTTGCCGAGGGTGAGGCGGGGAAGTCAAGAATGGATATGCAAAAACTGGAATTAGAGAAAAAAAATCAGTTTAAGGCCACTGGTGGTGTTAACATCGCCATGGGGGTAGCCAAGGTGACGGGCAACTATGCTACTGGCCGCTTTGGCAAAAAAGATCTTGAAGATCTCAAAATAATCGGAAATACCCACGCCATTATTGCGAGCCAATAGATGATGAAAACAGTTATTAAGGAATCAGCAAAACAATGAACGGCCTTAGTATCAAACGCTCATTCTTACCTTTGTTAGCTAGTTTGCTTGCCATGCAAGTGCCACTAGCGGCAATGGCGCAAGCACCAGACATGGGCGGCGGCGGCCCTATCGACATTAAGGCTGAAGAACAAGAATTTGCTGGCGATCACATTATCGCTCGTGGCCGAGTGCGCGTTGTATATAAAGATAGTGTGATTGTTGCTCCGGTAGCCACGCTCTACCGCGATGTTAATACCGGTCAACCTCTTAAGGCAATATTCACAGGGCACCCTCACTTAGTTCAGGGCAACAACAAAATTGATGCCGATACTTTGACTTTTGAAATGGTTAGTTCAAAAATCATGGCAGACGGCCATGCTCACTCAGAAGTTGTCAACGAGGCACCTCCACCGGCTGCTGAGCAAGTGGCTGGCAAAGGCGACACCAAGAAACCAAGCAAAAAAGTAGCCCCTGCTTCTAGCGCTGAAGCTGCCCTTGCTCAAGCGGCAGCAACTAAAGGTTCACTAAATTCTAGCGATTCCACTGAACCAGAAGCAAAAGCCAGCGCTGGTGCCAATGGTGCTGGCGGCACCACAGCCAGTGGCTTAGGTGGCCCCTCAGAAGGCCCAACAACAATAATTACTGACTCTGATCGCCAGGTTTATGACCGGTCTACTGGTCAGTTCGAAGCCTTTGGACACGTCAGAGTAAAAGCTGGCGACATCGACGTTGTATCAGACCACTTACGCATGGCCTATGGCGCTGACCAAAAGCCAGAAGCAGCGGTCTTTACAGGCAAAGTGTCCGCCACTCAAGGTCAAAACAATACCCAGTCAGACACTATGACTTACTTCCTCAACACCAAACGCTTGCAGGCCACAGGCCATGTGCGTTCAAAAGTAATTCAAAGCAACAATTCGAACAGTACAGCTTCCAAATCAACCACAGTCACAGCCCCTGCCAACGAAGGTAAAGTTGAGCCAATCGTTAATGGTGGCATAGCCGACAATACAGCAAGTACAGCGGCACCAGCAATTGTCAATACTGGTGCTCCAGTAATTATTGTTTCTGATACCCAAGACTATAACAAAGAGACGGGTCGCCTAGACGCTGTTGGTAACTGCAAAGTCTTCTACGAAGATACAGTTGGTATTGGCCCCAAAATAGTAATGGTGCGCAATGCCTATGGTCAGGCTGAAAAAGTCGTCTTCATTGGCCGATCACAAATAACCCAACCAGGAAAACGCTGGATTGGTGACCGCATCCCCATGATTATCAACGACCGCAGAGTTCTTGCCGAAGGCAACACCAGAGCCTTTATTTTACAAAAGAAAATACAAGCTCCTGTGCCTCCCCCTCAAGCTGTGCCATTTGAATCGGCACCAGAATTCAAACTAGCTGACAAAAATACTATTGATAGAAATTCTCTCGATAGTGATTCTAGCGGCAAGCTCAGTACAACCAAGGTGGATAGACCAGAATGACCTCGGCGGCGCCAATATCAAGCTCAAATCAATCAAGCGATACTAGAACACTTAGAATCGAGAGCCTGCAAAAATCATATGCTGGAAGACGAGTCGTAGATGGCGTCAGCTTCTATCTCAATCGCGGCGAAGTAGTCGGCCTGCTAGGCCGAAATGGAGCGGGCAAGACCACCTCATTTGATATGGTGCTTGGTCTAGTTAAGCCAGAGAGGGGTTCAATCACCCTGGGAAACAAAGACCTTACTAAACTGCCTATTCACATTCGCAGTCGTATGGGCATTGGCTATTTGCCACAAGAAGCTTCAAACTTCCGCAAATTGTCCGTTGGTGACAATATCAAGCTCATTCTTGAACTACGAAATTTTCCGGTAAGAGAGCACAAGAAGCGCACATTGGCTTTACTTGAACAATTTGGTCTGGCCCACTTAGTAGATGTCATTTCAGTTCAGCTATCAGGTGGTGAGAGACGACGCCTTGAGCTAGCCCGATGCCTGGCCTCAGAGCCAGAATTCATCTTACTTGACGAACCTTTTACTGGAGTTGACCCGATTTCTATCTCAGATATTCAGGGTCTGATTCGCAGACTACGAGATGAGTGGAACTTAGGGGTTCTTATTACCGACCACAACCCTCGGGCCACGCTTAAAATTACTGACCGCGCTTACTTAATTGACTACGGCAAAATTCTCGTAGCCGGTACTTCTAGAGAAGTAGCTGAAAGTCCTATAGCGCGCAAACAATATCTGGGAGAGGACTTCACTCTGTGAGCATTGGTATTAAGCTTCTTGACCGATATATCGCCAACGAATTCTGGCAACCACTGTTATTCGGTATTGGTATCGTCACTGGTGTCTGGTTCGGTGCTGAGCAACTAAAGACAATTTTCAACCTGGTTATGAAATCAGGTGTGCCAATTCACATGGCTCTCACCATTTTGGGCTTGCACTTACCCGAAGTAATCGTTATGACGATTCCTATCGGTGTTCTTCTAGCCACACTTTTAGTATTCAACCGCCTCTCAGGCGATTCTGAAATTATTGCCTTACGTACAAGCGGCGTCAGCTTCTATCGCATCATGGTCGCCCCTTTGATGTTTGGCTTATTTACCTCACTTGTTAGTTTTGGCCTGAACGAAGCAGTTGTGCCGGCAGCTAACCGAACCTCTAAGCGACTTGAATTTCTGGCCCTGTATAAAGCGGAACTACCAGCTGGTCAAGCAAACTTCACA
>LNEX01000517.1 GCA_001464165.1 bacterium Ga0077546
ATCTTTTCACCTCAAGTGACATATACAATGCTGATATATACAGCCACGCTATACCACAAGATAATCTAATTTCTGTCGATTCAACAGATGGAGGAGTCATAGCCTTTCTCCAGCGAGACCTAATTATCACAAACAAAAACTAATTTTAGAGTTACAGAGACGCACGCCGGGCTGAATCACGAATTTCGGCAGAATAGGGAGCCCACAGCCGAAGGAAGAAAAGCTGCGATGGCTGCCTTGAAAAAGCGGAAATCAGCAAATGGGTGCAAAAGAAACCACCTGGCAAACGACATAGTTCTACTCAGTAACAATGCGATGAATAGTCGAGTAAGCCTCGTGCTTGCCAAACGAATTGCTGATAGTGACAGTAATCATTTCGTCGCTGACATAGGCTTCTAGGTTATTGGTGCGGTCTAGACACTCACCAATGCCTTCCACAAAACCGTCATCAAAGGCTATGCATTTGACGTTCTTCAAATGCTTCACTTTGTCTTGAATCTGTTTATAAAACTGATCCATGTCGCGTTCGGTTTTGCGAAAAACAAAGAACTCGATGTTATCGCGCACTTTGGTAGCGATGGTATCGGCCTTCTTGGCTGATACGCTGCCGCAGTCAACCCACAGTATAATATCGCCCGCATCATTGCGCGCAATTAAATCTGGCACGACATGCCAGCCAGCATCTTCATCAATACGTGGTCGCTTTTTGATAAACATCAAATAGGCCAGAAGCTTGAGGGCAATGTGCGTACCCGCCTCATTATTGAAGGCGCCCAAAACCAGCTTCTCTGTGTAGTCTTGCTTGCTATCGTTAGCTTGAATATTGAATGAATATTTCATCTGCTATTGCCGATTTGTGCGAGCAAGATTTTCTAGCTGCGCTATTTGAGCTGCTTCTTTCTGCGCTTCTTGGGTCAAAGAGAGCTTCTGGTAGCCAGCAAGCAAAGCCTTGTGCACTTCTATCCAACCAGGGTAAAGCTCAGCTGCTTTCTTGAAACTCTCTACGGCCTCTTTGGCATTACCACTGCGAAGCTGACCTTCACCTTGGGCCAAGTAACCAGGCGCATAATAAGGGTTGAGTTCAAGGGCGCGCTTGCCCGCCTCGATGGCGGCAGCATTTTCATTCTTTGCCAGAGCCACTTGAGCCAAACAGAGATAAGCTGGATAGCACTTCTCATACAAGCCCAGAGCAGCTTTGGCTGACGCTTGGGCTTCTTCCAGCTTACCTAGAGACAACTCAATGCGACCTTTTTCACAGAGCACGCGGGCCGCTATTGCGGGGCTGTCGGCTTTGCTGGCTTCAGCCAGCGGCACCGCTGGCGACACCGCCTCTAGGGCAGCATTGAGGTTACCGGAAAGACGCAAGCACGTGGCGTTATAGAGAGCATAGGACAAATTATCTTTGCGTTCATCAACCGGAATTTTGTCTAGCTGTTCGCGCGCCGCGGCACTCTTACCGGCATCAAGCAAAGCTTCGATAACGCCATAGCGGAAGGCTAGACGCCTATCTTCAGGCAAGCCGTCAAGAGCCTTGGTGAGCACTTCAGCAGAAGCGGTGTTGAGGTCGCGCAGCATTTTGCTTTTAGCCAGAAGAAGTTCATCATCTTTAGTTGCACCTTTATCGCGGTACACAGCAATCAAATTTTCAAACTGAGTAGCGGCGTCAGCAAATCGGCCTTCGTCGTACAGCAAACAAGCCAGCGAGCGCATAACATCTAAGCGACTGGGCTCATCAGCAGAAGCACCTGGTGCCAGCTGTTGTAGTGCTAGGGCCGTAACAAAGGCAGCTTCAGCCTTAAGATAGTCATCGTTCTCGGCGTAGCAGAAGCCAAGTGCTACTAAATCTTTAACCGATCCAGGTACTAGGTTAAGGGCACGAGTATACTCGGCGGCAGCTTTGCCATATTCTTTACGAGTAATGTAGAAGGCGCCTAAAGAGCGGTGGGCAGTTGGGTCAGACTGGGCTAAGTTGGCTGCTTCTTTGAACTCTGCGATAGCTTTGTCAGATTGATTGAGCATCAACAAAACATTGGCGTAACCGAGGTGCAATTCTGCCTTTTTAGGATCACGGGCAATTTGTTCTTGATACTGTGTGGCCACATCGTCATAGCGCCG
Source organism: bacterium Ga0077546 (assembly GCA_001464165.1). The sequence continues at coordinate 2,116 of LNEX01000517.1, forward strand.
CTCTTGTAAGAGCAGCTTAAATAGACGTTCGCGAGCTTGCTGATTTTCAGGGTCAACCACTAGAGCTTGCTTAAAGTTCTCTACCGCTTTATTCGAATTGCCAGCAGCTACATTCATATTAGCTAGCTCAGTCAACTCGAAGGCTTTGTCTTTACCAAGATGCACAGCCACCTGTTGATCAACGATGGCTGATTCTAGTTCGCCTTTCAACTTCTTCACAGAAGCACGGTTGCGGAAGAATTTAGCATTGCTAGCATCGTCAGCGATGGCTAAGTTAAGTTGCTCTAGGGCCTCATTTAAGCGCCACTGTTGAATATAAATTTGGGCAAGACGGAAATGACTGGCACCATTTTTGCCATCAAGAACAATTCCTTCTTTGGCTAGTTGAATCGCTCCATCAAAATCATTACGTCCAAGCTTGATGTCTATTAGCATGTCGCGACTCTCAGAACTTAATGGTTCTATTTTCAGAGCTTCGGTCAAAGCCT
>LNEX01000518.1 GCA_001464165.1 bacterium Ga0077546
TCAACACCGAGATCTCGCCGGAACTCTTGCCCACCGACAAGGATGGCAAGATCGTTCAGAAGACCGAGAGCGTCGTCGGCCCCTACGAGCTGACCGACTTTTTCCTCTACCACATGCTGCGCAATGGTGCGCGTCCTGAGAAGATTTTGGCCCTGGCTGAGTACGCTAGCTTCGAAACGAAGTACAGCACCGCTCAGCTGCAGAAGTGGCTCAAGCTCTTCATTGGCCGCTTCTTCAACGCTCAGTTCAAGCGCTCTTGCTTGCCGGACGGCCCCAAGGTCGGTTCGATAAGCTTGTCTCCGCGCGGCGACTGGCGTATGCCCAGCGACGCTGAGGCCTCTCTCTGGCTGGAATGGGCCAAGGGTCTCAATGACAGCACGATGCAGGCGCAGCCCAAGGGCGATGGCGCTGGCTCCAATGCAACCCGCAAACTCAGCGGTCAATCTGACTGCACAACAAGGACTCCCATGACCAACGCAAATAGCAGCGCTGCTGCTCCCGCGAAACCGAAAATCTATCGTGTGCTCCTGCGCGTCGATATCCAGAAGGGCTTCTGCCCCGGTGGTAACCTCGCCGTTGCTGGTGGCCACTTGATCGTGCCTCTGGCCAATCGTCTCTCGCTGGAAGGCGGTTACGATGAGGTGATCGACAGCCAGGACTTCCACCCCAAGGGCCACGGCTCCTTCGCTTCGCAGTATCCCGGCAAGAAGCCTTTCGTTGACACTGTCATGCTCAACGGTGTTGAGCAGCGGCTGTGGACCGACCACTGTGAAGACGACACGCCTGATGCCGACTTCCACCCCGACCTCGACCGCTCCATGGTGAAGAAGACGGTGCAGAAGGGTCGTCACCCCGGTGTCGATTCGTACAGCGCCTTCTATGACAACGGCAAGGATGCCGCTGCCGAGCTCAAGGCCAAGTATCCCTTCCTCGGCCAGAGCACTGGCTTGGCTGAATACATCATCGCCCAGGCCACCGCTGCTGGTGCCGATGAAGTTGCTGTCGACGTCATCGGTCTGGCCTTCGACATCTGCGCCGCTTTCACTGCCAAGCATTCTGCCAAAGAGCAGTACAAGGGCAAAGGCTTCGCAACACGGATCATCCGTGACGGCTGCCGCGCCATCGGTGATGCCGATGCGGCTGCTGCTGATCTCGTCGCCAATGGCGTGGCGGTGATCGACAGCGCTGAGGTGCTGCCGGCTGCCGTGAGCAAGTAAGCTTGCCGCGAGCTTGTAGCGAGCAGAGCTGATGACAGCAAGTAACTCGTAAGCAACGTTGCTTATGGGTTGAGTTTTATAGAAGGGGGTCGGCTACGCCGATCCCCTTCTTGTTCTCTAAACAGAATAAGGAAAGTTCATGAAATTTCCCTCAATGCCCAGTTTGGCGGGTCTGCGAATTGCCAATTGGCCCACCGCCATGAAGTGGTCTGTGGGTTCGATTGTTGCCATCGTGGTGCTGGGATTTCTCGCCTATGCCGCGGTGTTTCTCTATCTGCTGGGCGGGGTGCTCGCTTCTATCATCGGTCAGTTCTGGCCGCTGATGCTCGGCGCAGTCGTGGTTGCCACCGCTCTTGGTGCAGCCGTCGGCCGGCGCTCGAATGGCAACGCTTTGCGCGGCGCCAAGTTCGGCGCCATCTACTCCACTCTGGCGGTCATCATCGTGCCGCTTATTGTGGCAATCGTCACGCTCGTCACCTGGCAGGCCTAAAACTTGTCTAAGCGCTTGCGTGCATAACAAAAACGAAACTTCGAAATCAGAACTTCGAAGCAACAAAAAGGAAACTGAATGAGGAATGACTTCACCAGCGTGATCGTCGAACGCGCCCGCTATGGCCGCTCCCGTGTGCATCCCAAGGCTCTGGGCTCGGATGCCACTCATCAGTCGATGAACGCTCCCTGGCGGCACAACCGCAAGGAGAAGCGCATTCACCTGGCTCCGCTGCGCCGCTATTTGCGGGCGCAGGTGGGCCGCCCCTGGAACGACGTTTACTCCGACGTCTGTCACACCTTTCAGGGCGTCGTCAGCAACGGGGACCGCCTCACCAATTACATCGATTGGGATGTGGAGCTGAACGTGCGCGTTCGCGAGAGCGACGGCGAGTTGATCACCGAGCGCGGTTACTCCGTGGGCGGCAACACGCTCTACGTCCATCCCGAGAGCGGCATCCTCACCCTCTCCCCGACCAACCCCCGCCGTCGCTGGAAGAACAAGCCCCGCTTCGAGAGCGTGGTTATCGACAGCGAGCACAAGCTCGTCAACATCGATGGCCTCTGGTTCGTCGTCACCCTCGCCGCCATCCCCGGTGAGGAGGTGTACGAGCGGCCCTTCGATGTGGTGCTCGGGCGTGCCGTCTTCGCCGGCGACGTCAAGTACGCTTGGGGCAACGAGTTCTATCGCAACTGGGGGCCCGGTCTCTACGCTTGCGGCAAGCGTCAGGCCAACAGTCGCGAGATCCGTCGTTTGGTCAAGAGCGACAGCTCCGACTCGGGCGAGACCTCTGACAGCGGTGGCAAGAAGAAGTTCAAGGCCCAGTGCTATCGCCCGCAGCGGCGTCGCTAGCACCCTGCTGGCGACACAGTCAGTAGGGCCGCAAGCAAGCTAGTTAAGGTTTGGGGGAGGAAGCTAACATCGTAGGATGTTTAGTCTTCCTCCCCCTCCTTTTTTCACTTTTTCAGCCTTTAAGTTCTGGTATAACCATCTTTCAAACCGAGCTTTTAGAGGCTATAAGAAATCTTGTAGAGGCTACAAGAAGGAGCAGAATATGAATCGCCTGTCTCCACTTATGTGGGCATTGCTGCTGATCTTCTCAGCAGTTCGGGTGTCGATTGGTAAAGCATTTGCTGCCGACCCGCAACCAGGTAAACCGGCTGCGGCCAATGCCACGCACGGTATCGATCTCAATCGTTTTGAAGCTAGCATTCGTGCCTTCGAAGCGCAAGATCAAAAACAACCCCCTAATCAAGGAGCTACTGTGTTCGTCGGTAGTTCGACGTTTGCTCATTGGAGCACTCTTGAGAAAGAATTCAAAGACCTTGGTGCAATTAATCGCGGTTTTGGTGGCTCCACTATTCCGGAGGTAAATCACTATAGCGATCGCATCGTACTTAAGTACAAACCGAAGCGCATTGTCTTTTACGCTGGCACTAATGACATTGGTGAACTAAATCATTCAGGTCAACAAGTAGCCCAAGACTTTGAGAAATTCGTAGGCATCGTTCACAGTAAGTTGCCGAGTACCGATATTTATTTCATATCGCTCAGTGTGGCTCCGATTCGGTTGCAGAACGCCAGCGATTTTCGAGATGGTAACCAGCGAATTCTGGCGCACTGTCAGAAGAATTCTCGTGTTCATTTCATCGACGTCACACCGGTCATGCGTGAAAAAGACGGCCGCTTAAAAGATGAACTGTTTGGCCCGGATCGTTTGCACATGAACGAGAAGGGTTACGCTTTGTGGATTCCCGTCATTCGTCAAGCTCTTTCCTCCTAATTGAAAATCATATTTCAGGAGCGCCTAGTCTGTTCTTTGAACAGGCTGGTGCACCTTGAAATCCTTGAAATCCTTGAAATCCTTATCTGTTTTTCTGGCTTCAGAATTACTATTAAATGTAGTTGCATACCCCATAAATAATCTTGGTTAATCCCTTCTTGCCGCGGATGCGCTACACTTTTGTCTGAGTGAGATTGCTGCATGTTTTTGTGGCAGTCATATGTAGGGTCTGAACTTACTATTTATTTGCTGTAATAGGTTAATGGGCGAGAACGATAGCGAGAATAAGGGTAGTACTGCGGCAGCCAATGATAGGGCCTTGCGCGAAGCTGGCGCTGTTATGCGCACCGGCCAGTCAGCTTATGACAACGGTAACTACAAATTAGCTGAACCTTTACTTCTCAAAGCTCTCGATGTATTTGAGTTGCATGGTGTTCTTGACAGTCCTGAATATTACTCGTGCCTTTCTGTTTTGGCTGATAATTACTTCCACCTCAAACGCTATTTTGAGGCAAAGGGTTTCTATGAGCGCCTTTCTGTAGCGCGCTTGAAGAATCCAGGGGCAACAGACGCCCAAGTGGTGGTTGCTCTACTGAAGTTGGCGTCATGCCAAGAGAAGTTGCACGAAATAAACGATGCTCTCAACTCTTTTGAATTAATTCTTGAGCTGGCAGAGACGACGATTCCGCATGGTCATGCACTGTTTGGGGTTATTTTTGATTCTTTCGAATTGCTTGTAGAAAGGCATATTGATCGCCCGCAAGAGCGTTCTGAGCGCTTAGATGATTTGAAAATCAAGAGGGAACAGTTTGGTTTCGCTGAGACTAAAACTGGTCAGTGGGACGCTTTACCTAACGAAATGAGCGATAGTCAGATTGTTGCTCGCTATTCTGAACAGCCTGGAGGTGCCGTTGTTTTATCTAAGACCTCCGAAGAATTGATCGCCGCTTTGAGCGCATGGACAGAGCCGGAATTGAGTTCAAAGGCTCATGATTTGCGTGTCAAAAGAGCGACTGATGAAATCAGTGGCTGGCAGGTTCGTAATATGCAGGCCGTTGATCCAGGTGATTCTCAGAGTGATATCGGTAACCTCAACGACCTTGATGATCGTGCTTTTCATGAAGGCGAAAAGCACTTGCAAGTGCATTTGACCACTGATATGTTTAAGCGCAAGCCTCGCATCGGAGACCAATCTGATGTGGCTTTGCCAGCTGTTGAAGTGCCTGAAGCTGCTCCTGTTATAGAAGTCGAGCCTGTGCGCGGCGGTCCACTTAGTGACGAGCGCTTGGCCAAGGCAGCGAAACGTGTCAAAGCAGATAGACGACCGTTCAATCCATTACCGGCATTGACGGTATCTGTAGCTGTGCTTGGCGTGATTGGCTCTATGTATGTAGCTCATGAATGGACAAAAACTGCTGCTATTTCGCGCTCTGATGGGCGAGCTTCAGTTAGTGCCGCTGCCGATCTTGTTGGTAAAGAGTATATATCTAGTGACGGCCAGAAAAAACTGCGAATAAAATCGCTTACTGACTGTGAGTATATTGTTGGTGGTGCCACTGTACCTAGTGTCTTTCATATTCAAGGTGAGCCAGAAGTTTCATCATTAAGTGGTTTCTTTAACAGCGGTTCGGAGAAATTGGCATTAACGCAAACGGCCTCTGGTTTTGTTTTTCCTGATGGTGTAGGTCTTTATTCTGATTTATCCAAAGACCGATTGATCTTAAACAAAATCCAGGCTACCTCTAATTTCGCTACTTTCTTTTACGCGAGTCATGACCACGTGTATCCCACCAGCACTAAAGATAATGTCGCTGGCAGCACTAGCTTTAACTGGGTTAATCCACTGACCAATCAAATAAATGCGCCAGTGGTGGAAGCAAAACAGTATGAAGTCGATAAATTTGATGAGCTGTTCGTTAGTAAATTGAAAGACTTTAGGGCAAGTAAAT
>LNEX01000519.1 GCA_001464165.1 bacterium Ga0077546
GTCTATTGTTCCTGATGGAGTGATTATCGGAGGTAAAGGTCAGCCGTCCAGTGCTTTCCTCATCCGAGGTTATGACAGTGAAGGCAAAATGTTTAAGTCAAGTGATGGCCAAAAGGCGTTTGTAGTTGCACTGAAAAATGGTGTTTCTGTTGATCCGGCTAAAGCTAGTAAGGAAGATGTAGCGCCACCAGCGGTGGCTGGAAAGTATAGTTTTGAGATCACCCTTTTGCCAAAAGAAGAGTCTAAAGAGAAGAAGCCAGCTGCTAAATAGAGCGAATGGCAGTGAAGAGTAGAAAAAGCTTGAAGTCTCACGAAATTCATCACCGTGGGTTAAAGCGTAATTTCAACGTGGAAATTGAGTGATGACGAATAGCGGGACTGAGAATCTACTCTTCCTGATGCAGCCCAACCTTGATTGGAGCTGCTCGTGTATTACTGCGCTCACGCTC
>LNEX01000520.1 GCA_001464165.1 bacterium Ga0077546
CGAGGCAGTATGACTGGCTGAAGCTTTTGATTTAGATTCAGGCGCACTTTCCGCACCACTCTCAAGCGGCGGATCCTGTGCATGTTTGAATAGAGATCTATCCTGTGGCATTTAGTAATTTCCAAAGAAAGGTGAGAAGATAAAGATGTCTTCTTCAAAATCAAATTTAAATCAACAGGGGGGTGTTCTTGTTGTTGTTAAGATAGCGCCAAAATTGTGACGCTTCCATGTCTGCTAGCTAGGCTACTTTTCACCACAGCCAAGTTTAAGTGCAGTGCTAGCGCAAACACTGCGAGACTTCATCAAAGCATCTGCAAATGAAGAATTTACTTGTTTTCTGAATTCAGCTTCTGCTATCTCTAAGTTATCTCAACTATTTCATTTAACTCAAAAAGCGACTTTAAGCAACAGCAAGCAAACCAACTGCCACTCTGGCTCAAGATCTCTGCGCCCAAGCGTGCTGCAATCTGGACTGGATTGGATTGGTTCGGTCATGCATAGCTGCTGCTCATCATTTTGCGTTGAATGACTATTTGAGATGCACTATTCTTCTCTTAGCTATTCTAAAGACCGATGACTAACGCAACTGTCGAACTCTCATTGGAGCTGGCAAGGTTGCTCAACGCTGTCTCACTGTCGCTCCTTCTCAGCTCAATGTGCTGTGCCATCGTCGATTGGAAAGGATTCAAGACTTTTCTTGGCCTGAAAGATGGCGATGACGACGACGATGACGACTCCGGCGGCGGCATCATGCAACCTATTCCCATTCATGTGGAGAGGCCCCAATGAACAACAACATCATCATCAACAACCACAACAATGGCAACAGCCATCGCAAACGCAAACTCACCGCGATGGCTCAAGCCGCGCTCACTTTCTTGCTCACAATGATCTTTACCATTGTCTTCGGCTTGGCCTTCTTCTTAATCTTGGTCACGTTTCTCGTTCTATTGCTGGTGGCGGTAGCTCTCTCAAAGGCAGAGCGATTTGCCAGAGCCCGGCGACAGGCGAGAAGCACTGGCACCGGCAATGATTTTCAAGAGTTTCAAGACTTCCCATTCTTTCAAGACATTGACGCCAGGACTGCCACCATTGACGTTACGGCCACCTCTGTGACGGAGTGGTCAGCGGATTTGGACAACAAGGAGAATGAAGAAAAGGAGACTCAATGACCGAAAAATCTCAGACCGCTGCTGTGGAGCTTGGCTCTGCCAGCAGCGCTACACCCGCAGCACAAGAACGTCCGGATAAAAGGCGCACTCCGCCTGCCAACGGCCGCGCCACCAACTTCGTGCTGATGCCGCCAGATTTCGTACCGCCTTTCGAGGCCGTCACGTCTGTGGCAACGGTCGCATTCACTGAAGATGGCATGATTGTTGCCGCTGAAGAAAATCGTGGTCCGGAGTTGCCGGGCGGCCACGTTATGGAAGGGGAAGAAAGCCCTAAAGAAACTGCTCGTCGCGAGTCGCAAGAAGAAACCGGTATCAAGCTCGGTGTCGTCCATTTCTTGCGGGCCATTCAGTCGGATCGCTATGGCAGTGCGCCAGAAGACCTTACCTACATGGTGATCATGGCCGCCATGGTGGTCGAGCACGGCCCAGTGCCCACTGGTATGAAGAAGCACCTGATGACAGTGGCTTAGAGTATGATGGGCATTCGTTTCAGCTTCGGCTGAGATGATGCCCATCCCTCTTCTTTTTGAAAAAGCGTAAAATTATTAGACCAGTCTACTAATTCCATATAACGAGCTTTGGAGACGATCTTGGTGATGCCACTGCTTAGGGCAGGCATAAGGAAGAGAATAAGCTCATACTGCGCATTTAAGACGGCGGGATCAGATCAGCCCAATATCTCAGTGCCGCATTTATACTGGCATCCATCTCTTCATAGGTTCGCGGCACAGCTGGTTGGCCACCTTCTGTCATCGGGAGTCCGCTTAGGCTTCTGCGTGTCCCTTCATGAAGAGTCGACGTGCCTGCAAGTTGTGCCAAAAGCTCATCATTCGAATTCACTCCGGCTGGAATTTCTGCCTGCGACTTAAAGACACCATTAGTATGAGCGCCATCCAGCAACTGCAACGTGTCAGCTAAATTTGGTGCGTCACTTTCTCTGCGCCCTGCGCTTCTAACACTTTCATGTTGCTCGAAATTGCTCATAAATTTTATCCTTTTTGATAGCACTAAATAAGGGTGTGCTTACCCGATTTGGCCGACCGTTTTTTGACTAATTTAGTGAGTCAACTATTTCCTATTCTCTCCTTACAATAATTACTAGCGACATGATTGCAAAGAATTTGGGTCGATTCCATATCTATCGATCAAATCAAGTTGCGAACAACAGACTAACCCCCCACCGCGGCAAGCGACCAGTTATCTTTACCTACTAGAAACTCCCTGGCCTCTGCAACAAGATAGAGAGAACCTGTGACACAAACAAGATCATTCTTGTCGCAAAGTTTATACGCCTGGCGCAATGCTTCGCGAGTAGAGTCTGTCGTAGAAACTTTAAAGCCTTTACCCACAGCGATCTCTTCAATAATCTGCGGACTCATAGCCTTAACGAACTGAGATTTGCTGACAATCAGTTGATTGGCGCTTCCTTCAAGAGCAGATAGCATCTCAGTTATATTTTTGTCTGAGTTCGCACCAACAATACAAATCAGATTGTCATAGACAAAGTGCCTCTTGAGAGCTGCAACAAGCATGCGCATAGATTCTCCATTGTGGGCACCATCAATGACTGTACGGGTCTCACCAGGAACGATTTCAAGCCGCCCCGGAACACTCACAGCCTTTAGGCCGCTCCTTAGAGCCTCTTCTGCAATTGGCTCTCCCAATCTACCCATCATCGAAATTGTAAAGGTGCGGCTGCGACCGTGATTCTCTACTTCAAAAGTTTGGAAATTACCCTCGGCTATCACACTAGTAACTTTATACTCATGAGCAACATCAACTAAAGTTGCACCCATATTTTTGCAGCGTTTTTTGAAAATCTCAAGAATCTCGGGTTCAGTCTGTTCCGCTACTATGACTGTAGAACCTGCCTTTATTAGGCCAGCCTTGTTCTCGGCTATTTCTCTCGTAGTCTTTCCTAGAATTTCAGTGTGCTCAAGGCTAATAGCAGTTACTACAACAATATCTGCTTGGTCAAATACATTTGTGCCATCAGTGGCGCCGCCTAGTCCGGCTTCTACAACTTGCCAGTCAACATTGTGCTTTCGAGCGAGTTGAAAATACATAGCTGTCAATGCACCAAAGGTGCTAACTAAGCCATACTCGCCGTGGTTCTCAACTTCTACGGCGTCATACACTTGAGCAAGGGTATCGGTAAACTCTTCGTCAGTGACCTTCTTCATGTTTAAGCAAATTCGCTCAGCCAGGCAATGCAGATGAGGGCTAGTGAACAGAGCAGTGGAATATCCATTGGCAGTCAAAATTGACGCTATCAAGCTCGACGTACTGCCCTTACCTTTAGAGCCCGTTATGTGGACTGTCTTTCGTCCTAAATGAGGATTTCCTAGTCTTTTGAGTATCTCAGTTACGGCTCGCCGTTTCATGATTACTTGACCAGCAAGGTTCTGTTGTTCAGATAGCGAATTTAAGTAATTAACGGTTTCTGCATAGTTCATAACTACCCTGAGCCTCTCGAATGGGGACACTAAAACACGGCACCGAAAAACCATTCGATGACAAAACGTACTCGAAGAAAAATTCAATATTTATCTGCGGACTAGGTCAGAATTGACAAAATCTAACTGTTATCGAATGATGACAGCCCCTTTGTGTCGTTTCCATATCCACGAAACAAAGAATTTCGCAGTGATAAAAGCCGTTTCTTACTGAGAATCTCTGATTGATTTCGTAGATTTCCCACTTGACTTACATACTTCATCGGCTACCATCAGTATTGATGCACGGTACGAAATTCAATTTTGGTGCCATAAGTCCGGTTCCTCCCCGTCCGGCCCCGTTACCCCTTGTTGTTCTGCTCTCTCACCCTACAGTTACATTCTCAGTTCAAGACTGGTAGTCACAACTATTGCCTTTAATGCATCAGCGTTAGATCGCTTGTGCTTCTTGCGCAAATACTTACTGCGGCATCACAATTAGAAATCACCTTATGTACTAGCTGTCCCCCTGCAGCGTGCAAACATCTCTGCGAGCACAGGAACAGTAGAATGCAAAGTTTCTCTAATGAAGCCGCTCAATCAGCGAAGAGTTCACCACGAGTGGTGTCAGTAAATAGTGAGATGGATGAGCTCTTCTCTGCTACAGAAGCTGCACTTAAGTGCAAGCGACTTTCCGATCTTCTAGTTACTAACAGTAAGACAGCGCTATCATCTGGACAGCCAATCGACTTAACTGTAACAAAAAACGAAAGCGGCGAGCATGTTGAGTTGATTGTAAGAGACTTGGCTAATGCCAATCACACAACCGTTATAGATGTTACTGAAAGCTTGGAGATTCAACAACTGAGTCGGCAATTCGTGGCCATGGTAAGCCACGATCTACGCACACCGCTTTCATCGGTACAAATGTCGATAGACATGCTCTCTGAGGGAATGTTCGGCGAACTCACCGAGGCTGGCAAGGAACAGCTGCTGAGAGCAGAGCGCAGCATCGACCGTATGACTAATTTGATCAACGATCTTCTAGACATCGAGAAACTGGAAGGCGGTTCCTTCAGTGTCTCACCGCAAATATTGCAATTTGACGATGTCATAGAGCATGTTTTAGAAGCGACCGCTTTTCGAGCAAAAGAGAACGGCGTTAACCTAGTCTATTCTGGCAAACAAGAAAAATGCTTTGCTGATAGCACCCGATTGATGCAGGTTCTGATTAACCTAATCGACAACGCTATAAAATTTTCCAATGCCGGACAGTCAGTCGAAATAAGCAGCCACAGCCTGAAGAATTTTCTGGAAATCCGAATAAGTGACAAAGGTCGAGGAATTCCCGAAGAAATGCAAGAGCACATTTTCGAGCGATTCGTGCAGGTATGCAAAAAAGACCGGCTGAAGAGAAACGGCTCTGGCCTTGGTCTTGCCATTTGTAAAGCAATTGTCTTGAATCATGGTGGCAAAATCGGCGTGAAGAGCAAGCCTGGTGAAGGCAGCACCTTTTGGTTCAGACTGCCCCGAGAAAAACCTAGCGAAAGCAGCGCTGCTTGGAGCAGAGTCGCCCCAAGAAGATCTTCAAAAAAGTCAAGCAGCACAGACACAAAAACAGACACTAAGCAATCTGAACTCCCTCAGTACCTACCCGTTGAGTGCCAAGACCTAAAGGCCGCTATAGCGAAGAGTGCATCCTTCTCTATAGCCCCTAGTCATGAGCTGCCAGTGCCTCGCTTTCAAGAATGCCTGATAAAGGCTGCGCTTGCCATGAGCATAACAAATCTCGTAAAAGAAACTGATTCTTTTGGACAGCTGGAATTAAGAGAGCAGCTACAGCAGTTATTGTTGCGCAGGCGAGGCATTGATTGCAGCCCTGAACAAATTATCGTCTTTCACACTACAGAAGGAGGGCTCGACCTTCTTTGTCGCCTCGCCCTAGACAACGAGGGAATGGTTGCGACTGAAGATCCTTGCTTCCCTGGTATTGGCAAGCATCTAGCTATGAATGGCATTAAGGTCTGTCCACTGCCGCTAGATGCGCAAGGGATTTCTGTGGAAAATCTCGCGGCCCTAGCCAAGAAACCGAGCCTTGTGTATGTTACGCCGGCTCACCAGGATACAACTGGTTTGATCATGAGTAACTCTAGACGCTGCAGTCTTCTGAATTGGGCCAGCAGAGAAGGCGCGCTGATAGTAGAAGATGACTACGGCTGCGAATTTATTTACGAACCAGAAACTACAAAGGCAATTTTTGCCCAAGACAATTCAGGCTGCGTGGTCTACAAGTACAACTTCTGGAAAGCGCTATATCCGCTTGTGCGAATTAGCTTCATGATCATTCCCAAGCGCATGATTCCGCAGTTCAGGCATACTTTAAACTCCATTCGTCAAGATATTCCGTATCTTGAGCAACTAGCGCTCGCCATCATGATCAAAGAAGGACATTACGAGAGGTATTTAGAAACGCAGCAAGAGATTTATGCGAAACGCCGGAGGGCTCTGTTGCGTGCTATTGAGCGATACGCCGGTGAGCAAATAAACAATTTCCAGGGAAGGGGCGGTACAGATCTGACTGTAAGATTCCACCCCAAGTTGCGTGCTCAAACCATAGAAACAAAAGCAGCTCAATGCGGCATCAAACTGCTTGCAACCAAGAGTTGCTATTCAATGATTGCGCCGCCGCTGAACGAATATCTAATTTCTTTCAGCAACGTAGACGAAGAAAAAATCGAAGAACAGATAGCAAGCTTCTTTCTGTCGCTCAGTGTTAAACCCTAGCCGACTAAAAACTACATCGAACTAGTGCTCTTCAAAATTTAGAGCATTGACGATTTCATTTTCTCGGGCTGCAATCATTCCTGGTGGCCGACCAGGTTCTTTGTAAAGTACCATCATCGGGCTGGCTTGATATGACTTACCCTGAGAATCAGTTGCAGTTCCGCTTGTTGCTGCTTCTTCGCGCACAAAGCGTTTACTAATCTCTTGATTGAAGGAGTTCACGAATATTTCTTTGGCACCACCAGACGAGTTATCGTTTTGGCCAATGAGCACTGCCATGCTGGCTAAAGCACCAAATTCATTTTTAGACTCGTCAAAGTTTACGGTGCCACCTTTGTATTTTTCTGCCAATTCTTTAACTAAGGCTCCAGCTAAAATCTTGCCTGCCTCAGCCGGGGGCTTCGAACTTGCTTCATTTAAGGTTTCAATTAATTCCTTGCCGTGATCTGTTTTGGATAACTCAGTGAGCCTGGCTTGAAAACGATCTTGTACTTCAGTATCAGGATTGACTGCATTGTACTTGCCAGTTAATTGCTGAATATCAGCCTTAGTATCACCCAGGGTGAGGTTACCAAATTCTGGCAATTCTGCTTTCTCGGCAGTGCGGCCAATGGCCCTTAAGTCGGGTATTGAAGCTAACGAAAAAGTGCTCTCTGGGTTGAGTTCTTGAACAGATTCAGGTTTTGTTTCGGGTACGTGCTGTTCAAGTCTCACTTTGAATTCTCCTTACTCATAAGTTCAAACTACCGGAATTTTTGTGTCGATTCCATATCTAATTGCTCTGATTTTCTTACGCTAGGCTACTTAGCGCAAGAAAACTAGGCTTCGCTTTTGGCCTTCATATAGAGAGCAGTTTTGCTGGTTTTAGGCAGCCCCAAGTAGCCTAGCAGCATGACGGCAAGCGCTATAGTGAACTCGAAAATCTCGTTTTGAATTGACTGCCATTGCCCATGTGGCATGGGTTTCAACGCCTAATAATAAATAATTGGAGAAGCAAAAACACGCCTAACTAATTAGCATTTAAACCAGTCTAGAAAACAAAAGCTATCTTGCTGCTAATTCAATCGTCTAGTCTGACTCTATCTTTTCATTTCTCTTTATCAGGAACAAATCCACAGCAGCTACACAGCACTAGCTCCAAACCTAAGTCTAATCTGATTGGAGGTGCCAACACAGTTTTTAAGTGAACTGCAAGCCCACCACCGGTCACTTTGCTAATCACCAATTATCAAACCCATCGAAATCCGCGCAAGACCATGACTCATTTCAATTCCGATTTCAACCCCAGCACAGATCACAGCTCAGATTCTAGTTCTGCCTCAGGTTCCAACTCCGGAGCGACTTCCAATCTTCAGCCCAATGAGCTGCTTCAGTATGTCGACGTGCCCACACCGCAAGAACTTCTTGAGAGACGGCAGACAGCGGCACGCCTGGGAAAACAAATTCACTTCCTGCAACATTGTCTGAAGCAAATTCAAACGACCTACGGCAAAGGTGGCACAGCCTGGGTTTACTTCGACAGCACCAGTATCACCCTGAGCGAAAAGCAAGTCGATGAAGTCATCGACGCCCTCGCCGAGCGGAACTGGAAGGCCACCCGCGTCAAGAGAAACAGCCTCGCTGACCGAATCGAAGTCACCGCTCTGAAGTAAAACTACCATGGACCAAAATCTCACGGCTAATTTCGACGATGCAGCCGCGACTGCTGTTTGGAACGCTCAGCTTCAAGCTATCGAGCACAAAAAGCAGTTTGTCGGCACAGAATATATTCTCCTGGGTATCCTCATGACACCCGACGGTCCAGGCCACAAGGTGCTGACCAACGCCGGTGCAAAGTTGCACTTGCTGCTCGATGACATTAACCAGCTCAATCGCTCTCGGCCCTCTGGGCAATCGACAGTGACCGAGCCCACCCCCTCTTCGTCCCCGCAAGCTTATCTGCCATACGACAACGAAGTGAAGCTAGCCTTTAATCAAGCTCGTGATCTGGCCAAGAGAGCAAACCTGCCTGCAGTAAACACCACACACCTGCTACTTGCTGTTATTAGCAAGACAAATTCGAGTGCTTGTGTGCTTCTGCGCCGCTGTCATGTTAACCCCAGGGTGGTTCAAGATACTGCCAGATCTTCGACTTTGCCAGCCAAGCCCAATGAGCCGAATAGGCCCAACAAGCCGCCTCAAGCGGTAGCAAGTGGTGCAAAAGCTGCAGCAAACCAAGAATCTGAATCAGGAACGCCAAAGTCTCTCACTGACTTCGGTCGCTCCCTCACTGACCTGGCAGCGCAAAACAAACTAGACCCAGCTATTGGGCGTGAAGCTGAGATAACCAGGCTGATTCAGATTCTGGCAAGGCGGCGCAAGAACAATCCAGTGCTCATCGGTGAGCCTGGCGTAGGTAAGACAGCAATTGTCGAAGGCCTGGCTCAGCTTATTGTCTCTGGGAACGTGCCCGATGTTCTTCTGGGCAAACAGGTCTTCGAACTGAGCATGGGAAGCCTCATTGCCGGTACCAAGTATCGAGGCGAATTTGAGGAGCGCCTAAAAACAGTGATGGCTGAGTGCAAAAGACTTGGCAACATCATCTTGTTCATTGACGAAATTCACACCCTCGTTGGTGCTGGTGCGGCCGGTGGTGCGGCTGATGCAGCCAACATCTTCAAACCGGCTCTGGCTCGCGGTGAGCTTCGCTGTATCGGCGCCACCACCATTGATGAACACCGCAAGCATATCGAGAAAGATAAGGCTCTTGAGCGTCGGCTGCAACCGATTCTGGTCAAGCCGCCATCTCTCGACGAAACCATTGCCATTCTTAAAGGGCTGCGTCCAAAATACGAAGCGCACCACCAGCGTGAAATCAGTGACGAAGCGCTGGTAGCAGCGGCGACCCTTTCTAATCGCTACATCAGCGACCGTCATCTGCCCGACAAGGCTATCGACCTGATGGATGAAGCCAGCTCCCGCCTGCGCTCGACCAAGAAAGTCAGCGTGGCTTTCAAGGAATTGATGCAGGTAAAGCAGGCGAAAATGGCGGCGGTGGCAGCACAAGACTTCGAGCTTGCAGCAACACTGAAGAGCCAGGAAGACTCGATTCGAGCTTCACTCAGCGACGCAGAGAAGGCAGCGGGTTTAGTGGGTGCCGAAGAAGTAGCCCTCGTGGTCAGCGCTTGGACTGGCGTTCCTCTGACGCAACTGCAGCAAGACGACCTAACTCGTCTCATCAACCTGGAAGATGCGCTGCACCAAAGGGTGATTGGCCAGCACGAAGCCGTAACAAAGTTGGCTCGGGCCGTGCGTCGAGCTCGCGCTGGTTTGAGAGACCCCAAGCGGCCAGTTGGCAGCTTTCTCTTTCTTGGACCAACCGGTGTTGGCAAGACAGAGTTGGTCAAAGCTCTCACTGCTGTTTACTTCAATGATGCCGATGCTCTGATTCGCTTTGACATGTCGGAATACATGGAGTCACACTCGGTCTCCAGGCTGATTGGCGCTCCTCCTGGCTATGTCGGTTTCGGCGACGGCGGGCTGTTGACTGAAGCTGTGCGTCGTCGGCCCTTTTCGCTGGTGCTCTTCGACGAGGTTGAAAAAGCTCACCCAGACGTTTTCAATCTCTTGCTGCAACTGCTCGAGGATGGTCGCCTCACTGACTCACAAGGTCGAACAGTCGACTTCCGCAACACTATCATTGTGATGACTAGTAACCTCGGTGCCGGCGCTATCAGCAAAGGTAACGGTGGTGGCTTGGGCTTCGAATTTGGTGACCCGCTTGAAATCGAAGCCACCAAGCATGGTCGAATCAAAGACAAGGTTGCCGAGGCTGCTAAGGCCTATTTTCGCCCTGAGTTTCTCAATCGAATCGACGAGCAAGTTGTTTTCTCTCAGCTTACCAAAGCAGAGGTTAAGCAAATTGCTGGCCTTATGATTACTGAAGTGAATAAGCTACTTCAGGACAAGCACCAAATCACTGTCGAGCTCACCGAAGCCGCGGTCGATCTGCTCGTTGCTGTTGGTTATGACCCTGTATACGGTGCCCGCCCCCTCAGGCGTAAAATCCAACAGCTGCTAGAAGACCAGCTGACAGAATCGATTCTGTCTTCCCAGTTTAAGCCTGGCGATAAAGTGAAAGTTGAAGTTGATCCCACAACCAAGCAACTCTGCTTCAAGTCAGTCGCATAGGCATCGCTAGTCACTAGCTTCTTTCAAGGCCTTCTTTTCATTGCCGAATGGTAACTCTGCCAACAGTTTTACCATTCGGTCTTCAACAAAAAAAAACAGCAATCGAATGACAAAGGAACAACTCAATCTTCAGAGCTTGGCTGAGCAAGCTGCTAAAAGAGACATGATCGCCATGGCCGCCCAGGGTATGATCGATTGGCAAGAGCAGCGTTATCTCTATTCAACTCGGCTCTGGAATCGCTGGCAGCGTGGCGTGCCCAGGCAGGCACTCTATGACCTGATGCCCAAAGCATACATGCGCTTTCCTGAAGGAACGCGCTCTGCTGGTATCTTTGACGGGTGCTGGCTCAATGAAATCGCTGAACTTGTTTTCTCAACTGCAGCACTGGAATTTATCCTACGGCACTCCTACAACCGCTATTTATTCTGGCAACATGTTAGCTCGGCGCTTAGCAATGCTGAGCAAGTCAAGCTTCCAATTTCAATTGAGCAAGCAAGAAGAAACATTCTTACCAGCGCCACCCCATTTGGTAAGGCAACCACGGTATATAGCGTTGTTCAGTCGAACAAGCTAAAGCATACCATTGCAAAATGGGGTGGCACTTTCGACATTGAAAAGCTTGATCTGACCTATGGTTTCTTCTTAATCTCAGCGGGGCTCATCCTGCAAACGGAAGAACATTACGATGCAGATGTGCCCAAACTGGTGCTAAATCCAATGTGGGCAGAATTCGTAGCCTCACTTCAAGCCAAACCTGCAAATACAGAGCAAAAATAATGACTAACAAAGAAAACACCGCAAAGGAAAAAACCACAAAGGTCAAAGACTACCCTGGCACCGGCTGCCCCATCTGTTGGACGCGCAAGAACTTGAATGAGTGCATCGGCTCACAGTATCTCACTGTGCAAGAACTAACTCATATGGTTTCGCACTGGAGAACCCAAATAAGCGAAAGCGGCTTTGGTGGAGCTGAGCTTTTCAACCAGATGCACCTCGTTCTTGAGGCTAGCTACAGCTACTTTGAAAACTTCAGCAATTGGCGTCTGGCGCATGAGCGAGCGGAACTGTTCAACTTTATCGCCGAGGACAAATCTTTCCGGAGCATCGAGGCCTACAGATCGCTTGTGCTTGCAGAAGCCCGTCAATTTGAATGGGTCGGCCTTGCCCTGAAGAAGATTGAAGAGCTCTACCAGCAACTTGAAGCCGCTCGCAGTGTAGCTTTAGGAGCGGGAGCAAACTCAGCAGACGCAAAAGAAGCTGAACAGTTTGCTCAACTGACAGCGGCGTTGGCGATTGCCCGTCAAAGTTTTGACACCACTGCAGAAGCCCGACAGCGCTATGCCGAGAAAGCTAGCGCCTATGCTGCTAATCGCAAAGCTCAAGCGCAAGCTAAGGCTAAAGCGAGTGCTGCGCCCAAGGCAGATTCAACAAGGCCCGAGCCAGACGCTCCTGCACCGCAAAATAAGGGTTGCGGTTGCGGCGGCAAAAAGTGACACTAGGCGAGTTCATCTAGCCTCGTAGCACTATTCGTCAGATTTACTGACAAACTTGAGCTTCGTGCCAGCTGGTCTAAACCGGCGGCACGAAGCTTTTTAACATGCTGGCTATTTTTACTTTCTTTTTTCTTTTTGAATCATTATACGACCAGTCTACTAAAGAAGGCTTCAATAACACAATCTAAATCGACCGGTCTACTAGTTATGTAGAAAATAGGAAAAGTTGGGGCTTGCAGCTCCAACTTTTCCATTTTTTCTAGTGCAACTGGATCTATATTTTGCCGAAGCCACGAGATCGAGATGAACCGTTTCCCTCGGTTTGCACCTTGGGTTTATCTTTGGGCGTCTCCTTAGGTTTGTCCGTGGTTTGATTCTTGCTGTTATCAGCAGCTTGGCCACTCGTCTTGCGCTTCTTGCGATACTGCACGAGCAGGGCAAGCACGGCCGCAGTAGCAAATGTCGATTTCTCGATCTGCATTTCTTGTGACCTAGGAGCCTGACGTGCCTCAGCAATGGCATTGCCAACGGGCACACCAAGAATGACGCCGAATGAAAGAGCCACTAGAACATTCTGGATGTGCCTTGAGACTTGTGAAAAATGATGATTCATAGGTAGCTAGGGGGAGTGAGAGTGTTCAAGGGCAAGAGACTTTCGTCACTAGCCCTTTGGTGGACGTTCTGAGGCGCTT
>LNEX01000521.1 GCA_001464165.1 bacterium Ga0077546
CCAATCTTTGGTTGATACCTTTGACGGTGCAAAGCAGAGCACATGTCTGAGCAAAGAGGGCTTTGTCTACAGCGAGCTTGACGCGAATCTCATTAAGATAACCGCTGACTTGCTCGCGAGAAGGCTGATGAAACATCAGTGTTGCCTGACCATCAATCAGCACAGTACCCGAATGCAAGGCGCAAACTGGAAACCACATAGCGCAGGAATAGGCCTGGCCAATCACATGAATGGTGAGGTGGTGCCCCTGCCTTTGAGCTTCGCAGAACATACCGAAGAGGCTGAGCGCTTGTACCACAGTTCCGCCCACCGAAGTGAGATAGAGCCGCAGTGGACGACCAGCATTGCTCGGGTCTTCCAGCCAATTATTGAGAAAGACTGCCTTCTCGAAGACCTCCCCGCTGGTAAACGGTCCGTTGAAGCGAATCGTTTGCTCAAGCAGATGGCTGGGCTTCACCAGCGCTTGAGGCATTGGCAGTACTTCATCCACCAAGCCAAGCTCAAGCGCTTCTTGCGCTGTGATCAGCTTGGGTTGCCAGCTGCGCACGGTAGCTTCATCGACCTTGCCACCACTGCGTTGGCAAATGACTTTGACAAGCTTTTCGAAGAGAGTGTCTTGATAATCGAGATAGCTCTCGATTGAGCTGATCGTGCCACCTTTTTCAAGGAAAGGCTGGCTGAAAACAAAGGAGCCGGTCGGCTCCATGATAATACGGGTAACTGCAGCCGCCACCGCATAGGTGAAGTTGCAGAGCTGACCGAGCACGTGCACGGTGACTTCGTGACCTTCAGCTCGCACCTGGCGGAGCAAGCCGCAGAGACTGAAAATCTGCTCGGGAATGCCACCGCTAGAAGTGGCACGAATGAGAAGAGGACGATTGTTGCCAACGTTGAGTTGCAAGAACTCTTTGATGAAGTCGATGAAATCGTCCATATCATCATTCATGCTGCCGTTGAAGACGAATACCTTACGGGGTAGGGTGAATGGGGCGGGGGTGGAGACGAGGGAGGAGGAGGTTTCCATGTAATTTCCGTGAGAGAAAAAAAGAAATTGTGCGGCCATGACTGGCGTCGGTTGACCGCGGTGTTAAATTTATTCACGACCTGCCACTTCGACCTGTTACCATGCGCCTCAACCTGATGCCGATGCGACGAGCATCGAACAGTTGAGCTAGCACAATGGCAACAATGACAGTGAAGAGATCGAGCCAGGGGCTAATTGGTGCGTGAAACAGCAGCTTCAGAAGAATCTGCAAGCCCAGAAGACCGGCCACAAATTGACAAGTATCTTCTAGGCGGGGATTGGCCTGCAAGAGCAGCTTGAGTCGTCGCCAGGCAAACCGCACGATCAGAACTCCGATTGCCACTCCTAGAATCGACACTGGCAGTTGCTTAGAGAAGCTCACCGCAACAGCGACATTGTCAAACGAGAAGAACAGATCGGTCAGCTCCATGAGCAGAATCACCTTAAGCAGTGGCTGGCCCTGGCGAATCGGTTTCTTAAACAAATGGGGCTGACCATGGCCCAATCCAAAGAACCACAAGCTCGCACCAAAGACCATATGCAAAGCACCCAGAAGAGCGATAGCATAGACCGATTTGGCCCAGGTCATCAGCACAATGCTGGCAATTCTCAAAGTCAGTGCGCCGATCAGACCCCATTTGTGGGCGCGTCGTTGTTGCGCAGGGGGAAGACTGCTAGCCAATCGATCGAGCACGATGATATTCTCCAGAGAGAACAGCACTTCGGCGACGATGATGCTTGTCAGTTCTGGCAACGGGTAGACAAAGGCGTCCCAACCGGAGTTAGCTGTCAATGCGGAACTTGATGCTGCAGTTGCTGCTGAACTTGTTAGTGCGTTTGTTACGGCTAAGAAAAGCAATGGCAAAAATGCGAAGGAACAAAGAAATCGGAAACCTCACTGATGATCAGGCGAAATCGCTCTCTTGAACCACAAAGCTCTTGGCGTTGTAGCGGTTCATCACAGCAATCAGGTCTTTCTCCAGCCATTGCTCGATGCAAAAGGCTGCCTCTCTGGCCACCGCCTGATAGAGCCCTAAACGCTCCAAGTCAATGGGGCTAAGAACGTAGCTGCGGCGATTGGCGCCACCGGGGTCGGGACCGACACCGAGTTTGAGAGCGGTCAATAGCCGATCTTCGGGAACGTGCTGGAGTAATGATGCCACACCGTTGTGTCCAGCGCTGGCGCTATCGCAGTTGGTAGTTTTGATTTTCATGCGTCCCCAGGGCAACGACAGGTCGTCGAAGATCACCAGGATTTCGCTGATATCAAAGTCGCACTCGTTGAGCAGCTCGGCAAGAGCATCTCCCGAGTCGTTCATACCGGTGGACGGCATGACAAGAACTACATCGGAACCGCATTTGCAAGTCAATTCGGCGACCATGGCGTTCTTCATTCGACCGCTCTGGAAGACAGCCGCGTACTCACTTGCCAGTGCTTCAAGAGCGGAGAAGCCAATGTTGTGAGGTGTGAACTTGAACTGCGGTCCAACATTACCAAGACCAATAACAGCTCGTCTTCGAGTTGTAGTACACATGTGAGTGTTAAAGAATGGAACAGACTCAATTACTCGTTTTCACCAAGAAATCGCAACCACATTTGTGCCATGACCTCACTGCACATCGGTTGATGCAGGGAAATTTCCAATAGAGGAAAAGTGGTCTGGGTTTCTGTGGTTGAAAGCCTTAGTTGAATAGTGAAATAAATGAGTCAACTTAAGACTTACAGGTATTCAAGTATTTTCGCAATACTATTAGCAGAGAGCTGAAGAACTTCAGCTTAGTACTTAGTAATAGCCGCAATTAATCAGTTTGCAGAGGACCAGCTAGGCCACTTGATAACAGTATTTGCGTTGTTAGCAAAGCTTAGCGCAAGCCTAGATTTTGCCTCAGCGAAAGGCCCAGTTCAACCTGCGCCAGGTTATTAGACCGTAACAAACACGAAAGCCGTAGCCTCATAAATTCAAGCGTATTGAACACAGAGACCACTACTGCTATGGCTTTACTTGATCATCTTCTCTCTAACAGACAAAAGGCATAAACCTACATCACTCAAAGCATATTTCCGCCTTGGAAGTACTTTGCACATCTCTCGATGTGCAAAGTAGCAATGTGCAGAACAGAAATGTGTAGGTTTCACTAGCGGCACTATCACCCGCAGTCGAAATTGAGCGAAGCAACTGAATCTAAAGTCACTCCACAAACCAAAGCTATGACTACCAAACCACAGTCACAGACCCATCTTGATCTGATTTGCTCTAAATCAGTCGATGGCCAAACATGCGCAAATTTGAAGCCTGAAGACCTTACCTGCGATTTGCCTATTACAGCTAAAAAACCTCCAATGACCTACGAACAGCAGGCTTTTCAAGTAATCGCAAAACTTCATCCAGAGATACCACTCTCGGTGCTCAACCTTTCACTGCGACCACAACGACAGATCACTGTGGAAGTACCGCTTGAGCTCGATAACGGCGAAATCACATCGTTTACCGGCTATCGCATTCAGTACAACAATCGTCGCGGTCCTTTCAAGGGCGGCCTGCGCTTTCACCCTGAAGTCGATTTGGTTGAAGCGACAACCCTGGCTCGGTTGATGATGCAGAAAACTGCTCTGGTCAACATCCCCTTTGGTGGCGGCAAAGGTGGCATCAGCTGCGACCCACGCAAACTGTCGAAGCGCGAATTGCAGCAGCTTGTGCGCAATTTTACCAATGCTCTTGCCTCCGAAATCGGTCCCGACAAGGACATTCCAGCCCCTGACGTCAATACCACCCCCGAAATCATGGGTTGGATCTTCGACCAGTACTCCAGACTCTATGGTGAGTCGCCGGCAGTGGTGACTGGCAAACCAGAGGAACTCTTCGGTAGCAAAGGACGGCCAGAAGCCACCGGTCGAGGGGTGATGTACGTCACTCGGCAAGCCGCCACAGATATCGGTCTGGAGTTGAAAGGCGCAAAAATAGTGGTGCAGGGCTTTGGTAATGTGGGCTACCATGCTGCCAAGCTATTGACTGAAGAGTGTGGCGCCCTAGTCGTCGGCTTGAGCACCTCTAGTGGTGGCATCTACAAAGCGGACGGCATTGATGTCGATGAAGCTCAGCGTTACTACAGAGAGTTCAAGAGTCTGAAAGGCTTTGTTGGCAGTCAGGCTTTGACCAATGAAGCACTGCTAGCGGCTCCGTGCGATGTGCTCATCCCAGCAGCTCTGGGCAAAGCCATCACCAAAGAAGTTGCAGCACAAGTGCAGGCTAAGCTAGTGGTGGAAGGTGCAAACGACTGCACCCTGCCTGAGGCAGACGAGATTCTGCGCAGCCGAAACATCGTGGTTGTACCCGACATTTTGGCAAACTCTGGTGGTGTGATTGTCTCCTATTTTGAGTGGTGCCAAAATCAAATCAACCAATACTGGCCGATTGAAGAAGTGCGCTCAAGCCTCGAGAAAATCATTATCGCGGCCTATACCAGCGTCTCTAAACTGAGCAGCCAAGCCAAAATTTCGCAGCGTGTGGCAGCCTACGTGATTGCCCATGAACGCGTCGCACGTAGCACAATTGCCAGAGGCATCTGATGGCTAACTCGAGTCTATCGTCCCTTGATGAAGCAGCCATTGAAAGACATTTGCAAGCCAGCAAGAGACGCAAGATCGCAGGAATAGCCTTTCTTGCTATTCTTAGCGGTGGTTCTCTTGAATTGTTTGGCCCCAGTCTCGGACAAACGACTCTCTACATTCTACTTGCCTGCACTCTCATCCCCCTGAGCAAGTGGTACTACTGCGTAAGAGGTGCAGAGAGACTAACGAGGTGTCAGCCAGCAGAAAAGAGCAACCCTGAGCATGCTCTGATTGATCGTCTGCTGGAAGAGACACTGCCTAGCACAGGCATGACAGAGAAGCCGCAGCTGATGATTTCACCAGTGCTTCAACCAAACCTTGCTGCCACTGGCCGCAACCCAGCAAACTCAGTAATTATTGCCACAGAAGGCATCTTTTTGCTGAACTTTAGCGATGACGAAATGAAAGCTTTGCTGGCGCATGAGCTGGCCCACGTTAAGAACAGCGATATTGCCGCTGTCTCTTTACTCTCAGCATTGGCATCACTCTCTACGATACTGATCACCTTTGGCTACCCTCATTTCTTAAATCAGTCATCGCTGGCCAGTGACCAAAGTGCCTTAATCAATCAGAGCAATTTGCTAAGTACCATGATTGTCTATTTTGGAGCGAGCTACTTCTTGAAGCTGGTTACACTCTTCGTTAATCGTGCTGGCGAAAGCACTGCCGATGGCTTGGCAGCTAAATGGACTGGCAAACCATCCGCACTGATTGCCGCGCTGCAAAAGATTGAAGACTATGAACGGCAGACGGCTAGGAGCTCTGACCCACGCTCATCTCAACTCAAGCCTAGCCGGTGGTGGCATGACATCGGCAAAGAGCATCCCTCTTCCTATGCTCGAATCAAGTATCTAGAGGCCATGTCGGGCAGCGCCATGACTCGAAGTGATATTCGCTGATAGACAATTTCAAGCTCTCACAAGCAACCCATCAGTTAGCTCTAATCTCCGAACTAATCTCTGAACTAATCTCCGAACTAATCTCCGAACTAATCTCTGAACTAATCTCCGAACTAATCTCCGAACTAATCAACCATGGATAAAACCGTTTTTCAATCTCTGCGCTACTTCGCTATTGGCGGCTATCTCGCCACCATTGTTGCATCGTACCTGATGCTTTCTTATCTCATTTCTTTCGGTGTCGTCAGGCTGCTGCGACCCTTGCTTTCAAAACCGCTGGGAATCGCCTTGATTGGCGTGGCCCTGGAGTTCAGCATCATCGCCATTGCCCTGGCCTGTGAAGGTACTGGGCAACAGCTGATTCGCTTGAGCGACGGTGACAAAACCAAGCAAAAGTCTGAGAAATAATAAGCAACTTCGGCAAAGTAATTGCTGCGCCGAGGAAGCCTATTTACGCCCAACTAGAAGACCCAAGGGCCACCTCTGGGTTGCTAATTGAATCGTCTAGAACTGAGTACACAGCAAAACTCTGTGTACTCAGTTCTTTTTGCTTGTCACTGCAGCAATTAATTTTTTGAAAAATTAATAGACCGGTCTGCTAATAACAAGAAAAAGAAAAAAGGAGCAGGGAAATACCAGCTCCTTTAATGAGACGAAAAACTAAGAATGCTTAGCACTGGCGAGCGCAGGAGCAATAGGAAGCAAGCCCCGTCGGGTAGAAAAGGATAGCTTAGGGCACTTGCACCGCTATCATCTTCTTTGCTTACAGGAAATCCATATTGGGCGTGGAAGAAAGTCGGGCTGCTTTCAATCAGTTACAGTTCCATGAGATTACTAAGAGAATGGTTTCTAGCTAGAAGTGAATTGCATGAACTGGAAGTGCCAGCCATCGTTGCCGCCTGCGCGCGACAGCCGTGCGTAAGTGATTGAGCTGTTGATGGGGCACTGCTCCGGCAGGTCAACGCGCAGTATCTCTTTACCGTTGTCTTGGTCGGTCAATCTGAGGAAGTGCTCTTTGAGCGAACCACTGAGCTTGTCTTGTGTTGAAGGCAGAGTGAAGTAGCCATAGAACAACAAGCATGTGATGTCGTCGGGGATATCTCCAAGTTTGACGATAAAGCAGTCGCCCCATTCATCTGCCGAAAAGCGATTTTCGCTTTGACGAACAGAGCCTTCGAGCATGATCGAATGCTCTTCACCGATGAATGCAACGGCATTGTTCTCGGGTCGTTGATGGGCGGCGCAACAGAAGCTGCACTCAAGATCGAGCGCTGGTTCTGCTGCATAGCCGCCGATGGCAATCTTCAGTCGCTGCGGACTGACACGAAGGTCATAGATGTCACCAGGCTTGAGCCTGATGGCTGAAGTGTGGATTCTCATGGCATTCAGAAGGGAAGGTTGAAGCTCAACTTGACGATGGGAGAACGGCCGCTATTTTCGACTCTGGCTCCGATGATATCGAGCTCCATGGTCGTCTCGTTGTTCTCGGTGTTCTCAGCGTCGACGGCCAGAGCAGCCAACTCAGTTGCACCGCCAGGCATGTCGCTGACGTGCCAGAGGCCGGTCAAGCCAAAGGTTTCACCAGGTGTGGTGACCCGGTAAAAGGCTCCATAAGTCACTTTGCCAGTGCAGACGCAGCTCACGGGCGTGATTTCGCCTCTGAGTTTTTTGGCAAGCCGATTGGCTGCTGCGATTTCAGCGTTGAGTGTCTCAACGTCGACTTGACTGAGCGGCTTTGCTTTCTTGTTATTGGTTTTCTTGAAATTGGCTTTCTTTTTATCGGCTTTCCTGGCTGCCACCTCCTCGGGGCTGAGGCGCTTGAGCGAGTTGAGTGAATTCACACTGCTCCTGGAATTGCCGTTTGCGACTGCGCCGTTGAGCGGTACTTGCCGTTCGGATGTCACCGCGGGACGAACAGGAAGTGTGAGGAGAATAGGACGGTCGAGGAGAACAGGAGCGGTAGCGAGAGACTTGTCGGTCATGGGTGTGTCCGCGATTGAGCGGGTAAGAGTTGGAACGAGTGAGATGGCCATCACTCTCTCAATTACTTTTTCAACTTAGGCTAGCGTCAACCACAAATTTCAGACTGAAGAAATTTCAGACTCCAAAACTTTCTGAGTCTATGCCTGGTTCGAGCACTTACCACTGCACGAGAAGTGCAGGTAGATAAAGTGTAGATGGCTTAGAGATCTGTTTCTGTGGTTGTGTTTGCTTAGTTGAATAAGTTGAATTGAGATACTCTAACCTTGGCAAAAGCTTTATCAATTAGTCAATAAATCACAAAGTTGTTTCAGTACTATGTCAGTAATACTTTGGCACGGCTATTGCTTACGCCTAAATTCAAATCACTTCCCTCTTCGTAATCTACGCATTTCTGGCGATAACTTAGCTGACGCTAGCATACAGCCTGCAGACGAAAGCACGAATTACAAGGCCTCTTTCTGAGTTAGCATGAGTGATTCATCGGCACTATATTTAGTATCGAGATCAAATGCTACCCAGACCAGCTTGGTAGAATTTTTCCTAGCGTAAGTAGCCCAGATAGAGTTGTGAGATGTTCTGACAGCATCACTATTAGTGATGGGTGAGACTCGGTAAATCGAGACAGAGAGCAGGAAATAGAGACAGATTTACGCTTATCAAGAGACCTAGTTTTCTCTCTGTCAGGAAAGTCTCGGCGGTTTCTACGAATAAAGCAGCAGTCGATTTCTCCAAAGGTGCAGACAGTATTGCACCAGGGGCGGTATGTAGCCCAGTCTAAAAATGTCTCTTTTTCACATCTTCAAGCCCAAGGCGTTCATCGAACTCAAACAACAACACTTACTTCCACAGCATTTTCCCCGCATCCATCGATGTGGCGAGCTGTTCTGTCGACTAGAGTTGATGAATCCTGATGATTGCCCAGGTGAAGCGAGAGATTTAGCAAGCAATCAGCCTCAATCCACTCACTCACTCAATCGAGAGAAAAAATGATCGACGTCAAATTCCTCACCATTGCTGAAATGAACAGCGCCATCGCCAGCCAGCAAGCCGACTTGGCAGCGATGGAAACGATTCTCAGTGAGAAGCTCTCCGTCGGCCTGGCTACCGCCCAAGCCAAGCGTCTTGTAGCCACATATGTGGCGGGCAAACAAGCTTGGCACCTACTCCAACAGGCGATCGAAACCGCCAACACCCTCAACACGCTCACAGAGACCCCAGCTGACGGAAGCGCCGCACCCTCATGCGAAGCTAACCTGCTGGCCAAGGAAAAGCTCACCGAAGCAGACATCATCGAGGCCGCTACCGCAGAGCTCGGATAGCGCCATCAGATTGCCGCTGAGACTCTTTGAATAGCCTCAGTCTTAGGCTCAAACGTTCTTGAATAGAGGAAACCCATGTTCGATCGACTCAAAACCTACGTGCCAGTCGCCACTTTCCTGGTGCTGCTGGTGTCGCTGTGTTATCTGGAGTTCCCAGTAGTAACCGGCTTGATCATTCTCATCATGGTAGTTCTCTACCTCTGTTTCAACGATGGCCTCGGCGGCAAGAAGAAGTCTTTCTTGGGCTTCGGTAAGGCTGATCAGTCGGCCTCAGTAGTTCTGCCAACTACCGAACAAAAGCAGCAGTTTGGAGCCTGGCCAATGGCCCTGCTCAGCTCTGCTGGCAAGTCCGACAAGAATAGGACTCGCTCCTTTCTCGCCCACCTGAACGGCTTCTGTCTGCAAGTGGAAGGGCGGGCTGGCTGGCGCAATCCCTTCTTGCTTGGCAAAGCAAGGGCGGCCATCAAGAAAACTCTTGAAGAGGAAGGTCTCTACTGCGAGGATAAGGACCTTTGGTTGCGTGACAATAACTTCGCCTGCCTGCAGGCCGAAGTGGTAGTTGAGCGCATGGGTCGCACCACCAGGCTGGTGGTGAAAATGATGGTGGTGGGAACAGTTGAGGTCAACCGCGCTCAAGCAAGCATCAGCGATCAGACCATTCTCTGGCAGAACTCTGTTCAGCGCATGGCCATTGGATCGCCCCTTGAATTTGCTTTGAAAGAAGCACTGGAGAGCTGTTTCGATGCTCTTCTGCGCGACTACCTGAGCGAAACTCACCGGCCCCAGCTTAACGCCAAAAATAAGTTCTGGGGCAAATAGTCATGGAAGACCTCCTTCTCAATTTCGTTGTTACCTTCCTGGCAATTCTTGGCATTGTGATGAGTGCCGCGATGTTCTATTTCGACCCGGAAGAATCGCCACTGGCCTGGCTTGCAACTGGACTGATGCTGGTGCTCTGCATTGGCATTGGTCTTTTTGTCTTCAGCAGGCCCTATCCGTGACTGCAATGTGGAGCTGGGCCGTCATGGCTTCAGCTCCATAATTTTTATAAATAAGTTAGTAGACCGGTCAACTATAACCGATCAAAAAGAAAACAAAGAAGCACCAGACGAATCTGATGCCTCCTTGTTTCTTAAGTCAGTGGAAGGTTATGGTCTCCCGGAAGCTCTGATCAAGGAACAACTATAGCCGGCTCATGGCCTGGCCCGAAGTAGCTGCGGATAGCATCTTGCATGGCCACCTCGGACAGCAGTGGATTATTGATCAGCAGACCAACCTTGCCATCGGGCTTGTAGACCACATAGTAAGGCTCGTCTTGCATGGGCAGCGTGAAGCCGAGCTTGCTGGAAACGTCACCTTGATCGAGATCGACGAGCACGAAATTAACGCGCCCAGCATAGAGCTGAGACTGGTAAGCGAAACGCTGGAACTGAGTCGTGATGTTCTGGGGGCCACGGTTGCGATAGGCCATGATAAATGTCGGCAGGCCAGGCTGCAAAACCAAGCGGTCGACATCAGCGACGGTAACGTGGTAGACAGGCGGCTTGATTTTGAGAAAGCGAGCAATTTCAGCGCGCAGACGATCGCTAGAGATAGAATGAACTGCTTCTTCAACGCCGCCATTGAGGTCTTTGACCGTACCGATCATGAGCGGATTGTTGTTGACGAGCATGAAGACCGGACCTTTACTCCAGGGCTCTTTACGACTGATGTCACTCCAGGTCTTGGGGTATTTGGCCTGGTCGAGCCGGTAGAACTTGATGGCCCCGGTGTAGTTGTGACTGTCGCGAGCGATCAATTCGAGCTGGGCTGTCTGAGTCGGGCTGTTTTCCTTACTGGAATAAGCGACGATCATGACTTTGTCACCCTGTTTGAGCAGAAGCTGCTCGGCGTTACTGTCGGTCAGTTCTTGGAGCTTGAGAATGGCTTCGACGTTTCGCACAGCAGAGTTAGATCTACTCGAGCTGATTGCTGGGTTAGAAGCGGAATGAGCACAGCCCGGCACAACAGTAGCAGCAAGGAGGATCAGGGAAAGAGCGATAGGATTGAAACGTGACATGGGAATTTCTCTCAGTTGTTCGTGAAAGCAAAGCGAAGAAAAGGCTTGATTGCTGATTGCCAGATGTGTGCACCACATCGAGATGCCTGACATTAAGCTTGAAGTTCTGGAAGTTGTTTGGGTGTCGGTGGATAAATACTCTAGGTCTGAAGAATTAAATTGAAGATAAACTCAAGTATCGCGATGCCTTGTTTACTTATTCAATAGCTATGAATATCTTTCGTTGCCTATTCTCTAACATCGCAATGAAATTGCATTGCATAGATAAAGCCGTGGTATCCGACGAACCTGATTCTGGGCTTCTCTCCTGCTAGGCTATTCATCTCGGCAATAACTGGGCTTACTGAAGGTACCAAACCTAAACAAGAAGCAATGACCAAGAGTTGAAAAAACAGCCAAGTAATTGCAATGCTTGGATGTCTCATATTTCCCAATTAGCTAACAAGGCTTTCTCTCTCCCAAACAAGAAAAATAGCCATGAACATAACGAAGATCATCATCAATTGCTGCTTTGTAGCGATTTGCGTGAGCAGTACACTCATACCTTCGTCAGCCAACGCCCAAGCAAGTGAAGCAGAAAAAAGTTGTGAAAGAATCGCCGCCCGCATCGAAAAAAACAAAACAATCTCGGATGCCCTCAAGACTGAACTTTTGCAAGTAATTGCAGACAATTGCATCGAGGCATTTCAGCAAGAAAAGGCTCCATAAAACTGAGCATGGCAAGATTCCAGATAAGCTGGAAGACTATGCGGAAAAATCAGCTCTCAGCCAGTCTCGTTCAAGCAGCTTTCGTTTCCGAATAGCTACGACGGAGTGGTTGAATATCTCCGCCAAGAAATGGCGATACTAAGCAAAGGCGTTCTGATAGCCATTCTCAGCCCCAAGAATGAGATTTGCAGCAGCGAACGCTCGCGCTGTTTCATTCTCTTTCCTAGAGGTGCATCGGCTATCAGCCTAGAGGACACTTTGACTAAAATAGCGAGAACTTGCGAGCAATTCAGCCAAGAAACTCGCTTTCGGCAACCCGAGGAGGTCTATCTTGCAATAGCCAAGCTAAGCAAAGAAGAGCTCATTACTCTCATTGTTGAAAATGTCAGTCTGTTTTCTGGCGATGCCAAAACTCTTTGCCGAAAACTGAAGAGCTAGATCAACTATCAACTTCGCGTTGAGCCGCTTGCGCCCAAGCAAAACTTAATTAAGAGCCATTTTTCATCAGTACCAGGTAGCCTAGTTAACTCGGCGCGATCTAAAAGCTAGATATAAACATAGATGCTCATGACTAGTTGAACAATTGAGACGAAATATCATTGAACAAGTAGTCAAGCATCTGCAATGCTCTAGTTGTCTCATCACTCACGCTCTAAAACACAGTATCTCTTCAAAGAACAAGCCACCATTCCTCTTCTCAAACGCTACAGCTAATCTCTCGCTGTAGCGGGCGTTCAGGTGTTCTCATCTTTGCTTTGTGCTGCGCTAGGAGCTTACGAGTTTGAGTCTGTCCAGATTTAGCATTCCTACAGAACCCGCTCAATGGCGGTCAATTAAGATGCCTAACAACAATCCAAAAGACAACAATCCGAAAGGCAATAACCACAGCCATGACAAAAACAGGCAATACGGTCTCGATGCCGCCAACTTTGGCGTTGCGCTAAGCGGAACCGTGACAGTCTGCTTGCTCGTGGGTGCGCTAATCATCTCTGCCTCTGGCTACGACGATGAAGCCGCTCGGCTCTGTGGCAAATGGTTCTGCGGCTCGGCAGCTGTGACATGGCTCTGTCTTCTCATCTCTACCAAGCAGTGAGTCACTCGGCCTGACTAAAGGACACATCCAACTCGAATCCAGTTCAAACTGGACAAAAACCATGGAACAAATCAATGCGCCCAACAATGCCACAAACAAAGTGGTCTTGGGCGTGGATATCGGCGGCACCAAATGCAGTGCAGCCATTGTCGATACCAAGACAGGAGAAATCATCGGTCAAACCATCACTCGCACTCATGGCGGTGCTAACTTCCTCGAAGTCTTGTTCGCCTTGATCGACGAAATCAAGCAAAAAGTGCCTGCCGGCTGTGAACTCACGGCAATCGGCATCGGTTGCGCTGGACTGATAGATACAGCCCGGGGCGAAATCATTGCTTCCAACAACCTCAAGACCATGGCATTTCCTCTGGCAAATGTCGTATCCGGCGCCACCGCTTTGCCCTGCTACGTGGCCAATGATGTAGAAGCCGCCGCTCTGGGAGAACTTCATTTTGGTGCTGGCCGCGGCAGTGATGATTTCGTCATCGTTTTCGTCGGCACTGGTGTCGGAGCGCGCATGGTGCAGAATGGTACTGTTCGTCGTGGTGCCACCGGCACCGCTGGCGAGCTGGGTCATACCTTTGTCTCCAGCGTTTTTGACGACGTCAACGCCGGAGGCCCCGAGCATCGCCCTCTCGAGTTCTATTGCTCTCGCCCTGGAATAAGCCGCCTTGCTCTGCGGCGCGCGAGCGCAGCGGACGTCAAACCAGCGACTCGGAGCCAGCTAAGCTATCCGGAGATGAATCAGCTCCTCAGCGGAGAAGCCTGCGAATTGCAGATGGCTCTCAGTTCCGCAATTGCGGATACTTCGAAAATGCTAGGCGTTAAGCTGGCGAACCTGGTCAACTTTGTCAACCCCGAGAAGATCATTCTCGGGGGCGGCGTGATCGAGCAGTTGGTTGGCTTTTTCGAGAAAGTCGAACAGTCCATTCGCGCCTATGCCCTTGAGGTTCCGTCAAGCAAAACCCAAATCGTCAGAGCCACCTTAGGTAACGACGCTGGGGTTCTTGGCGCAGCGATGCTGCCCGCTGTCATGTCGCAGCCAGAGGACATTGCCAAGGAAGAGACAACGGCCAGCTAGTCGTGTGAAGCAGCACCTGTTTCAGTGCTGCTTCCAATTGCTTCAAACTTCGATTCAGCTATAGCAAAAATTCCAACACACCCATATGGAAATCTCTATCGCCAATCATCTGGCCTTCATTATCAATTCTGTCTTCTTCTGGCTCGCCTGGAGGAGCTTCAAGCCGGTGGCCCTGATCACAGGAAACCAATTTGCTCTCAAGAGACTACTGCGAGCTATTCGAAGTGCGCAGATTCGCCGATTTCGAGAGGAACTGTCTCAAAGTACTGGGCGATCGCAAGCTGAGCTGCTTTCCCTCGTGCCTGCACTCGCCATATCGGGCGTGCTGCTCATGGCAGTCTATCTTTATCTGCCAGCAACACTCTCCACCAACTGGTTTGCTGTGCCGCTTGGGCTTTCCGGCTGTCGTCACCTGTTGATGGCACTGAACAGCTCAAGCCATAAAATCAAAAGCGTTCTTAGCCGAGCACTACTCGAAAAGCGCCAATGGTTCTATGGCACTCGCTCTCTGTTGGAAATTCTGGCGGCTTTGGCCTTTCTCGTGCTGCACCAGTAGCACGACTTTCTTGCGCCCCGTCAAGTTCAGTTCAGTTTAGTTCAACTCAAACAACCGCGTTTTTCACCATGGCAAAATACAGAGTTTACCCGCAAGAGGGAAATGGATTCATCCTCACCTGCGACAAGATAACACAGGAAGGCATCATTACTTGGTGCGACAACACGGGTTACGTCAACACACAGCTGCGCATCGAGCGAACAGAGGATGCGCCACCCAATGAGACAGGTCAAAGCCATGAGCCGTCCAAAACCACTGTGCCGCCAAAGTCCCGGAAATGGTTCCAGTTGATCAATGAAGAATTCCAGGCGCAACTGAAGGCTGACCCTGACTGCACCGAACTCTACGCCGAACTGGAAACGGCACCGCAGCAACACAGCATCGCTGCTGGCGTAGAGCAGATCTTCGCGCTGGTTTATGGTGAAGAGTGGAAATTGGAAGCCAGCTTTGGTCTCACGAACCTTCGCATGCTGGCCATCGTGCCTCAACGGCGCTGGCGCTTCACTCTCAAAAAAGTCTGACTCGTTGGACCTTCCCAGGTAAAACAAGAGAACACTCTACATGATGAAACAATGAACCACTGTCAACGAGCGATTCATTCGCTCATTGCAGCAAGTCTCGGCTGCGTCCTGCTGGTCAGCTTTGTTGATCAGCAGGCACAGACCAAAGAACTCTACGCTGCAAAACAAACCACAAAAACAAACAACAGCGTCGTCATCAAACTGGGCGAAGTAGACAAAGCGTTAAGCACCACCAAAGGCGGTGAGCTAAATTCGTGGATGAGCGCCTTTGAAAAACGCGTCAATGAAATCTACGAAGGCAAGGGAATCGTTTCAATCAACTTGATTAGCCACGACGCTAAGTTACGACTAATCGGCTTTTTGGAATCCAACGAACAGCCAGGCTTCCAAGAGCGCGACCAGAGGCTTTTTGTTATCCAGCAGAGCGCTGCTGTTGTCGGCAACGCCCTACCTTACAACCTGTACGATCACCAAGGCAAGCTCTATACAAGCGGTAATTACAGCCTTAACGGAAAGGCAGAACTGCGTGTCATCTTGGGAGCCTTGAGAATTTTTCCGACACAACTTTATTGCACTTCGCCAACACGCATCAAGGTTCTGCGCACCCAGCGAGATGCTGCCCGCAGCAGCAAGGGTCTTACCAATCGCTAGAGTGCCTGACGAAAGAGCACCGCATTTAGGTCTTTAGTTCACGCCGTTAACTACGAGCTAATCATCACATGGGAACTCTATTCATCGCTCTGCTTGCGGCATTAGCTGTGAGCATCGTCTCATTCATCGGTGTCGCCACATTCTCGCTCACTGGAGAAAGGCTGAAAAAAGTTATCAACTTGCTTCTCAGCCTGGCCGCTGGCGCCATGCTGGGCAACGTCTTCTTTCACCTCCTGCCGCACTCACTTGAAAGCAACAAACATGAGCTGCCGGCTATTGCTCAAATCGTTCAGGCGACAGACCACGACCATGGCAGCATCGCTGTCTTCGCAATAGTTCTAGCCGGTTTCCTGACGCTGTATTGCCTAGACCTTGCCCTGCTCAGCCGTGGGCACAAAAACAACGAATGCGTCAAGCCACTCGGCATTCTCGTTCTTCTCAGCGACGGGCTGGAGAACTTCCTTGATGGTCTAGTCATTGGTGCTGCCTTTCTTGTCAGCATTCCTGCTGGTATCTCAACCACCTTTGCCATATGCTTGCACGAACTGCCTATGGAACTTGGTGACTATGCCGTCCTCAGGCACTCTGGCTTTTCTCGCAGGAAGGCTCTGTTGCTGAACTTTGCGTCGGCCATTGTCAATCTACTGGGCGTCGCACTTGCCTTCAACTTGGGTAGTACGCTACCCGGCTTCACCTCTATTGCAACACCGTTTGCAGCTGGCGCCATTCTCTACCTGGCAGCAACCGGGCTACTGCCTAAGATTCGTCTGCAAGGCAATGGTTGGCGGAAAGCCTCCTACGTCAGCACGACGCTTCTGGGGGTGGCAATCATGGCGCTGATCTTGCTGCTGGAGTGAACTTCACTCCAAATGATGAGCTAACCAATCAAATTCAGACTAAGTCGGCTCTAGTACTCTAGTTAATTCCCCCCTCTTCCATGCAAACCCAAGTAGCAAAAGCAAATCCCGTTGGAGTCATGCACACCGCCGAGATTGCTCCCCTTCTCCTCCACGATAAAGACAGACCCCAAGTGGTCTTGATGGTCGGCACACCAGGCTGCGGCAAGAGCACCATCGCTCAATCGTTTGAGATGCTCGATGGCGGCTTCGCTAGAATCTCTCGAGATCAGGTGCGTGAGCGCCTGCTTGGCTCAGCAGCAGATCAAAGCCAGCCTGAGCGAGTGGAGGCCACCTTCAAGAATGAGCTCGAAAACTCTCTGCGCCAAGGGTTGTCGGTGGTTGTCGACAACACAAACGTCTTCCGAGAGCAGCGAGCAAGCGTGATTGAACTGGCCCGGGGCCTTGGAGTGGTTGATTTCAACCTCCTTGTCATGCTCACGCCTCTTGAGCAGTGCCTCGCTCGCAATGCCGCTCGCGAGCGTGTGGTGCCACCAAAAGTGATCTACGAAATGCACACAGCTCTGCACGGGCAAGAATGGCCCAGAAGGAGAGAAGGATTCATCACTTTGGTACGGCCGAGCTCGGAACCAAATTTGCCCAATAGCTATCGCGTCAGCGGTCACCTTGCCAAACTCTATAGGCAACGCCACAACTTGGCACTATTCTGAGGCCCCGCTAGAGCGCTTTGCGCCTAGCTCGTCACAGCTGTGCTGGTCATATCTAACAATTTCGTCCGGTCAAGTTTCAAGCCGGTAATTTTATGGACAAACACACACACTTATCACCTCAAACCGAGAGACTGGTAGTCGAATACGAAAGGCGGCTGTCAATCAAGGACAGCCTCCCGGATACTGCACAAGTGATGGCCGAATGCACGGTCAAAATGACCAACGACCTTGTTGCTGCTGTTGCTCAAATAGTCAAAAGCGATGCAGTCATTGTAGCTCTGCAGCAAGGAAGGCGAGTGCTGATTGACTTTTCCTCCGCTGACACGCCCATCACCGCGGAGGCCCTACAGCTCGCGACAGAAGAACTGAACAGCTCAGGCTATTCGCTTCTGGCGGGTAAAGTCTCAGAACATTCCTGCAAGCTGTTGGTAGGGAAGCACAGCCCTCTGAGCCGGCGCCAATCGCGCCTGCTTTGGCTGGCACCATCAGCGGCGCGCCTTGTCACCGCGACAACCTGGGAGCGAGCCTGGAGAAAGTTATTCAGAGTCGACCATAAGTTGGATACTCAAGGTGGGCGGAACAATCGCAAATCGAAGGCAAAACTGAGC
This sequence comes from bacterium Ga0077546, assembly GCA_001464165.1. The sequence goes on from LNEX01000521.1 coordinate 17,680, forward strand.
AAGTCGAACGCGGCTCATCTGCTCAAAGAAGCAGAAAAAAGAGAAGCAGAAGAAGAGAAACGTCAGCGCTATGCCGATGGAGTTGCACTAAAGAAAGAACGAATGCAGCAGTTAGCACAACAGAAAGAAAAAGAACAGCAACGTATTGCCGATAGGGCTGCGAAAAAGAAAGCAAAAACACAGCTCTTAGCCGAGCGAGAATTGCGGAATGATGTAGGCAGAAATGAGAGAGAAAAGCAAGCATTGCTATGCTTTGACTCACTTCGAACGGGTGAGCGGGCTTACACTCAACCATGGGCGCTCAGTCGCGCTGGGGCTGGAGGGTACTTACTACACCCGAATTTCACTTGCCGTCTCACCCGTATTGGCACCTTTGATATGGCCGTGCTGCGCACGAGCAAAGGACTACTGGTTTATCTGCCACCAAACTTCGACGACCTCGCGAAATGCAAGCAGACCCTCAACCAGTGCTTCAAATCGAGCCAAGATAACTTCGAATGGTTCCCTGTGAAAATTAAGCAGAGGCCATAGTTGATGCGGTTCTGCAATCCGCATCGTCGATGGTCCATAACCGGATCAGCGAGCATTGGCATTACTCAGTCTACCTTGTAACCCCCAAAAGAAATGGAACATCCACCTGTGAAAGAAGTAAGCCTTTTGGACGACAATTTAGATCCGGAAGTGAAGAAAATCTATAAGCGCCTGGAATCTATCTCACGAACCATTTCAAAGTTTCCTGGCACCACTGATCATCTCGATTGGGATGTTTGGAGCGCCGCGACCACCCTGTGCGATAAGAATCTCCGTCACCTTCGCAACAGAATCGATAGCGAGGAAGGAAGAGAAGCGCTAAGCACATGTGGCTATCTAGACTATAAACTAGACGACATCGACGACATCACAAAAGAATTCAGCCGCATCCGCAGAAGCCACGCGGTCATGCGAGAAGTGCAAGTAATGCTCAGAACTTTTCTCGAAAACAGTCTAGGCTACTACGTTTTGTGCAAAGAAGAGGATAAATATCTTGAGGACTGGAAAGTTTATTCTCTGCGCGTCTATAGCAAGAACCCAGGGCGGCTCATTGTGCGGCTTGATAGATTGAATGGCTTCAGGAGGCTCTAAGCACTTCGACTGAAGGGTTCTTAGTGGCAACAACAACCAAAACAACACACAATGGAAATGAAAAATCCTCGCCGGTGTTATACCGTCATCAATGCTGTGGTGCAAGAAGGTATTGCGCTTCAAGGAACCGCAGGCAACAAAGTGATCGCAATGGGACGTATCACCATTCCCGTTGAAGAGCCAGCGCCAGAGCGACTGATCTGGGCTAATGTCGAGAGCGGTAATGGAATACTGAAAATCGTACCGTGTCAGCCCCCTGAGGAAGCCGATGAGGAAGCGGGTAGCACGTATTGGGAAACGCTGACGCATATCGTCATGTCGGCCAAGAGCAGACCGTTATTTAAATTTGACGGCAACCTCGATAACATTCTTCGCCAAGCGGCGGTTCAACATCGGAATGACGACGTCGTCCTCTCCGAAGAGTTGCATCTCTTGGCTCTAATCAGTCCGCACGATCTTACCCAGGTGTACACCCGAGACCCGGGAAGGTTCAATTATAGAACCTACTCGCTTGCGTGGAGAATGGTGGGCGGAAATTGGGCTATAACGCAGAATCCAGACGAGAGGAGATGGTGACGCACGGCCAGTTCGTCGGCCAACCGGCTGACCTTGCGGCACTTGGAGAAACGGGTGGCAGCTTGACGCTCACTGTGAGCCAAAGGGCCCCTCACAAGAAGAATTGAAGCAATTTGGCAACAAAACTAGGCTTTGGCCTCGTCTCAAATCATCGCGCCCGGCAAACACCGGTAAAACGAATGAACAACGAAAACACGTCTAAAAATCAAGTGCAAATCGAAAAAGATCAAAACGCCAAGCTTGAGCAACAGCTCAATCAGCTCGAAAACGAATTGAGCTTGCTGAGATTTGCGCCATCAATCAGGCGCCTCAAGGGCAGGGAAATCGGGCAAATGTTTGAACATTCAAACACAGATGGGCCTATTCTCGACCTGGATGAGGAAGGTAGGGAAGTTGTACTGCACCATACCGACGAAGAGTCGTTCCAGATTGAGTTGCTTCAGCATTTAATTAATGAACTCGCGACTAAAAAGAGCCAAGAAAAGCT
>LNEX01000522.1 GCA_001464165.1 bacterium Ga0077546
AATCTATCAGTGCGCTTTACTGCTTTGTGAACCATGTATTTGGATGGATCGAAATCATACATTTCAGCTGATATTTTGCAGGATGGTCTGAGCTTTTCAGGAATACGTTGAACTAACTTAACGCCAGATCTACCACTGACGATGCCTTCCCAGAACTCATCCTTGCCTGTACCGACTGCGGATATGGGCCCCAGACCGGTAACGACTACACGCTCTTTTGTCATTACTCTACTTTATCTCTAGTTAATACCAATCCAAAGTGGACCACTGAACGTGGTCCACTTTGGATACAAAACCGTTCACTTTTTCGTGCGTCTCACCTTTTAAAGCCTGGCTCTAAAGGTGACCTGCAATGTACTTAACGGCTTCACCAACAGTGGTGATTTTTTCAGCATCTTCGTCAGGAATTTCCATTCCAAACTCTTCTTCTAAAGCCATGACGAGCTCGACTGTGTCGAGTGAATCTGCGCCTAGATCTTTAGTGAAGCTAGCTTCCATGGTCACTTCTTCAACGTTAACGTTGAGCTGGGCCACAGCAACCTTCTTTACTCTTTCGAAGGCTTCCTTCTCTTCCATGAGTACTGTCTACCTCTTTTAAAAACTTTGAAAACCGCATGTAAAACTAATGGACCAAGTAGGCCCGATCCGGAGTGCATAGAATATCACGTCAGAAAACCAGTTTCTAATTGTGTATTTCTATATTACGTATAAAGACCGCCCGAAACCTCCAAGACTTGGCCGGTTACATACGAACCAGGACCAGCAAGGAACACCACTGCAGCAGCGATGTCTTCAGGAGTACCCATACGCTTAAGCGGAACCCGATCGAGTATGTTCTTTATAATTTCCTCACCCAATGCCTTGGTCATATCGGTGTCGATAAACCCAGGAGCAATGGCATTGGAAGTTATATTGCGTGAGGCATATTCAAGGGCAATAGTCTTTGTGAAACCAATTAGCCCTGATTTAGCGGCGGCATAGTTCACCTGACCGAAGTTGCCATGCACGCCAGAAGTACTGGCAATATTGACAATGCGACCAGAGCGTTGCTTTGACATCACTTTAATAATGGGCTGGGTGACTTTGAAGGCCGAGGTCAAGTTAGTATCGATAACTGCTTGCCAATGCTCCTCACTCATCCGCATAAATAGATTGTCACGAGTGATCCCGGCATTGTTTACCAGGATGTCGATACGGCCCCACTTGGCGACAATGGCCTCAACCATTTTCGCCACACTGGCAGAGTCAGTAACGTTGCAAGGAACTGCGATGGCCTCAAAGCCGTCCTTTTCAAAATCAGCTGCAGTTTGCTTACACAGCTCTTCATTTATGTCGCTGATTACTACTTTGGCGCCTTCTTTTGCCAAAGCGTGCGAAATTGCTCGGCCGATTCCTCGTCCTGAGCCAGTAACTACCGCCACCTGGTCGGCTAACATGCCCATGCTTTTTTCCTTTTAGCTAAATAAGATTCAAAAGTGCATCCTTAATTTACCGGCTAAGGTCCGAATTGGGATCGTCTCGGCTGACTCTTTCAGTCATTTGTTACTCCAAGGGCAAACCAAACGGGCGATACCCAACTAACCAGA
>LNEX01000523.1 GCA_001464165.1 bacterium Ga0077546
TATTTTATCGTGATCAAGTGAAGCCAATATCTCTGATTCTCGAGAGAAGGCAGTGATGTCATCTCTGCTATCGCCGTCAGTGTCTCTTATAGAAAATATGAACTCTTTGACAGCTACATTGGCTTCACCTGACTGAGCAAGAACCGGAATCAAACTATTCTGAGAATCGGATTTCTGCGGCACAGCCCGAGCCAAATAGACAGTTGCTTGTCCACCACTAGCCACCTTCTCAACAATCTCGATGGCGCCATTTGCCAACTTGTCACCAGGCAAGAGAGGCCCGCGACGAAGGCGTTCAGCCGACTTCGCAAAATATTCAAGCCAAATAGTTGTATAACGCGGGTCGTCTTTAGCAAGAATACTAGTTCTGGGCAAAGTTACATTCACATGAGGTGCATACTTCCTTACGCTACTAATAAGCTCGGTGGGCTCCATCAAGGCAAAGGCATTTTCCAACTCAATAATAAATCCTCGCTGATCAATTGTTTGCACACAAATACAAGTGGTGGACTTCTTCTCATGAGGTTGACAGGAAAAAATATTAGTAATGAGTGGCCATTCTAAGAAAAAGCTATCTGCATAGATGCGAATTGGTCCACCCAGACGACCTAACAACATACCGTCACGGCGGAGCGCTGCTATCTTCAGTAGACTCGCATCCTCTTTATTTAAGTGCCATTTACAGAGACCACAAGCCGCTAGCAAGACACCCACGACTGCCAAGAAAAAGAGAAGAGGACGCGTCACTATGAAGTTCTCTAGCCCACCGCTGAGAAACCACGGGACCACTCCCAACAGGATGGCGATACATAGGGTAAAAAGAGGTAATACAAACACATAAGGGTCGCGCTTTTCGCCTGGTAATTTTGGCACATCGCGCAGATGTCTAATCAGACTCAAATGATTTAGTGGTGCAGCTTCCACGACAGCAGCCTTCTTAGAATCACCGCCTAACATAAGGCTTCTAGTCTCATCACTACTTCTCTTATAGTCGGTCTGTCACTTGCCTGATCTTGAGTACAGTCGGCCATCAGTTTTGAAAACTCATCCTTGCTTTGCCCTTCAAAAACTCCCTCAAAGACTTCCGGCTCAAGCCCCGTTGTACAAAAATAAATGGTCTTAGCAAATGAATAAACATCACTTTTTAATTCTGGACGACCCTTAAACTGTTCAAGTGGCATGTAGGCCGCCTTGCCGATTATAGTACCAGTAACGCTAGTTAGAAAATAATTTGCTGCACCAAAGTCGATCAGAGTAATGGCACCATCATCCTCTAAAATGAAATTATCCGGGGTAAGATCGCGATGCACTACTGGTGGTGCATGATCGTGCATATACTCTATAATGCGAGCTATCTCAAGAGCCAAAGGAAGGGCTTCGGCTGTACTATACTTTCCCCAGCGCTCTATTTGTGCCCTCAAATTGATACCGTTAATAAACTGCATCAAGAGATAGTGGCGATCTGACTCTATGAAGTAATCATACACTTTGACTATTCGTGGATGATCTAAAGTAGCGAGTAACTCAGCCTCTCGCTTGAACAATCGCTTTATCTCGTCAAAGACAACTTGATCTTTGGCATCAGGCACAACCGCCTCTTTTATGACGCACGGGTCTGCCAGATCAGATTGCGCCAAATAAATTGCCGAGAGGCCGCCAGTAGCAATTTCAGCGGTAATCTGTATTCGACCTTCTTGCAGAGTATCACCGGGGCTCAAAGGCACATAGGCTGTTGGGGCAAAACGCTTGCTGTAATCAGATAGCCAGTGTTCAGTAGTGGCAAAGGTGGCACTGCTGCCCTTAGTGACACTGGAATTTGGTAATAGCTCATTCAACCTTGAATCAGAAACAAGACTGCCTCCAAAGTTAGTCAGCCCACGAACTAGGCTATCGAAATCATGCTTGGTAAAGCCATCAAAGCGATAACTGACCCAGCGGCCTCCATGGAAACGAAATAGGACATCTTTAATTCGGTTATCATCACACCAAGCCCCCGAAAATTGTATTGACTTCAGTTCTCTCCAAGGGCGACGAAGACGAGGTCCTAAAATAAAAACAGCAGTAGCGGGAAATGTGATACCACTAGCATCCAGCTTCATTACTGGCCGAGAGAAGAAAAGGGCACAAGAGCCTTGTAAACCGAGCATAAAAATCAACAGCGAAATTATTGTAGGCACATCGACTAAACGGATAGCAAACTGCAGCAAGAGCAAGAAGTATGCCAACAAAACAATCCCCATGCACCAGGCCATTAGTGTGGAGTTACCGTTGTTACCCAAAAACGCCTCAAACCTAGACGGGCTGTAGGCGACCGTGACAGTAGGCAAAGCAGAATTAACTTGGCCTTCGATTTCGATACTCATAGTGAGCTTGCCAACATGTAACTAATCCATCGCCAATAACCCTTAATCTTGCCCATTATTCTAGGCCTAAACCACTCTTTTCATGTATTATTTGTCTGAGAACGCGTCTGCGATTTGCGATAATCTAGGTTTGCAAGAGATCTGAGGGGGAATTTTATGAAGATCGTTGTGGCAATTGATGGCGAAGATAGCGCCAAAAGCGCTCTCGATGAGATTGCAGCGCAAAAATACAGCAGCGAAACCCAGATTCATCTCGTACACGTTATCGTTCCAGGATTTGCCGACGTCTCAACCCCCGGAATCCCCGATACTGTCGCCATAGAAAGAGCCGAAGAGAAAGGCGTCCTTGAGCAAATGGTCAAAGACCTGAAAACCAAGCTCAATATCGATGCTACTGCTGAAATTCTTGAAGGGGAAGTGGCCCAAGCAATCGCCACTGCTTGCAAGAATTTTGGAGCTGATGAAGCAATTGTTCCTAGCCATGCCCGCCACGGCTTTAGCCGCTTGTGGTTCGGCAGCATCGCTGATGAAATCGTTGATGCCGCGCCCTGCACTGTTGTCGTCCTAAAGATGTCAGAAAGCAAAGCCTAAAAACTATTAAGCGAGCTTTGCCCGCACTTAATTAATGCAGCCGGCTTCCAATAGTGGAGCCGGCTCTGCTTTTAAAGGTTATCTGAATCTACCCTGCGGTTTACCCTGAAGTTTTATCCGTCTTTACCGTCTTATTTGCCGTATTGGCCGCTGCCATAATCGGTGAGTCTAGATTAAAGGAGCGCTGACTATGTCTCGCCAATGGATTTTCGGTGGCCTCACAATCGCCGTTATCGGCTCACTATTCATCAATAGAAGCTACGCCAGCCCACAAGGCGACGGGCTCTCACTGGGCAATTTACCTAAAGCAGAAAAAGGCACGGCGGAGCAGATAACCATGCACCAGAGTCAAACTACGAGTGAAATTCTTGGCGGCAAAGACCGCTACTTGACCTACGTTAGCACTGACAAACCTATGTATAGGGCTGGCGAAAATGTTTATGTGCGCGGAGTCTTGCTCAGCGCCAATGGTCACAAGCCAATTTCCGACACCCAGGGTGTCAATGCCACCATAGAAGTTACCGGACCAAAAGGTGATGTGGTGGCACGGGGCAATGTTAGCACCCAAGATAGCAGTTGGGGCTTTAGCTGTCAAGGTCACTTATCCATGGAATGGCCACGCACCAGCCGAGAGAAAATTCGATATTAGAGCTTACCGTGCACCGCGCTTGAAATCACAAATAACATTCTTGCGCGACGGCTACGGACCAGGCGAAAAAGTCAGTGCTACTCTCGATGTCAAACGGGCAGAAGGTGGAGTTCCAACTGGTGCCAAAGTCTCAGTTACAGCCGTTGTCGATGGTGTTGCCATCAGTGGTGCTACAGCCAAAGTTGATAGCAACGGCCTTTGCTCAGTCAGCCTAGATTTACCCCACGATATTCCGAGGGGTGAAGGTACTCTTGCTCTTATCATCGAAGATGGTGGTGTAGTCGAGACGGCCTCTAAGACGATTCCTATTCTCTTACAAACAGTTGATTTGAAGATGTATCCCGAAGGCGGAGACTTAATTGCAGGCTACCCCAACCGCCTCTATATTCAAGCCACCCTGCCCAATGGCAAGCCAGCTGACTTAGCAGGAAAGTTAATTGCCAAAGGCAGCAACGGCAGCCTAACAGATGTAACCGTGGCAGAGTTTGCCACCGAGCATGAAGGCCGGGGACGTATTCAATTTACACCCGACGCTAACAAAGATTATTTCCTCACAATCAATGAGCCTGCAGGAATCAAGACCACCTATCCATTGCCCCAAGCAAAAGCCGCTGGTGCATTGATTCGCGCTGAGCAAGACACCTTCGCCAAAGGTCAGCCAGTCACCGTACTCGTGGGCGCGAGCAATCAGAAATTTAGTGTCACTCTGGCCAAGCGTGAGACTGTTATATCAGAGTGTCATGTTGATTTGAGCAAGCGCAGTGACGTCAAAGCAGGCACACTATTGCCGATAACTTTTGTGGTGCCAGACGACGCCGAAGGTGTTTTAACTGCCACCATATGGAGTGACAAAGACGTACCTTTAGCAGAGCGACTAATTTTCCGCGCGCCGCAGCACCCACTTAAGGTCAGCATCACCCAAGACAAGAAGAACTATGTTCCTGGTGACAAAGCCAAACTCACAGTTAAAGCTACTGACGAAAACGACAAGCCCGTAGCAGCAGTTGTTGGTGTCACTGTAACTGATGACAGCGTATTAGAAATGATTGAAAAGCGCGAGCAAGCTCCACGACTGCCAGTCATGGCATTTCTTGAGCCGGAAGTATCAGACCTAGCTGACGCCCATGTCTATCTTGACGAGAAAAATTCAAAAGCAGCTCTGGCCACAGACCTACTCTTGGGCACGCAGGGCTGGCGGCGATTTGCCCTCATGGACCTCGCCAAGTTTATTGAAAAGAACGGCGACAAAGCTCGCCGAGTGGTAGCGCTGAAAATTCAAGCGCAACACGAAGTCAGGAAAGCCATGAAAGAAGGCGGACAAATGAGGTTCAGAGGCGGCGGCATGGCATTTGGTGCGCCAGGAATGGCTATGGAAATGGCTAATATGGCCATGCCAATGGCTGCGCCTGCAGCCCCTGCTCCGTCAGGCATGGGCGGTGCTCCTCAAGAAGTTCCAATGGAAGATGAGGCAAAAGACCAAGCCCCGCAGGCAAGCGACAAAAAAATGCCAGCCAGGCAAGAAATTGCTGCGGCCTCAGCTCGACCAATGCCAGAGCTGCAGGCAGCTCAAAATAAAATACAGATGGCCATGGGAAAAGCCGACGCAATGGAGCGCAAAGCTAGACTTATAGACGGCGATGCCATGCTTGACAATGAACTTGCCTTTAGCCGTTCGGCCCAAAACGATCTAGTTATGGTTCGTGAGTTTGCCTATGAAGTGCGAAAAGACAGAAACCCCACCGACAGAGTCGACTTCACAGAGACTCTATTTTGGAATAGTGGTGTAAAAACCGACGCCAAGACCGGCGAAGCAACTGTTAGCTTTGGCTTGAACGATAGCGTCAGCACCTTCAGAGTCTTTGCTGATGCCTTCAATAGCGATGGTGCTCTCGGCGCCACCAATATTGGTGTCGAGTCAGTTCAGCCGTTTTATGCCGAACTAAAAATGCCACTAGAAGTAACTGCAGGCGACCATATCTTACTTCCTGTCAGCATGGTCAATGCGACCAGTAGCGAGCTTGTCAGCCCTGATATCTCTATCAACTTGAACGGAGAATCCAAAGAAAGTTCAAAAGCACAATTCAAGCTATTGCCACTAGTTAAGAATGACTCTGCCCTTGGTGCAGGAGGCAGGGTACGCTACATTCAGCCTATAGACGTTGATGCCCTGCAACTTGGGGCAACGAAATCAGGTGAAGCTACTGTTGGCGTAGGCACTTTCCCCTTGATTCTTAGCGCTAAGTCAGGATTATTCCAAGACAAAGTGACAAGAACATTGAGTGTGAAAGCGAAAGGCTTCCCCATTGAGAAATGCTTTGGTGGCATGCTTGAGCCAGGAAAAACTGTAGTGCACACAATCACAATTCCTAAAGAAGTTATAAACGGCAGCATTGCTTCCAACACGGCTGTTTATCCCACTCCACTAGCCAATATGACCGAGGCCCTAGAAAGACTAATTCAAGACCCCTGCGGCTGCTTTGAGCAGACATGTTCTACCAGCTATCCACTAACAATGGCTCAGCAATACTTCCTCTCTCATACAGGAGTAGACCCTAAGCTTGTCGAATCGTCGCGCAAGAAGCTTGATACTGGTTACAAAATGTTGGTAGGCTTCTGGTGCCCCGATAAAGGCTACGAGTGGTTCGGTGAAAACCCAGGCCACGAAGCGCTCACAGCATTCGGTCTAATGCATTTCAGCGATATGGCTCAGGTGCGTGAAGTTGACAAAACAATGGTCGCCAACACTCGCGCCTGGCTCTTCAAGCAAAAAGACGGCAAGGGCGGTTTCTCCCGCAAACGCCGTGCACTTCATACCTGGATTGAAGACAAAGACTGCTCTAATGCTTATATTTTGTGGTCGCTACTAGAAACTGGTCAACCAGCCTCTGATTTGAAACCAGAAATCGACTCGCTCAAAAGTGCTGCAGCCAGTAGTCAAAATAGCTATGTGCTAGCACTAGCAGCAAATGCTCTCTATCTCTCCGATAACAAAGCTGAAGCCAAAAAGCTCATGGATAAACTAGCAGCCAAGCAAAAAGCAGACGGCAGCATTGGCGACACAAAGAGTTCAATTGTTGGCAGTGAAGGAGAAGCCCTGGCAGTAGAGGGAGCCGCTCTAACTACACTAGCTTGGATGCGCGAACCACAGTACGCTGGTAACGTAGAAAAGTCAGTGAAGTTCTTGGCCGACTCATGCAAGGCTGGAAGATATGGTTCTACACAATCGACAGTGCTAGCCTTGCGCGCTATTGTCACTTACGACAAACTACGGGCTAAGCCAAAGGCACCAGGTAAGGTGCGCCTCTATGTCGACGGCCAATCAATTGGTGATTGGGCTGACTTTACCCCAGCTACAACTGGCGCTATCAAATTGCCCGACCTCAGTGAGCTACTGACACCTGGTGAGCACAAACTAGAGCTGCGTATGGAAGGCGGCGCACCAATGCCCTACTCAATGGCAGTCAACTACAATGCCGTTAAGCCAGCCAGTTCAGACCAATGCAAACTAGATTTAAAAGTGTCATTAGCTCAAACTAAACTGACAGAAGGCAATGCCACTGAAGCTAACGTAACAGTGACAAACAAAAAGAAGGCAGTAGTACCTACGCCTGTTGCTATCATCGGGCTGCCTGGCGGCCTTGAGCCACGCCACGACCAGCTAAAAGAGCTGGTGAAGAAAGGCAAAATTGATGCCTACGAAGTGCGTGGTCGCGAAGTGGTGCTCTACTGGCGCACCCTTGATGCCGAGGCAAAAGTAGAGATTCCACTTAGCTTAATTGCGGCTGTACCCGGCAGCTACACTGGCCCAGCCAGCCGCGCCTATCTCTATTACACAGACGAGAACAAACAATGGGTAGATGGGGTAGCAGTGGAGATCGCAGCGAAGTAAGGACGCCACAACGAAGCAGGAAATCGCTGCAATGTGAGAGCCGTGTAGAGAATCAAGCCCCTCTTTACATCAGAAGGAACTCAGGACAGCATCGGGTCTCATAGGTTAAACTTGCTCAACACCTAGAGGACCCGATGCATGCGCAAGACTTTTGCCACCCTAATTTCACTTGCACTAACTAGCTGTTTTGCAATCAACAGCGCATCGGCCCTTGATTCTGATATCTCAAGCAGCAAAGATACCCAAGGTTCTAAGCGGCCTAAAGTCGGTCTAGCTCTTGGCGGTGGCGGTTCAAGAGGCTCGGCACACGTCGGTGTTCTTAAAGTTTTACTTGAGGAAAATATTCCGATTGACTTAATTGCTGGCACAAGCATAGGTTCAGTCGTAGGCGGCTTCTACGCTTCTGGAATGCCCATGGAAGATATCGCTCAAGTATTCGAAAAGAACACCTTCACCAAAGAATTTGCGCCGATGCCAATCTTGCGCTTGATGCTTGAGCCAACAGCACTAACTTTAAGAATGTTTGGCTATCGCCCTTACGACGGACTCTACTATGGTTGGAAATTCAGAAAGTATGCAGACAAAGCCGTCGGTGATAAAAGAATAGAGCAATTTAACATACCCTATGCCGCCGTT
>LNEX01000524.1 GCA_001464165.1 bacterium Ga0077546
CGCGGCAACCGCGGCTGGAACGGCGGCTGGGGACGCGACCGCGGTCACTGGGGCGGTTGGGCTCGAGCCGATCACTGGAACCATTGGGGATACCATGGTTGGGGTGGCGGTTGGGGCGGCGGCTGGGGTGGCTGGGGCGGTGGATGGGGCTGGTACAACCCGCTAAACTACGCCACAGGTCCTGGGTTTATCAATCTAAACTTCGGCAGCAACAACCAAACTGTCGACAGCCAGGGCAATCAATATCCGTCACGGCAATATAATTACAACAACAATAACTACAACAATTCAAACCAAAATATTCAAAATTACAATACAACGACGCCAAGCAATTATTCGTCTTCGGCCAATAACAATAGCGACAATGCCACCACATCGGTCAGCAGTAATTTACTGCAATCGGCATACAGACTAGGCCCAGACGTAGATGTTCTACAAACTGGTGTTACAGTTATGCCAATCACTGACACTGCCTATTTGCGAGTAACAGCAAATAGTTCTGATCTAATTGATCAACAGAGCGGAAAGACAATAATTTCGCTCTTTAACAATCCTACTTTGGTCTGGCATATCTCTTCTGAGTTAAGACAGCAAGCCAATGGCCTAAGGCGAGCCTCACAAGGCAGTAACAATTCTGACGGCAGCAGCTTTGGTGGCAGTAATTCTGATGATACCAGCGCCAATCAAGGCAATGGCTTCAACGGTCAACGAGATGCCTCAGAAGTGCAGAACATGCAGAACACAGCCATGTTACTGGAGAAAGCAGAACAGAACTTTCCTGACCCACAAGAGCGCCCACCCGAACAAGTAGCTCCACCAGTTGCTGGTGCCTTTGAACTATTCAGCAGCGCCTGGGCTGATGCCAGTGGCAAATATGTCATCCTAAAAAAAGCTGATGGTGAAATTGTCTACACCGACGGCCATCACTGGTACAGCGATCAAGGTGTGACCAAACTAAAAGAACCATACCCTAAGCAACTGACCCCAATCATCGCAGCTTACCTGGCCAGTCTAGCCAAAGACAGCAGCTCGCACTTAGATAGCCTCAATCAAGAAATGCAGGAGACCCAAGGTCATATAGACAAAATGACCAACAGATTGAACAATCTGCAGAGTCAAGGCCAAAATCAGAGTCAAGATCAGCCTCAAAACCAAGGTCAAGGGCAAGATATGGTTCAATTTGGCACGAAGCAGATACCTAGAGCTGAAGCCATCAGACGCCTTGGTAACCAAATTAACAAGGCGCAAAAACGAATTGATTCAGTGCAAGCTGAAATTAACGCAATGCCAGCTGAGACAGAAGCTATCAACAAGCTGATAGCCAATTTCCAGAGCTAAATGGAAGACTACAATGAATAGCCATTCTTGCGCTCTTGAACTTCGCTTTCTTGAAGGCCTAGAGATAGACACACCTAGCTCTAGGCAATGGAACAACTTGGTAGTAGCAAATCGTGCTAGCGGTTTCATGCAAAGTATAGAGTGGGCGCAGTTCAAGCGCGGCCAAGGCCTAAAGCATATTCGCCTCGGTATTTTCTTGAGTGCTGAACTTGTAGCTGGATGTATCTTGTACTATGCCGCCGAAAACAATCCTGGATTTTTGGTGGCACCTCATGGTCCAATATTACCCTGGGAGAACAAAGAACTCGCAAGACAATGTCTTGGTCTAATTATCTCCAGATGTGAGCGCCTAGCTAAAGAAGAAGGCTTAATTGGCTTAAGAATTGAGCCCCTGCTAGAACCATCGCTGCCAGAATTACTAACAGAATTCGCACGTTCGCCCATAGATCTTTTACCCAAAGAGACCCTATGCCTTGATTTAACCAGCTCACTGGAAGATATTTTGGCCCAGATGAAAACAAAGGGGCGCTACAATACTCGCCTCTCTCAGCGCAAAGGCGTCACCGTGCGCAGTGGCAGCCCTAGTGAAGTGATTGATAGCTTCTACCCGATTCTAAATATCACAGCCAGGCGTGATCATTTTGAAGTTGAACCTGTAGCATTCTTCGTTGAGCTAGCCAATACACTACTCTCCAACAAACTAGCGCACCTGCTTATCGCAGAACATGAAGGAGAGATTTTAGGTGGACTTATACAAATCACTTTCGGCAAAACTAGCACTTACTTATATGGTGGCATAACAAACAACAAGCGCAACCTAATGAGCGGTTATGCTCTGCAATGGGAAGCCATTAAGCGAGCGAAATCAGCTGGTTGTGCCCAATATGACCTCTATGGCTTTGATCAATTTTGCTCACCAAGCCACCCCTACGGACGCTTTTCTAAATTCAAAAGCCAGTTCGGGGGTGTAGTTAAGCGCTACTGTGGTGCACACGACTATTATTTTATGGACGAATTGGCAGACGCACTGATCAAAGTTTTTCAAGGTGAATCAAAGATTTGAATTGCTTGCCCCTGAAAGTTGATCCACCGCAAAAGTCGGGGGATGAAGTCAATTTGTCACTTAACTAAATTTATGAGTTTGTGAAACATTGATAAAATGACTAGATAAGAGACACGAAATCGATTGATTTTGCCTGAAAACTGAATGTCTCACAAACGGCCGTATAAGTGACAGAGACGAGCAACATGAGGTCTGGCAATGAACGATCACCGAAAAGGATGGCTGGCACCCTACCTCTCAGGCCACAGAATTCCACATGGTTGCGTAGCATTTGGCGGAGAGATAGCCTAACTCGTTCATTTTCGGTGAGCCCCAGCCCAAGCTAAGACATTGTATAGTAGAAAATTTCTAAAGGTAAAAAGGAGTGCCACCAGAAAAGGTGACACACCCAGAATTCAGTCGTTCGTCTCTGTTCCTGGACTATTTAGGTTCAAAATTCAATTGCTTTACCAAGACACCATCAACAGCCTTATAAGAAGCAACAATCTCGTATCTCGTATTTTCAGTATCAAACATATCAAATGATGGCATGTCGTTCCAGTTCCAATCTTTTATAAAAAATTCCCGCAAGTGCCTCAATGACTTAGTAAAAATATCATTTTTCTTAATGACCCAAGGAGAATTTAACTCAAAACAAATCAAGGGTTGAGTAAGTTTAATGAGATCGGAAATCAATGTTGACGTGGAATTGTCATCGGGTGAAAGCCCGTCAGCCGCTCTTGCTATCAACAGTCGCTGATTCGCAGTACCACGTGGCAAACCAGCAATATCGAAATCATTGTCAAGGCTTACAAAAAGATCAGGTGCGGTCTGTTCCTCAGAACATGTTTTCTCAGAAGGGCACCAAAGCTCAAGAAAGCTGAAGTGCAACTGTTCACTGAAGTCCTCTGTAAGTGGCGAATGATGTGCCCACTTCTCCATGTTTCGCTTGGTCCAAGCCATCGGCCCACCGCTAACTTTTCGAGAATCGCACGTCTGAAATACCTGAAGCGTTTTGTTTCCTCGTGTTGCAACAACAAGTGGGTTGATGAGTTCAAAGAACTCCATCCAATGCTTCCATTCCCAAAGCAACTTTCCTTTTGTAGGTAAAAACAGGAGCAATACCTTGTAATGTCTGCGCTTCAAAACTGGTCCTCCAAACATAGCTTTATAGAGAACAGCTAGCAAGTAACAATCAAGGGTTAGAGAAAGGAGAAGACAACCTCGCAGAAGCCCCCTCCTCTCTGAAAAGATTCTACACTAGTACATCAGCTTCATCTTCTGAATACTGATACCCTTAACCCCAGCCGATTCAAGAGATTGCCCGGTTGGCAAGCCTGCTTCCGACGACTTAGCGCCACGCGAAAGAGTTCCCGCAGCGCCCGCACGTTCTGCGGCAAGTTGACCTTTCGAACCGTTTGAAGTACCACCTTTCCAATCTACAAGTATCTTTTCCTGACCCCTTTTATACAAGCGATCAAACTGACCATTGATATTCCTGTTGAAATGGAAACACAAAAGCCAGGACCGGCAAACGGGAAAACACAACCGAGTAGTACATCAAACCAAGCAGAATAGTATCAGGGTGATCGTTAGATTCACGGCTAGCATATTTACTTATTAGTGAGGAATATATTTTGACGCGAACATTCATAGACCGTCAGGGTCAGCAGTGGGCCTACATTCGGAGATCAGACAAGACAAATACCAAATTGGCAATCTTTGTTCACGGCTTCCGAGGAAATTACTTAACAACTTGGGGGAAACTACCGTGGCTTTTCAAGGACGGGGCAGATTCCAGTGCCGTTTTTTCTGACTGGGATTTCGTGTTTCTTGGTTACAGTACTGTAGGAACTGTCACGACCGTGATACCACAAGCATTTGCTGTCTCATGTAGACACATTTGTAGATCTACAAAGATCTTTCAGCGATGCCTCATCTCTGAAACCGCCGCAGGGGAAGGTAAATGCAGCTTTCGATTGTAGTAAACTTGTAGACAATTTGTAGACACCGAAGAGCAATTGATCTCTTAGCGCTGAACTTTTA
>LNEX01000525.1 GCA_001464165.1 bacterium Ga0077546
TATCAAGAAAAGCTTGGAGATTAGAGACAAGAAACCTAGACAGAGCAATCACTTGACTAGCAAAGCGAGAGAAGTGCAGGCGCAAACGAACGCCTGACAATAAGCAAGGCTCTAAATTATGGTTTAGCCGAAGTCAAAGGGTTGGCGCAGCTAGAAGATGACCAGCAAGAAAGATGTCAATAAGACCATCCGGCCGATAGCAGAGCTGGTCGCCTTGATATAGACTAGAGCCACCAACTTTCAGGTATTCCGTGCTGCATCCTCAAATTCTTAGAGCTAACCTAATAGGCGCATCTTTATTAGCTCTGTTTGTACCATCAGTCTCGCTGCTTGCAGCCGACCCAGCTCTCGGTCAGACCCAGCAGCAGCTTAATCAGCAACGAACACCGACTGGCCTGCAGAAAAACCCGGCTCAAAGGCGCGCAACAAAATTGGAGAAGCTGATGTCAAAATCGCAGAGGCCCTAAGTCTCGCACGAAAAAATAAAGAGCTAGACTCTGCAATTCTCTATCTAGCAGGTTTCTCGCAGTTTAAAGACGAGAAGTACGACGCTGCGGCCAAGTATCTTAAGGAGATTCAAGAGCTACCCGCGGAGAGCCAACCACTCACCCTCCAAGATCAAGTTATTTTGCAGCGATGCATAGCCGAGTGCTACTACCGTCAGCGCAACACCAAAGATGCGCTTAAACACTACAATCTAGCGCTCATTTGCGCTGGCAATAATGACATCGGCACATTACTTAGAGCCGAGCTAGAAGAAGGTCTCGTCGGCTGCTACCTCCTAGAAAAACGCTACAAAGAGGCCGAGGCACCGGCTCTTATTCTCGCTCAACTAACGGCCTCACACAGCAGTCAGCTCTCTGGCCTATGTCCTTATTTCTGGGCCAATGTTTATCTGGCTGAAATCTACAAAAGTCTTGGCAATAAAGAAAAACATGAATTTTACAGAAAAAACCTTGTTGGCCTGCTTGCTCAGCTGATGGCCGAACGCGAACAAGTAGAAAACTCGGTAGGAGCTATTCCACTAAAAGGGGTGCGTGATCGCTTCCTCAAAGACTACATGGATGACACCCAACCGCAGACACTGGGTGAATATCTCTGGCTCGCTACAACTTTCAAATTGAAGACTTTGCCCATGATCGCCTGGCAAAGCAGAGCGCCCGAGAACAGAAGCAAAGCAACAATTATTGCAGTACACGGCATGGGCTTAGACAATCGCGCCTTTACTCCTTTTGCCCACGAGATGCGAGCGCGCGGTTATACAGTATTTGCCATAGATGTTCGGGGTTTTGGCTCATGGATGAATGCCAGCGGCAATGAAAAAATTGACTACAAAGACAGCTTCATTGATATCAATAACATGGTTGGATTGATTAAAGAGCACAATCCATCAGCTCCTGTCTTCCTTCTTGGCGAGTCTATGGGAGGAGCCATCGCCCTCAATACAGCTGCACAATTTGGTCAAAATTTACGCGGCGTAATTGCCTCTGTGCCATCTGCAGAACGGTTGCAGGCGAAGCGCATGAGCCTAACTGTAGCGCTTCACTTTCTCAACGGCCCGGACAAGCCCTTTAACATTGGCACTCAAATAGCGGCGCAAGCCACAGCCAAACCAGAGATGCGCGCCATGTGGGCAAACAGCCTTAAGGCCAAAAATGAACTCTCCCCCAAAGAACTAATGAACTTTGCTGTCTTCATGCGTCGCACCCACAGCCATTGTGGAGACATAAAGACTCTGCCCGTTTTGATGGTGCAAGGACTGAAGGATAAATTGGTTAAACCGCAGGGCACCTATGATTTGTTCGCTGCAGTAAAGTCAGAAGACAAAACTATGATGATAGTTGGCAATGCCGAACACCTTATTTTCGAGACTGACAGCCAAAACGGCGTTGTCATAGATACTCTCTGTAGCTGGATAGACAAGCACAGCATTGGTGACTCACAATTGCCACAGAATCAACAGGCCGGAGCCAATCAGCCGACGCAAGCACAATCAATGCGTCAGCAATAGCACTGAGATTTTTGCACAAGAATCTCTCCACTGCAGAAATACATAGAACGCAAGCACTTGAACAAGGCGAATCCAGCACAAGTAATTACTTCCCGTGCAGTGTGTTCTTCTTGCGCACAAAAATCACAGCCCTATCGTCTTGATAGCGAGATTCCCAACCAGAATTTTCCAATAACGCATGACCTAATTTCGCAGTCGGTGCAACGAATACCCAATCAATCATGTAGGCGTCAAGCAATGACTGCCAGCCTGGTAGACAGTTCTCAATGCTGCGATAGTCGGCAACAAGTTTCTGGTCATATACAGAAAAGCGAGTATCTATAAACACTTTCGGCGTTGCACGCAACTGCCAATCTATCAGATTACCAAACCTGGCATCATTGAAAACTCTCACACCAAGCTCATCTTTGCGCTGTTCAATATACCTAAGGGCTTTAATTGGAACTCCCACCTGTGGCAACTCTGGTTTAGACACCTTGTTAGCCACAAGACAAACACCGGCGATAGAACAGAATGAGACAATAGCCAACTCAAAAGCACCACCAGCCAGCCAGACATCAAGGGAATGAAAATTGAGGTCTTGCCAGAATGTGCGAGCAGGCCTCTTCGACGTGTCCGCATGGGCGGCCAAACGCCTAACTCCAAGCAAAGCTAGTACTTCAGCAAGAACAATTAGGGTAGCAAAAATTAACAAGCTAGGGGCAGCAAAACTAGCAATGATCGCACCGCCACCAACCACTATGGCGGTAACTAATTCCGAAATCACGAGAACATAAACTTGTGGGTCACCGAGCACACCTTGCTTAACCACGCAAGCACGAAACTCTCGCAAGGTCAGCCATAAAAAAGCCAAACAAAGTAGCAAGTAAGGCCAATAAGCCCCTGATAAAAAAGACAAAGAGGTCAGCAGCGATGGAATAGAGGCCCAGAGTTTGAAGCCGTAAGGAGTAACAAAACTAGCGAGAAGCGAGCCGGCAAGAGCTATTGCAAGCTCAAAGCTGAGTGCATACGGCGAAACCAGACTGTTAATAGCAGGACTCGCTGGTAAGAGTTCAGGTTCAGTGCTTACAGAAACAGTGCTAGAAGAACGCTTGGCCAATGGCAAACCTATTAGAGTCCCTAACAGAGACCCTAACAAGCAACCAGCCAGAATCAAAAGACCAATAATAAAACCGAAATGCAAGTTCGCCCAAAGCACCATCAGCGGCACCAGCACATAGGCTATGCGAAAGACTTTAGCGTCATGCCAAAGCATTGCAGAACGGGCATGATGAACGACCTGCAAAAAAATAGCAATGAACAAGTAAGAAAAAATTTCCGTAAGACTCGTAGGGCCAAGAATAGCCGTCAACAGAGCAAGCAATACCAAAGCCAAACCAGCAACGAAAGGTGCGCCACGCCTAGCAATAATACCGATTGGCAGAGAAAGAAAAGCCGTGACAACAACCACTGCGTTAAGAATCAGCAAGGTAAGGAGGCCGCCAGAAAGCGTAGCCGAATAAGAAATCAGAGCAGACAACCACTGATTTACAACAAAAAAATGGCCCCTGCCAACTTCAAGGGCCGCTGTCCACGCAAAGGGCTCAAGATCTGGCACTGCCCCATGCTCAGAAATCCAGCGCCCAAGGGCGAGAAACCAGTAAGTATCTGGGTGTTGCAGAGCAGTAGCAGCAACCCAGCAGCCCAGCGAAAAAGAAACGAGCAGGATGAGTCCTAAAACTACACGAGATACCGCAGATGCTAGGGTTTCCTGAGCAGAAACCTCCCTCTTCTTTTTCTCTGGTGAGAGTTTAGAAGTTTTATTGGAATCGAGAGGCTCGTCATTATAGAGATCCTCAAAGTCCAAGGCTTACTCCCACTCAATAGTAGCTGGCGGTTTAGAAGTGACGTCATAGACGACTCGGTTGATACCAGGCACTTCATTGACGATACGCGATGAAATATCAGAGAGCAAGTCATAAGGTAGTCTGGCCCAATCAGCAGTCATGCCATCTTCAGAGGTAACGGCTCGAATGACAATCTGATTTTGATAAGTGCGTTGGTCACCCATAAAAACCTGACGGTAGAGGCCGTGGCTCTTAATTTCTTCGCGAATGATCCAGTCGGCTTCACGCAAAGTTTTCAGGCGCTCTTTCGTCACTTCACCAAGCACACGAATGGCTAAGCCTGGGCCTGGGAATGGATGGCGTTCAATAATGCCCGGTGGCACACCAATTTCGCGACCAAGCACGCGCACTTCGTCTTTGAATAATTTGCAGAATGGCTCAACTAACTCAAACTGCAAATCTTCTGGCAAACCACCAACGTTGTGGTGCGATTTAATTTTGACAGCAACTTTTTTGCCAGTTTTTGAATCAATTTTTGTTCCGGCAGACTCGATTACATCAGGATACAGTGTGCCTTGTGCGAGAAAATCGAATGGTCCAAGTCTCTTTGATTCTTCTTCGAAAACGCGAATAAATTCAGCACCAATAGCTTTGCGTTTTTCTTCAGGATCGGTCACTCCAGCGATTTTAGCGATGAAACGATCCCGCGCTTTGACAAAGTGCACATGTATATTAAAATCACGCTCGAAGGTTTCAACTAGCCACTCTGGCTCATTCTTGCGCATAAAACCTTGATCGATAAACATACATGTGAGTTTATCGCCAATAGCCTTGTGCAAGAGAAACGCGAGAGTGGAGCTGTCCACGCCGCCAGAGAGAGCTAACAAAACGCGTCTATCACCACAACGCTCTTTCACTTCGCGAATGGCTTCTTCGATGTAGCGGCTCATGGTCCAGCTTTTGCTACATTCGCAAACACCAAGAACAAAGTTAGAAATGATTTGCTTGCCACCTACAGTGTGCACAACTTCAGGATGGAACTGCACGCCATAAAGTTTACGTGTCTCATCGGCAATGGCAGCAACCGGTGTGTCAGCAGTGCGGGCAACCGTAGCGAAACCCTCGGGCAAGGTGGTAACGCTGTCGCCGTGGCTCATCCAGCTTTCAATGGCGGGGTCGAGGCCTTCAAAAAGTTTGTCGTGATGAACAATTGTCAGCAGGGCGCGACCGTACTCACGCACGGTAGACGGCTCAACGTGTCCCCCCAGGTCGCGAGACATTAGTTGCATGCCGTAGCAAACACCTAATACAGGTATGCCAAGTTTCCAAATATCCTGATCTAACTGCGGGGCAAATTCGTCGTAACAGCTGGAGGGGCCGCCTGAAAGTATTATCCCCTTAGGGTTTAGCCTCTTGAGTTCTTCGGCCGAAAGTGAGTGGGGCAAAAGCTCAGAGTAGACGTTGAGCTCACGAATGCGGCGGGCAATTAGTTGAGAATATTGCGAACCGAAATCGAGAATCGCGATGGAGTCGGTGAGCGCATTGTCAGGCGCGTGGCCCTTCGATTGCGCCATCTGGCTGGATGTCATCATGTCCCCCTTGTATTTGCCCTTCGCCTTATAGCCGTCTATTATCTCTTGAGTTGAGGCAAGTTTTTACTAGTACGTAGGGAAGTGAAGTAGTTTGACATCCAATTGGCATGAAGATAATCAAAACGCCCTCACTCATTTTCCTGAGTTGAGCGAGATTTTTGAGCATCTACCTAATTATCAGGTTGTGAATGAAGGCCTGCAGCGTGGCGGACAGCCCACAGAGCGCGGTTTTGCAATTCTTAAAGAAGAAGGTGTTAAGACTATTCTCAATTTGCGCGACGAGTTACATGAAGAAAGTGGCCACTTGGCCGCTGAAGAAGCTCTAATCAAGAGGCTTGGTCTTAACTATCACTCACTGGTAATTTCACCCTTTGGCTTTCCCTCAAGTGAGTTAATTCATCAGGCTATTAGCATTATCACTGATGAAAGCAAGCAGCCTGTTTTTGTTCACTGCCTGCACGGTCAAGACCGCACCGGCATGCTTGTGGGCATCTATCGCATGGTGGTGGAAGGGTGGGATCTGCCCGATGCCTATAGCGAAATGCTAGCCATGGGCTTTCATGCTGGATTTACCAATTTGAAAAATACAGCAGAGAGCTATCACGGCAAGAAAATGCCATTGCACGAGATCTAAGCGATGACTCTAAAGAAGCTACTGGCACAAGCAATTATATTTTGGGCGGTGCTGACACTGACGATCATGTATTTCATTGATTTCAAATTGCCTGCGGCAATTGCTATATCTGATTATTTGATGACATTCCATACAGCCGGATGGATAGCCGCTCACGACAAATGGGCGATACTGTATCCGGCCGCTGATGCCACAGCTTTTCAGGGTGCCCCCTTCGACAAGCTTTCACACCAGCTGCTGCCAAACATGCCCGCGACATCAATTTCAGAATATATGTATATGCCGATGAGCGCCTTAGTTTTTGCGCCATATAGTGCATTAGAGATTGAGTTTTCTTTGCTAGCCTGGCAACTAACTTCGCTAGCAGCCATTTTCGCCTCTACCTATTTAATTCTTATTGGTAGCGCCAAGAATATGGCGAGAGAAACTTCCGAAGCAGCGACTACTCAGCCCGTTCCACTTGAGCCAAGCAATCCAATTGTCCAGAAAATCAAGTTCAGCAAATTACATTTGTCTCTAACAGCCGCTGCCACCCTCTCTTTTCTGCCAGTGTGCTTCACTCTCTGGATTGGCCAAGTCGGTTTAGTATTTGGACTCTTACCACTGGCGGCCGGTTTTTATTTCTTGGGCTCAATTCCATTTCTAGCCGGGCTAATATTTTCGCTGCTCTTTCTTAAGCCCCAAATGCTCTTTCTTGCTATCTTCCTCATTGTCTGCGAACTGGCCCAGAAGCGAGTAATGGCGCTAGTTGGCATGTGCGTTGGCGTGATGTTCTTGGCCCAGTCAAATGCCATTGTCTTTGGACCAGAAGTATTTCAAGCCTGGCTCAATTGCCTCAAACTCTCCGACAAAATATTTTCCGATCCAGCCAATGGCGTGGCCATACACCTAGCTACAAGCTTACCTAGAGCGGTTTTGCTAAGCCAGCCCGTGGCGCAGCACGCCATGCTCAAGCCGATTGTCTACGGCCTAGCATTCTTGCTATTGGCGCTCGGGTTAGGAGTTGTTGCAATGCTATCGCACTCCAGTTCAGCAATAACGAGCAAGACTACAAAAGCAAACTTATCTATTGTAATTGGCTGCCTGGCTCTTCCTTTAGTTGTGCCGCATCTATTTATTTACGATCTCTGTACTATCGTTCCGGCATTCTATTTAGTCTTCGCAGCTTTTGATAAAAGCTTGGCCGGCCTCGGTGATTTAACCATTCAGCTAAGACGGATTCTTGCTTCATACTGGCTTGTGATGACAACTTACGGCCTTCTTCTAATTACAAACATGACCTGGGCCAAGCCACTACTATTGGTGTCAGCCATGACCTTACTTTACTGCTGGGCACTGCTGGCAATAGTCAGATATTTACTGAAAGAGAAGAAAGCTCATTCGAATCCGCACAGCCCAAGTGCCAGCCCAAATAACATGGGCGCATAGGCGACAAGGATCGCCAGGATGCACAAGGGAATAGTCCACCATTGAATAGTCACTTTTTCTTGACTAGGCATAAGGCTCAACCTCCAAACGTGGCCTAGCTAAACACAGGACAGAATCTCTAAAAAAGCCTGGCCATCGCTCACTCTACACGTGCGCACAATTGACAGTGTTTAGTCAAACAACAGTTAGCGAAGTGTTGCTTGAACTCAAAATAGGCAATGGGTATATCGTAGTTGAGCTTAAGTGTCATAGCAAAAAACTTCAGCATAAGAAGCCCACTCCGAAAAACGAACAGCCAGTGGAGGCAAACAATTTGACGAGATTCGCCATACTAGCTCTTCTCTTACTCGCTTCGGTGTCCATCGCCGAGGCCAATCCCAGCAGCGTCAATCCGACGAAGAGTGCGCCCACCAGCATCAAATCAAGTACCAAGCCCACGAGTGTACGCGCAACCAAAGCAACACTAAGCCCTCAAGATCTTCAATTTGGCGAGCAGCAAGTACAAAAATTGCTCATCGATCGACCACGGTTGGCCAAAGTCTTACTAAAGAACGAGCCCATTTGGCCTTGGGTTGTGCGTCAATTTGCCGGTGAAGCAGCCGGCCAACGGATCTACTGGAACTCTAGTGCGCTCAACGATAAAGACTTCGATTACGACGCCGATCATAGCGCCCCAGAACCTGGTGAACCTGGCTATATACGACTTAGAAAAACAGACAAGTATGGCCAGCCAATGGCTGCAGAGAGATTGCTCGCGGCCCTAGTTTTCGAATGCTACAACATAAATAATAGCCCCGCTTTTGACAGAGTCTACCAAGCAGCGCTGAAAGGGAACCTATCCCAAGATCAGTACATCGAGCAGAACGCTCAAATTGAATTCGAAGCGGGCAGAAAAACAGCAACTTTCTATCACACTATTTTTGAACCACTTGCCAGAAAGCGACACTATAATACAGCTCCACTCTACTGGGAAGCTGAAAGCCCTGCAACTTACGCCGCATGGCGAGCACAATACACCGATCGCACAGGATATCCCTGGAGCTTTTGGGGCAAATACTATGACGAATCAATAGTGCCATATTTAAAAGCCGTCAAAAAATACAAAGCAACACAAAAACACTGAGTGCAAGCCGAACCTTAGCCTAGTTCACTAAATCCCAAGCTAACTCTAAAGCGGCAAGCAAACTATCAACTTCATCTTCAGTACTGCCATGCCCAAAGCTCACACGCAGCAAGCCTTGATCAACAGTGCCAAGGGTTTGATGAGCCAGCAGGGCGCAATGCAACCCCGGCCTTGTCGCCATACCAAAATTATCATCCAGATACTGCGCCACCTTATCTGGTGTCAATTTCTGAATAACTTTTGACTCAACAATTTTCTCCCCAGCACCCGACACAAAGCGCAGAGAAAACACCGACAAATAGTCTTCAACCAGCTGCCGCTGGGCCTCTGCTGGCAAATTCAAATTCCAACTGGGGCGACCAACTAACTCGATTGTTCCCCGCCCCGAATTTATAGTAGTTGAGTCTAGAGTACCCGAAGCCGCAATTGCTGGATTTCTAGCTACCTGATTGATCACAGCCAAGCCATGCAAGAAGCGCAGCGAAAGGATGTTTTCGTGCTGCCGAGCCGAATCAAAACCGCTCGGCAATGACTGCAAGTAGCGCAACCCCGCAGCAACGCCACAAGCCAAATGAACAGCTGGGCTGCCGGGCTCGAGTCTATCGGGCAAAGCCTCAGGCATAGAAAAACTTTCGGATCGTGAGCCTGTGCCACCGCGAAAGGGCGGGTCCAAGACTTCACCGTGAGCGACATAAAGAAGGCCGATTCCAGGCGGGCCCAACATACTTTTGTGACCAGAAGCGACCCAAAAAGATACTGACGAATTATGTAAATCTGATTTCTCGAGCGCCAGATCCCCTTCCAGACATTCGTGAACAATGCCAGCACTTTGAGCGGCATCTATTAATAGAGGGGTGCCATAGCGACTTACCAAAGCAGCTACAGCATCCAAGTCTAATATTTGACCAGTGACATTGCTGGCCCTAGTGAAGATACACAGTGCCGGTTTATGCAGCAGCAGCAGAGCATCTAACTGTACTAAATCTACTAACGCAGCAAAGTGGCTTGCTCCCGAAGAGCTAGCGACCACACCAGCCTCCGCAATAGCCTTGAGCGCGGGCACCACCACCAAGTTCAATGGCAGACTCTCAGCCAGAGCCTTGAGCGGCCGCATCACAGCGTTGTGCTCAAAGGCGCTGGTCAAAACAGTATCTCCGGCCTTAAGTCGACCAGCGCCGACCATGCCATTGAGAACCAAGTTAATTGAAGCAGTGCAGCCGCTGGTAAAAATCAAGCGGCTGCTATCTTGAATGCCAAGATATTGAGCTATTTCATGGCGACTCTCAAACTGCAGCGTAGCGGCTGCAAATGAAAGACTGTGAGCGCCGCGGCCAGGGTTCCCCCCGGCGCGAAGAGCCTTATCACAAGCCTGATAAACCTCTTCGGGCTTGGGGTGCGAAGTCGCAGCGTTGTCAAAGTATAGATTCAAAGGTCACCAAAAACAGCAAACAATCCAGTCAAGGCAAGGTCGAGTATGCCATGCTAGCATTTTCTTTCTAGACTAAATTTCTAAAATGACTGTGAGTTGATAAGTGGTGAACCAAAAAATTAAACCCAACCTGGCAGCTAAGTCTAGATTTGTGGTTCTTGGCCTATTGGCCGGCACTATCGCCCTCGGCGCTAACCTCGCAGAATGGCTCAACTGTCAGGCCGCTCCACCCATCAAAGTCAAGGGTACTTCCGGTCAAGCGAATAACAATCAAGCTATTCCGGCCGAGATAAGCCGCTTGTGGCAAGCGCCATCACCACAATTTGCAGCAGCCGTAGCCAATTTAGGCAGCGACCCGAAAGATGTTTCGATTGCCAATCTAAAACGTTTTCTCGAAGGCCAGAATATCCTTAATAGTAGCAATACAGAGCGCCTTGTAGCCTCTTACGCTCTAGCTCGGCTTCTGGCTAAGAGCAGCAGTGGAGCTGATCAAAATGATGCTGTCGCGTTGTTTACCCAGGCCCAAGCGCTGCCACTGTTACACATCGATTCGCTTTGGCATGCCTCAGAAATTTTAACCAGTCAAGGTGATAACAAAAAGACTCGCGATTTTATCGAAAAAATATTGCGCGATCCGGCTGCCGCTCCTAGCGATCAAGCTCGGGCACTTTACGAGATGGCCCAATCGTTGTTGCGCGAGCCTAGCAGTGATAATAACCAAAAGGCCAAAGACTTACTTCTGACGATAAAACAGAAATATCCCGCCACCGAATACGGCACTGCCTGCAATTACTATCTAGGCCAATTGGCCCTGGGCAATAGCGGCAATAATTCTAGCTCTTCAGCAAACAATACCACATCGGTTGTGGGCAGCGAGGCCGTCTTTGGTAGCTCTACGGGCAGCTCGAGTAATGCTGCTGGTAATTACGGCAGCATGAGCAACGGCGCCATCGGCGCGCCTGGAAGCGTCGCCGAAGCCGAAGCTTTAGCCTACTTTTCTGACTATTTAAAAGGCAGCGTCAACGGCCGCTTCTCTAGCGACGTAGCCGACAAACTCATGGCAATGAATACTAGAGGGGCAGCCCTTACCCCCGCTGACTTAGACCGCATAGGTCTAGTTTATTACCGCAAAAACAATTATTCAAAAGCACTCGATGCTTTTAATCGCTCAGGCACCAGCAACAATCAATATAGAAAAGCTCAGTGCTTAGCCAAACTGCACCGCAAGCCAGAATCAGTCGCTGCCCTGCTTGCGGCCATCAGACAAGCACCAGAGGCCGCCTACTACGACGACTTTGCTGACGTTGTTACAGGCCCGCTCAGCCGAACCGAAACGGCAGATGTCTGGAAGCAAATTCTCGCCATCAAGCCAATCAAGCTCGATCATGCCCTGTGGAATATTGCTGTGCGTGCCAGCGATACCGACGCTACACCATTGTTCCAACGACTGATTAAAGAGTATCCTACCTCCGAACACGCTCCTGAAGCTATGTGGTGGATGTTCTGGCATCGCACAAAAGTTATCTATCCAGCTGGTTTAGCGAAGAATAAACTGCAAGCTGAGGCCCTAGCCAGCATGGCTGAAAATGCGGCACTGCGCTATCCCACTCATCGTTCGGCTGCCCGTTTTCTTTTTTGGGCCGGGAAAATTCATGAGCACTTAGGTGATCACAATAAGGCAAAAGCCCTTTACCAACAATCACATAATCTTTACCCGTCAAACTATTATGCCTTCCGTTCACTGGCTCGCCTAGCCTACCTTAACGCGCCGGCAGACAAACGCCGTGATCGCGGCTGGTCTACTAACGCTCAACGCAATTGCCTCGATAACTGGAGCTGGCCTCAACCTCCCACTCTCTTTAGCTTTGAAAGGGTCGCTCGTTTTGCCGGGCCAAAGGTGGCTCTGCTTGCCGCTGCGCGCCAACTAGATGAATGCCAAACGGCTCTAGCAGAAGCGCCGGAGGCAAATACAAATACTCGTGAAGATATAATTGGATTGCGGTCATGGTTATATCTCAGTCAAGGTATGATCATGGAAGGGATAAGAGCAGCAGGCAAAGACCTAGAAGGCAAGCCAAATCATGCTCCGCTCTGGCAAATTACGTATCCCTGGGCATATGCTGCAAGAATCAAAGAACAAGGGCAGCTGCGCAAAGTCGACCCTTATTTAATTCACGCTCTCATTCGCGAAGAGTCACGTTACTTCCCGAAAGCACTCAGTCGCTCGCAAGCCCTTGGCTTGATGCAACTTCTTCCTGCCACCGCTGCTGGTGTAGGTAAAAGAATAGGAGTGCCTGCCTTAAATAGAGAAGACGTTTTCAATCCAGACAACAATATCAAGCTGGGAACAGCCTACCTGGAATACACGTTGAAGCGCTTCAATGGCAATGCTATGCTGGCCGTAGCCAGCTACAATGGTGGCCCGAATGCAGTCAAGAGTTGGGTTGATAGGTTCAATGCCAGTGGTGCTGGCGGTAAAGATTGGGATTACTTTGTCGAAGAAATTCCTTTCAGAGAGACAAGAGATTATGTGCGCAAAGTTTTTGGCAGTTACTTTGTGTATGAAACTCTCTACTAAGGGTATAAGTACTGTAACCAACGAAATAAGCGAATGACTATTAATCTTGAGTTCTGTGTCTACGCCGTTTGCGGCATTTTTGTTTTGCTCTTTGCTGTTCCACGCGTTTGGGCCGTGGTTGAGCTAAACCTGTTGCGCACAATTACAGAACCATTGTTGGGCAAGATAGCCCACCTTCCTGTGGGCATTCAAAGTAAGCAAGAGTATAGAGTGGCGGCTAACTCAGTACAAAGAGCTTTGACCCGTAGCCACCGCAATTTTAAGTATCACATCAAAGTAATTAATATCGTCGACCCCATTGAGACCTCGATTCGCGTTGAAGGGGTGACCGATATCGCCCTTAGCCGCAAGGCTCAAGTAACAAGCAACTACCACGACACCAGCAAGACCACCAAGATTATGATGACCGTGCGTGTTGATGTGACCAAGTACGGTGAAGGCTCAAAAATTATTTGGCGCTATTTGCCCTCAGACCCCTCACTCTTTCAGTCGCAAGTGCAAATAGCAGACCCCAATATCGACTACTTACTAGCGCGCACTAACTATATGCTGATGTCTCATTTGAAGCCGCTTATCACTTAAGGTGCCACCATCCTTAATGTCACGGCAAAGCTAGATTTAGAATCACAAATTACTAAGAACACAAAGGGACGGTCTCCGCGACCGCCCCTGTTAGCCAAATTAAGCGTTCTGGTAACCTAACCTAAAGCTGGTTTTTCCTGACTGCCGTCCTTCGACTTAGACTCATTATTGAAGCCTAAAAGCTTGGCAAATGGATTGACCAATGCCTTTTTTTCAACTGAATTATCTGCACCACTGTTGGCTGGAGTTGAACTAACAATCTTATTGCCACAGGTCTGGCAAATGTGTTTGTTGGCTGGCACTCTAAACTGGCATCGTGGGCAAAGGAAATACTGCATAGATCCCTCTCTTTACTGTTTTTACTATAACACAGGAAATCAAGTGCGGGTGCCCGTTTTGGGGTGTCTTACTGAGGATTTCTCCAACATTTTACCTGCTCCTAACCTTTCGCCGATATTCACTACCACTTCAGTTTTTCTCAAATTAGGACAATCGCCCGATGTCAAAAATGAACATATAGCGAGTAGCTAAAATGGTCACAATGGCGCACAGCAAGCTACCATTGACTTATGCCCCCAAGCGATACCAAGTCTAATAACAAAAAGCGGCTCATTTTTACCTTTCCGACACTCCATCAAGTGCTGGCTGCAGAACGTGTTTTAAGAGAGAGCGGCAACAAAAATCTTCGCTGCCGACCTACGCCAACACCACCAGGGTTGTCAGAATCAATTTGCGGAATGGCAATAGAGATTTTTGCCTGCGAGCAGAAAGACACTGCAATCAACTTTCTCATCAATCACAAACTCGAGCCGAGCGGATGTCATTTGCTCGAGTGACTAGTTCAGTGACTCAACTGACAGCCTTAACTCCCAAGTGCAATAAGCGCTAGCTGCGCCACCTTATAGCCTGCTAATGCTTAAAGCCAAGCTAGCTAGCGCTCCCCACGCACAGGGGGATAGCCAGTAGATATTAAGTAATGAGAACAGAATACCGATTCCTGATTAAAAGCAATTGCACTAATAACTCTTGAAGTCATCTCTTGAGAACCAATAGGCTAACAGCACATCTCTCTAAATACCAACCAACAAGCTAACAACCGAAATCACCGCGAACCCAGACAAGCAGCCAGCACTAGCCTAAGTACCCAAGAGTCTCAATTGAGTTCTTGCGAGTTATAGGCCGTTCTTGCTCGTCTTTGCCTTCGCATTCCCTAGCCGCCACCGCAGACAAAGCTGTGCTTTGCTCTGTGGCGCGCTTTTAACCTCAAATAAAAGCAGGTACCAATGGCTAACATATCAAGTGCAAATCCGCTTTTGAAGCGCATCTTGGTCATCGTCAAAGAGACGTACCTCGAGCTAGTGCAGGCCGCCAACGACCAGCAACAGCTCGAAGAGATCGCCAAGAAATCTCCTGGCCTCGAGTCTGTCGCTGAATCTCACGCACAGCACGTCGCCACCCTCAAGCAAGTCACCGCTGTGCTCACCGCCCTTGCCGTCGACTTCGAAGTGGTCAATCGGCGGCATCCGGCCCTGAACGAGAAACTGGCCCAAGCCACTCTCGTCATCACCCTCGGCGGCGACGGCACCTTCCTCACCGCCTCGCACGACATCATCGGCGACACTCCAGTGCTTGGTGTCAATTCGGCACCAATCACCAGCTTCGGTCACTTCTGTGTCTGCGACCGCAACACTTTCGCCGCTACCCTGGCCAAAGTTGCAAGCGGCGAACTTCAGCCAGTAAAGCTCCTGCGCCTCGCTCTCAGCATCGACGGCAAAGTCGTTCCCGAGCTGGTCTTGAACGAAGTTCTCATCGCCCACGAGCAGCCGGCTGGCACCAGTCGCTACCACATCACTGTGGCAGGAGAGACAGAAGTGCACAAGTGCTCTGGCATGCTGGTCTCGACCCCGTCCGGCTCCACTGGCTTTCTGCGCTCTGAAGGCGGTCCGGTTCTAGCCATCGACGCGCAACAGTTCGCCTACGTTGAACGCGCTCCCTTCCTCCGTCTCGGTGAAGAGCATCGCTTCAGCCGCGGCGTTGCCACTCGCGGCGAGCGTCTCGAAATCGTCTCGCAGATGCAAGGTGGGCGCATTTACATCGACGGCGACCACACCCAACACGACTTCCCACGCGGGTCGGTGTTGACGATTGAGGCAGCCCAAGCTGACCTCAATGCTTTTGTCGACCGGGGCTGCCACCAGCCCTACATTGACGCGGCCAAGTCGCTCGCGGGCTCGGGCCTCACGGCTTGGCTCAAGAGCCTTTTCAACTGAAAGAGGAAAAATCTATGAAAGTCTTGACCTTCAGCATCGTCGCCGGCTCTCTGGCATGCAACGCCAAGTGCCCGTTCTGCGTCGCCCCCATGACTCCGGCCAACGGCATCGGCACCAAAGAGCCGGCCGTCAACTGGCGCAATTTCCGCAAGGCTGCGCAGCTTGCCCGTGATGGCGGCTGCTCCACGGCCATGATCACCTCGAAGGGTGAACCCACCATCTTCCCCGAGCAGGTCACCCGCTTCTTGGAAGAACTGGAGCCCTTCAAGTTTCCCATCAGCGAGCTGCAGACCAATGGCCTGCTGATTGCCGACGGCCGCGTCACCGACGCCCACCTGCAGAAGTGGTATGACCTCGGCCTCACCACCATCGCCATTTCGGTGGTGCACTACGAGGGCAGCAAGAACAAGTCGATTTACACGCCTCACCGCGAGTACCAAGACTTGCCAGCTCTGATTGCCAAGCTCAAGAAGTTCAACTTCACCGTGCGTCTGGCCACGGTGCTGGTCAAGGGCTATCTCGACAGCGTCGACGAGATGAAGAAGATGATCGACTTCGCCACCGCCAACGGTGTCGACCAACTGACCTTCCGGCCAGTGACCAAGCCCGACAAGAGCGAGAACGAGAGCATCTACAAATGGACGACTGCGCACGCCATCGATGACCAGCTGCTCGTCGACTGCAATGCCTACCTCAAGGAGAATGGCTCGGAGCTGCTCGAGCTGGCTCACGGTGCCACTGTCTACGACGTCAACGGTCAGAACGTCTGCATGACCAACTGCCTGACGATTCAGCCCAAGTCGGAAGAGATGCGTCAAATCATCTTCTACCCCGATGGCAGCGTGCGTTACGCCTGGCAGTTCAGCGGCGCTCGACTCTTCTAAACGAGCGCAGAGCTACTAGCTCAAAATAAGCGGATGGAGCGGAAGGAACACAGACAAAATAGTCTGCTGTTTCTTCCGCTCCTGAGGCCTATTTTCAAAACCCTTATTCACTAACTCATATAGTTAGATGATATATACAAATGAGGTTACAGACAGCTGCGCCATCTTGGCTTCTTCTCAATAATCACACTTGTCATCTATTAGCAAAGCCAGACTTCCTGTTGTCATTCGAGGAGCTGTCGGAAAGCTATCCCGCTACATTCGTCTCAGTCTATCTTTTCAGAATTCAGCATTTTGCAACCAACACTTGGCATGACTCGGCGCCGTCTGTCCTGCCGCTTGATGCGCGACCTCTTTCTCTGCTAATGACATAAGGTCTTCCAAAAAATCACTTTCTTTAAGTACCTTCTTCCAAACCCTAAAAACGTAATCCTTTCAACAACCTCATTTGCAGGAGTGCCAAAAGCGCTTTTGCGGGAGAAACTATGTCTTCAATTATCATCGTCAGCGGTAGCATCGCTGTCCTCGTTGCTGCATCAGTCTTTGTCGGTATGCGCCTTCGCCGCCGCCATACTCAGAATGAGCAGTCCACCTCCCAACCCTTCGGTCCCGTCGAAGCGAAGAAGAACACTCTGCGCTCTGAGATGCACGACCTAGGCCTCGGCATCAAGCAAGTCAAAGGCTACATTGCAGCAATCAAGGACGACGTCGAGAACGCTGCCACCATGCGCGCCGATGCCACAACCGAGCTGGAGAAAGCTGAGGCGCTGAAGAGTCAAATCGAAGCCGCTATCGAACAATCCACCACTGACGCGCAGGTTGACGCCTTCGCCCTCGGCCTCGGAGAAGCTCGTCGCTATGTGCAGAAAGCCCGGCGCATCGCTCTGCGGCACACGCCTGATGAAGACGACTAAGAACTTTACTGCAGTTACTGCCCATTCTTAAGGACTATCATGAACCTCATAGACGGTCTGCTCATCGCAGGCACTCTCATGGTCTTGCTTGCTCTTGTCGGCCCAGCTCTCGTCAAGCGCAAGCCTAAAGCAAGGGTACGCAGCCAAGCTGAGATAGAAACAGACAAAGCAGTCGACGCAGCAAACAAATTGTTTGCTGAAAAAGTTGGCCTCACATTTGCTTTGCTTCTTCTCAGTGAGAGCATTGACCGCATGCGCCGCCATGCCGAGTCACTGCCTGTACCCGACGACAACCCCCTGAGCGATATCGGCCGCGAAAAACGCATCATTCTTGAGCAGATTCGCATTGCCGACTACAGCTGCCGGGAAATAGCAGCGGCCATGGCAAAATTCGACTCAACCACCATCGAAGCCGTACGTTGGCCTTTCACCGCTGCCAAGCTGCAGCTCTCCTTTGCTCAGCAGCGGCTCGACAGCTGGCCTCCTATCCCAAAAGCAGAAGGTATGAGCAGAGACAGGACATCACACTGAGTCGGTATGAAACCTATCTACCGCCTCTTCTGGACTGGTCTGGCAGTCTTTCTCTGCTCTTTTCTCGTGGGAATTTTCAACCTCTTGAGTAACACCGCAGACAGTGCCTGGAGCACCTTTGGCCTCATAGGCATGCTCTGCGGCGGTGCCCTCTTCGGCCTTTGCGCTGTGGCAATTGAGTGCGACGACGGCGAAGAAAGTAAAGCAATGCATGCGGCTCGTTGTCTACATTGCGCTCAAGGTCTCAACAGCGACATCTCGCTCTTGCTAGAAAATGCCAAGGCCGCCACCGCTCTTGCTCAAGAACGAGCAAGCCAGCTCAGCAACCGCGCCCTTGAGCAATGTTTGGCAGTGACCAGCGAACTGAGCGACAACGAGCGACAAGAGCTTGCGGCTGACTATCCAAGCTTGCTGCTCAACGGTAAGCGCGAACAAGAGCAAGTCGGCAACCTGCTCAGTCAGCTATCAATTTATCGCAGACAGTGCGCCGAATTGCGTGCCGTCTGCCAAGAAGTAGAAGCCATCACTCGCCCCACATTCATCGCCACAGGCAGATGGAGGACTGGTCGCGAAGTAGCAGGCCAATACATTCTTGCCAGCGAAGTAGAGCCTCAGCAAGTCACTGTTGTATTGGCTCAAGCACTGAAAATTACTGCAAATCAAGTCGAGCATGCTCTCTCACAATTGCGAGCCGCTCAAGAGATTGCGTCACGTCACTTTGACGGCCTATCGCGCTTTCTCTCCCACCCCTTCCCTCCAACACTCACCTCACCAAATAGGACCAATACCATGTCTACCAATGACACCACCAAGAACGCCGGCGACAAGACCAAGACTGGCGGCTGCAAATGCGGCGGCAAGTGCGGCAAGGCTGCCAAAGATTGCACCTGCGGCGCCAAGAAGCTGCCGGTGACGCCCAAGCCCGCCACGCAGGCCCCCAGCGACACCAGCAAGAAGTAACAGCTGGGTCCAAAACTAAGCGACAGCGCAAGAACTGGTTCATAAGACTAGGTCTTGCTGCTGGCTCAACAACAAAAGAAAGACAATCTCATGAATCTCATCTCCATTCTGATTATGGTGGCAGTGATTGCTAGCGCCATGTTCGTCGGCCCCCCTCTCGTTCGCTGGGTGCGTTCGGTGATCTCCACCGCTGGCATCCGCAACGACAAGGCTCGCAAACTGGCAGACGCCGCGCTTTACTCGGCCACCTACACCACTCTCTTCACCATCGCCTTCGCTGCTCTGGGTATGCCCTACGGCCTTAGCAACATCATCTTTGTCTTTTTGCTGATGACAGTGCTCGACTACTTCATGCCCTCGCGGCGCTGAATGACAGCCCTTTGCAAGAAGCTCTAGAAAGCAAAAACCGACTCTAGCGGCCCATTCGGCTAGGCAAAATTTTCGCTTGAGTTGAACCAATACTTCAAAAGCAGTCGGGCCAACAGCCTGACTGCTTTTTCTTCTAATCGTCATATAATTTTGCTAAAATCAACTAGCTTATATAGTATCTTCGGGTTTAACCTGCGTATTAGGATAACGCAGCATACCGGACAGGGGGATTGAGAGCGGCGGCGGCGAGAGTTCGGCTGAATAGTTGCGACCAGTGATAACGACGGTT
>LNEX01000526.1 GCA_001464165.1 bacterium Ga0077546
ACCAACTTTACGCGAGCTATTGGCCTTCAGCTTCTTGCCGTCGATATAAAGCGCTTGATTGTCCGACGGACCTGAGCGGAACTCCCCACGCCGACATTCGACAATGAAGCAACCAGCCGAACCGCTGCCATCGCGCTTCACTGTTATGCTCCCTGCCCAGCCGTGGAGCGAGTCAGTAAAATTGCTGAGTTCGCAGGCAGTGTAGGCCGGAACAGACACAACATCGATCTGAATGGCACCAGTAGCTGCTCGCTGACGACGCAAAGCAAGATAGAGCGTGAGGCGACTCTTGAACAGCCAGAGTGCGAGGAGAGCGATGAGGACGCTGGCGTTGAAGAAGAAGTCGGGGAAGGGGGTCATATACTCTTTCTGAGTCTATGGTGGAGGCGAGCGCTTGTGGGCGCTTGGCAGAAGGAAAAAGAAAGAACCGGCTGCTTCTCGTCCTGGAAGGCGAAGCGATTGACCCAGGCGATGGCCATGGTCGAGACGACGAACACGATGTGCACGACAATCAACTTGGTGAGATGGTCTGCAGGCTCATTGTCAGCGTTGACGAAGGCTTCCAGCAGATGAATGCTCGAGACCCCCAAAATCGACATGCTCATCTTCACTTTGAGCGCACCAGGATCGATGTGCCCGAGCCACTTCAGCTTCGGCAGCTTGCTCTCCGCGGGCAGCTCGTCATCGAAGCTACTGCGAATGAACAGCACATAGCCGCCAATCATGATCATGACGATGAGATGGCTGACCATGATGATGTCCAGCAGATGCAGGACAGCCACAAGAATCTGCGTGTCGGTCAAGGTCAGTGCGTGCATCAGCATGCTCCCGGTTTGCACCGTGAAGCGGATGGTATAGACCACCAAAGCCAAGAGCAGACCCAGATACATCGGCAGCAGCAAGAAGCGGCCACCGAAAACGATTTTCTCCAGTTGGGTTCTCATGCAATTCTCCTACAGCATGGTGAGAGAGTGTGGCTGGCTCTCATTCAGCAGGCGCCCCCTTACGAGTCACCCATAGCAAGTGAAGAAAAATGACCTCAAGGGCGGCTGTCCATTGAGGCACAGGGCTTCAAAGACAACCGCCCAAGAGGCAAATCCGAAATTTACTTGTCGTCGCAGCAGGAGCCGTTGGGCGCCATGCGCTTGCAAGCGAGCCCCTTGGAGAGATGAGCTTTGGCCTGCGGCGCGCACACCAGTTCGATCTCCAGTTCACCGGGCTTCTTGCCGTAGGTGGCGATCTTCTTCTCCGCGGCCACTTTGATCAGGTGTGCCTGACCGCGAAGGTTGATGCCCTGCGCTGCCCGATTGGGCAGGATGGGGATGGACAGCTTGGAACAACCGCGAGCCACGGCGTTTTCCACTGCCAAATCGACGAGTTGCGAGATTGCCTGGCTGTCGACCTTGTCCGGTGAACCCAGACCGACAACCATGACGTGATCAGGAGCACCTTCCTGGTCCAGATCGAGAACGAAGTGCTCGCCACGATCGCCACGGAAGTTTTCATGCTCGATGTGCTCCGAGATTATGCCGCCGACGCTATGGTCAAATGTCTGAATCTGGCTTCCAAGACCATGTCCAGACAGTTTGC
This sequence comes from bacterium Ga0077546, assembly GCA_001464165.1. The sequence continues at coordinate 1,591 of LNEX01000526.1, forward strand.
ACAAAAGCAGCATAGGGGTGACGCCCAGCCCCAGTGAGTCTTGCGACTTGATAGACGTCGCTAAAGAAATCTTGAGTTTCATGTGTGACCTCGATGTTAGAGTTGCTAGTAGATCCGCTGCCAGCAACAAAAACTGCATTAAGAAGACGTTGCAACTGACCTAGGAGGGGCGGATCCACTCTCAAGTCACGTTGCAGGTTTTTCGTCAGGAACTGTCTCAACCGCACCAAACACACAACCTTCACTTTTTCCTGCAAACAAGCTTTGCCGACTCAGTCGTTAGTCTTCCCGCCACATCGTGGTGAAGCAGAAAGATTTAAATAGGAGACTGGTTGCTGGAAAGGAGTTATTGCTGTGAAAGTTTGGAATAAAGAGAGATGTATGGAATCTAGTGCTAAAGAGCTTCTAGACTCAAGACGAAAGCTATTAAAGAGTGATAAGGCTGGTGGCACCGATGGTGGACAAACACGGAGTGGTGCAATTAAGCATCTATAGAACTAAAACATTAGACGAGCAAAGCGGCTGAACCCAGTACTCACAAGCGTCTCCGAGCACAGATTAAAGTCAGCAAAAACAGTTCGCAACATCACTTGATATCTAGCGCGCCTCGCATTTTTCTGCAATTTTTTGCAACATATAAGAAATCACCCTTCGCACAAAGGGTGCAGAACTAGGTTGCGCTAGGTCTTCGAAAGAAAAAATAAAGAGCCAATATTACAAATATTACGCAGGTCTCTGCTAGCCTGACTAACCAAGAGGCGATTAAGCCTCACCAATGTTAGCTAAATGTAAGTTGTCAAGCACAATCTGAATCAATTCTGAAATCAGAAAAATTGAGCCGGAAACGCTGACCTGGCATAAGACAACAAAGGCTAAACAAGCCATCTATATGGCTTCCATATAGAAACTTGACGGTTAAAGATGAGAAACAACTGCTTTGAACTCGGGCGCGCCTGAGCGATAGGTTCAAGTACCTACATTTCTCTTAAACCACAACACCCAAGACCCGGCAAGCAAAAGACCAAACAAGCAAACAGCGCACATCTGACGACTATATCTTCCCGGGCTTCGACCTGTAGGTGGTCACCTCTGCTCAGTTAACGGTTCAACAACGCTCAAACGTGCGCACGGCAAAGTCAGTACGAGCGTTCTACGAACACACCTCTCAACAATCTGGAGACTTTACTATGCTCAATCGCATCTTAAAGCTGCTCGGTGCTCCGCTCATGGCCCTCGTGCTCATGTTCGGATTGACGACAGCATCTTTCGCGGCTGGCCCAACCTGGCTGCCCACGGGCACTCAGTTCAAGCCCGGTCAACACGTTTATCTCGACCCCAAGCTCGAATCTGGCAGCAATCCTGTCAACTTCGACGGCTTGGAAGCTCAGCTCAAGGCAGAAGGTGCCAAGCAGGGTGTCGAGTTCTTCTATGTCATGGTCCTCAAAGGCAATGAAGCGAAGAACCCCAACGTGCCATTCGCAGTCGAACGTCTTGATGATTTGGTCGGCAACTGGAGTGGCCAGAAAGGCTTTCCGGCGAGCAAGGCTGTGATCATCCTGGTCGTTCGACTTGACACCGACTGGACCAAGAGCTCGTATGCCATCAACACGGCCCCGGCTCTCGCTTCGCTCGGCGTCACGGCTGACAACATGACTGCGGTCATGGACCAGTACGGCAAGAACCCCAACGGTAGCAACCCCAACGCTCTCCTGCCCCGTGCCCCTGCCGACTTCGGCCTGCGCATTGCCCAAGCGACCACCAGCCGCCTCGTGCAGTACCAGGCCGACCTGAAGCAGGCTGAAGCCAATCGCCTGGCTCAGATCGAGCGTCAGAAGCAAGAAGCCATTGCTGAAGCCGCACGCCAGAAGCAGATCGCTATTCAGGCCGAAGCCGACCGCGTCGCCCACGAGAAGTTCATGGCTGAACTGCCGATGAACATCGCCATCTATGGAACGCCGCTGGCGATTACCATCATTCTCTTGGTGCTCTTCCTGCTCTACAGCAGCAACAAGAAGATTGCCATCAAGGCTCTGACCGAATGGAAAGAAAAGTTCGAGCCCGGCAACGTCAACTATCTGGAACTGGAGAAGGCCTATTGGGGCTTCCTCAAGAACCAGGGCGATCAGTGGTCGAGCCGCTTCAAGGATGAGACCCTGGCTCGCTTCAAGGTGGCAGTGCAGGCCTACGCCGACCTGTCGGTGCGCATCAACGCTGCTCTTACATTGATGTCAGACTCTGAGAAGGACATCAACTCGGCTGGCATTTTCTCCATCGGCAAGCTCAAGGCCGCCACGGCGCGTCTGACAGTGACCCCGATCAAGATCACCGGCGAGACACTGCCCATCGAACAGCGCAGCATGTTCGGTTCGATCGTCGCCGAAGCCACCTACGCGCCCACCGAGCTGCTGGACAACATCGCCCAGCTGTTCGACACCGCCAACAAGGAATGCGCCTCGATCAAGAACGCCATGAGCGGCGCGCAGCAGAACAAGGAAGACATCGACGCCCTGCTGGCTTCCGTCGCCACAGTGCGCAGCAACCTCTCCGAGAAGGGCCTCAACTTCACGCCCTACGAACTGGGCTTCAACCAGCTGACGACGGCCAACGACGAGTTCTTGGCTCTGATGATCTCCAACCCGCTCAAGGCTTTCGAGAAATCGGAAGTGGTCGAGCGCGGCGTCGAGACTCTGAAGAAGACCCTGGAACGCGCCATCAGCCTGAAGGACAGCCTGGCTGGTTCGACCAAGCTGATCGACGCCGCCCAGGCCAAGATCGCGCAGAACCGCAGCCAGCAGGCCGACATCAACTACCCAGAGAAGCCGAAGAGCCCCGAGCGAGTGGCCGGCGGCAACACCAAACTCAGCGAAGAGGGCTACAACCCCGACACGCAACTGGGTGAAGCACGCAGTCACCTGCAGACCTGCCTCGAGCTTTTGCTCGGCGGCAAGCTGGACAAGGCCAACGACGAGAAGGCGAAAGCCGAAGCGTCCGCAGCCGAAGCCAGTGCCCTGGTGGATACCATCCTCGCGGCCCGTGCCTATGTGCAGAAGCAGGTTCCGGTGGTGCGCGGTGCCCTGAACAAGCTCGGCGAAGAGCTGCCCGCTTCCAAGGGAGATGTGGCGGCGTTGAATGCCGGCTTCCTCGCCAAGAACTTCGAGGGAGAGCCCAAGAAGTTGGACACGGGTAACACCGTTTTCCAGAAGACCGACGCCGAACTGGAGAAGATCCGTCGGGCCTTCTTCGAACAGCGCTACGTGGCTGCCCGCGCCGCTCTCGAAAAGACCGGTAGCGACATTCAGAGCGCTCGCAACGGGCTGGTGGAAATTCACACTCGCCTGGGCCAGTTGATCGAAAACCGCAGGCACGCCAAGGCGGTTGTGCAGGACGCCACCCAGCTCACCGGCGCGCTGTCGGTCAAGCTCAACAGCAACAAGTTCACGACCTCGGCCACCACCGATGGCACCTACGCTCAGCTCAAGCCGGTTCTTCTCGGCCAGCAGCAGAACGTCGCCAACGAAGTCACCGACTGGCCAGAAGCCGCTGCTGCAGCCGACCGCTTGCTCAGCGACCTGAAGGCCGTCGACAAGGCCATCGACACCGAGAAAGCCGCTCACGAGCTGGCCGTATCGCGCATCGCTGCCCTCGCCAGCGCAATGCAGTCGGCCAAGACCACCCTGGCGGTTCGCACCACGCGTCAGCCGGCTCGCACCAAGCTCGAGAGCGCAATCGCGGCTCAGGCTCGTGTGGAAGCCAGCGTGGCTATCGCCAAGTCTGACTGGAATGCCATCGTCCGCGCTGCAGAAGCCGCCACGGCTCTTGTGGGCGACGCTGTCAAACTGGCCCAGGAAGATGCTCGTGCTGCGGCAGAAGCAGTCGAAGCCATCAACGATGCCGAGCGCTACACCGGCGAGATCGACAGCAAGTCGTACCGCGAGAGCCGCTCGATTGGGCACTCTTCGCAATCCTTCGGCGGCAACGTCAGCGCCGACGTCTCTTCTGCTCGCGGTCGCCTGAACCAGGCCAAGCAGCAGCTGCAGGCAACCGAGTACGAAGCAGCCAAGGCCTCTGCCCGCAGCGCGCGGCAGGCCGCCAAGGATGCTGACGACCGGGCCGAAGCACTTGTCGCGGCAGCCATCGCCTCGGCGATTGCTGTGTGGGAAGCCGCGGAGCGTGAGCGCAAGCGCCGCGAACGCGAAGAAGAGGAGCGTCGTGAAGAAGCTCGTCGCGCGCAGCAGCGCCGCGACGACGAAGCTCGCGAAGCCGCCAACCGTCGCAACAACGACAGCTTCAGTGGCGGCGGCGGCTCCAGCGGCGGTGGTTTCAGTGGTGGTGGCGGCTCCAGGGGCGGCGGCGACTTCTAAGTCGCAGCCTCGCCAGCCACAACCACAACTTTCAGTAAATGACCACGGCAGACTTCGGCTCTCAACGTGAGAGTCGAAGGCCCTGCCGTGGTTTTCTCGACCGAACCAAAACGGTCAAACCGACCTAACAGTCAAATCTCCCAACAAAGGAAAATTCACCATGTCCATTCTCACCATCGCTCTCATCATCGCCGCCGCCATCGCCGCCGGTGCCATCTTCTCGCCCAAGTTCCGTCAGCTCCTCCGCATCCGCGGCGGCAAGGCTGTCGACGCCGGCACCACCGCTCTCGAGAAGCAGCAGGACCAGTACCAGCTGCTGGTCGCCAAGATCCCCGCCCAGCGCACTTCGGTTGCCACCACCAAGGCCGGTGCCGTGATCGCGCAGAAG
>LNEX01000527.1 GCA_001464165.1 bacterium Ga0077546
CGGATCTACCTTCTGGACTTGGTCCGCGATTAAAGCCGCCACCACCTTCTGGTCTTTGTCCACGGTTGAAGCCGCCTTCGGATCTACCTTCTGGGCGACCGGCACCTTCTGGCCTTGGTCCGCGACTAAATCCACCTGGTTTACGAGCGCCAAATCCACCTGGTCTGCCAGCCGAGCCGGACGACGATCCGCCTGCTCTGTTATAGCCTCCGCCAGCGCCGCCTGGTCTTGCTCCACCGGGTCTTGCTCCGCCCGGTCTTGCGCCACCTGGTCTACCACCACTAGAACCACCGGGTCTGCCGCCACTTCCGCCTGGTCGGCCGCCACCAGATTTGCCGCCGTATCCACCGGATTTGCCGCCGCCTCCAGCTCTGCTGGGGCCGCGCGAACCATTACCTGACATTCCCATTGTTCTCTGTCCTTGACTAAAACTTAGTTCTATTGCTGTTTTGCGGTATTTACCATGGACAGAACATTCGAGACATGAATAATAGGAACCTAGATTCCTTATTCAAAAGCGTACCCATGCTATTCGACGTCGTCTTATTTGGTTGCCCAGTTGCTTTATCCGTCTGCCTGGCCGCTCACGCGTACAGAGATGGGGATAAACGCTTCTTGCTACCCGCGTTCTCCTTCTTCGCCTACTGCTTGTTTTACCTGGCAGGAGGGCGGGATGTATTACTTTATCTCACTACGGCCCTAGTTATGATGGGCGGATGCGCATTTAGCGCCTGTCCGTAACGTAGCAAAGAGGAATTTTTACTCAGAAATCTTTTCGAAGCTGGCGATTAGGTGCGTTTCTTAACCACTGGAATTGCCACGGAATGCCTATTCTGTTGAGCTTCAGCCAACGAACGCATAGAAATATTATGTTTCTTCAACCATCGAGAAATAGTGTTTGGGTCACACCACTTATTTTCAGTCTCCCGATATATCTTGGCAATCTCTACGGTACTGAGCTTCTCCTTGACATATTTCTGTTGCAGCCATTCTTTGTCTTGATAGAGAGTCTTGGTTCTAAGAGTCTTGCCCACGGCTTTTTCCGCCTTAAAATGGAAGTACGAGTTCTTTATACCCGCGTTGTACTACATATTCTAATTGTGGTTGCTTCCCGCCGTTCTGGCAAGGTGGCACGGGTATGATTTAAGGAGAATTAGAAAATTTCATTGGGGCGACCCTTAAGTGACAAAAAAAGACTTTCGATTACCACAGATAGACAAACTAATGCGGGAACAAGTGTTGCAGCAGACAATTGAACGTTTGCATGTTCGTCGCGAACTAGCGGCCCACCACACTCGACTGCATGTAGACAGAACAAGACAAGATCTAATTAGCGGCAAAATTGCAGAAGTGCCCAGTCTCGAAACAATGGCAAGTTCTATAGCAGCTGATTTAGAGCAGATCACCCAAGCCGGTATAAAAAAAATATTGAACGGCACTGGTGTGATACTGAGCACCAACCTTGGCCGAGCGCCGCTGCCACAAAGCATCGCAACTCAACTGAGCCAAGCACTATGCTCGTATTCTAATTTAGAGTTTGATCTAGAAGACGGTGGTCGAGGCGAGAGAACTGCACAAATTTCAAGCTTACTTAGCCTGCTAATTGGTTCAGAATCAGCAATTATAGTAAACAACTGTGCATCAGCCGTGATGCTTGCCGTCAAAGCTTTATCAGATCAAAAAGAAACCATAGTCTCCCGCGGCGAACTTATTGAAATCGGTGGCAGTTTCCGCTTGCCTGATGTAATTACGTCTTCAGGCGGCCGCCTAAAGGAGGTTGGCACCACCAATAGAACCAGAGCAGCCGACTACGAAAAAGCAGTGTCTGAAAATACTGGCATGCTTATGAAATGCCACCGCTCAAACTATCAGGTACTTGGGTTCACTGAAGAGTCCAGCATAAAAGAGCTGGCCGAAATTGGCTCAAGGCATGGCGTTCCGGTTGTGTACGATTTGGGTGGTGGTTGCTTGATTGACCTTAAGCAATTTGACTTGGTGGCAGAACCCACAGTACAAGCTACTCTAGAAAGTGGCGCCGACCTGGTATTGTTCTCAGGAGATAAACTATTGGGTGGCCCACAGGCTGGCATTATCGCTGGCAAAAGTGAGGTGGTGGCCAAACTGCGAAAGTCACCCATATATAGAGCTTTACGGGCAGATAAACTGGTAATTGCTCTGCTTGAATCAGTGCTCACTCAGTATATATATGTAGATGGTTATAAAAATTTGCCTGTCTTCCAAATGGCGGCACTAAAACAAGATTCTCTGAGGCAGCGAGCCCAGATAGCAACAACTATGTTGCAAAACTTGCAGTGCTTAGACGTATCTTTAATTGATTTGGAAAGCACAATGGGTGGGGGCAGTTTGCCTGGCGAGATGCTAGCATCAGCCGGACTCTCAATCAAAGTAAAAAGATCTGATCGCTCTGCAGCAAACCTCGCTCGCTTACTGCGGCGAGGTCAGCCTGCGGTGATTGGCAAAGTGACAGATAATAGACTGTGTCTTGATTTTCGCACGATTGCGGAAAGCGACGAAGATGATCTCATCTCCGCCCTAAGGTCAGCTGATAAGGCACTGAGCAACAAATAGGCCTTTCTTTTCAAGAGGATATGATTGTTGCATTCACCGATTGAGGCCCCCAATGAGCGAACTGAAAGAATTGGAAACCCTAATCAATCAGTTGAGCAAGCGCATGGAAGAACAAATGCGCATCACTCGCAATTTGACAGCATTGTGCACAACTCTAATTGTGGGGCTAATGTTCTTCATTTTCTGCCAGACGATGGAACACCTCCCATCAATTATCGTGCTCAGATACATGAGCAACCTTGATTCTATTGTTAAAGAATGGCGTCAAACCGAACGCTGCCTCAATGCTCAACCAGCAGCAGAAAAACCAGCTCCGATTAAGTAAAAAAGTTATCTTTTGCCTGAATTACTTCTTCAGCAAGGCCTGACGGCGCTTCACTTCAGCTTCAACTTCATCAGCCGAAATATTGTTGACTTGCATGGGGCCAGCGCAAATCTCGCGCCATGGGGCTCCGGCCAATGCCTGACGGACAATAACTTCAAACACCTGAGCACGCACACCGCTTCCATAGCTTCCGGTAGCACCAGAAAATGGTGTAGTCGGAGCGGCTACCTGTGGTCGAGGAATAGCTTGATTAGGCATTGCTTGGTTGAGGGTAGCAGCACCAGAGTTACTGGCAGTGCCCTGCTGTCCAGCATTTACTAAATCGACAGGCGCAGGTGACTGAGTCTGCATAGGATCATCGACCACAGGGTGAGTACCTGATACAGCTGCATTAGGAGCTTGCGCTTGCTGCAGCGGCTGTGATTGTTGAACAGTCTGCTGCGTGGGCTGCTGCGCTTGCTGCTCAACAAATAGTTTTGGCGCTTCATTAAAGAGTGGGGCCGCCGGCGCAGCTGGTTGCGGTTGCTCAAAAAAGCTAGTTGACTGCTTGGGTGCCGCCGGTTTAGCCATGGCCTCATCAGCTGCCGCTTTAGTGCTGGTCAATTGGCGCTGCAAGTCAGCGACCATATCACGAGTTTGATCTCGCATTTCATCTAGCTGAGTCTTCAACTGGGTAATTTCGGAGTCTTTATGACTAAGCTCTACTTCCTTTGCCTGAATCAAATCATTGCGCTGCTGAACTAGTTCAGATAATTTCTCATACTGACCTGAAAATTCTTCCCAACGTGAGTTCAACATTTCTTGAGTGTCTTGAACTTCTTGATCTTTGGCCGCTAAGAGCTCGGCAAAATCATTGTCTTTAGCATCCATCCGCGAGCGCATTTCTTCATTCTGCACACGCAACTCTTCAAGAAGTGCCATGACGCTTTCATCTTGGACAACTCTCACCACTTCTACTTCACGCACAATCTCGTTGCCAGAACCAGCAGAAGTGAGTGTGTATACAGGCTTGGGCGGGTCTGGAGCCTGCACAGCGTCATAAGCGGCACGGAAGAAATCGCCAGAGATGCGCTGGGCACCCAACAAGTCAACTAGTTTACGCAATAGATCAGCTGGATGCTCAGAGGGGAAAACAGCCATGTATGCGCACTTAAAAGTCCAGGCGTCAATCTTCCCAGTAGAAAGCTGATCAGCCAAACTGTGCACCAACTCTTCGGGAGTAAGCTTTGCCTCAACGGGAGGCGGTTCAACATTTCTCGACTCAAGAGCAACAATCAGTTTATCAAGAGCCGTGCCGATCTCGCCGGCCCCCTGCTTCGACTCAAGAGTAACTATCAAATTATCAATAGCTGGTACCAATTCGCCCACGGCCTGCATCGGCTCAAGAGCTGCCGACATTGACTCACTCAGACTGTTTAGGCTGAGACCAATCTCGTTAAAAGCCTGGTGCTGAATTGTCTCAGCTAAATTTCTGACTATTTCAAGCTGCTCATTGGCTGCTTTAGATATCTGCGCCATGTTTACGGAACAAATTCCTAACTGCTGATCAAGAGTATTGAGCAGTTCAATAACTTGCTCTTGATGTGCAGTGTCGACAACCTGATTGACCTGAGCATTCAAGCTGGCAATCTGACTTGGAGTCATGAGCATCGATAAGTCTGGGGCCTCAGGGACCTTAATTTCTGGCATGTTTACCGCACTAATATCAAACAAAGGGCTATCTGCTAAAACCTCAAAACTTGGATTTTCACCATGCTTCGGCTCGGTAGAGTCCATCGACTTAAGGCCAAGCTCTGCCTCTAGCTCCGAAATGGCACTCTGAACGCTCGTAGCATTATCAGACTCATCGTCAGCTAGAATTTCAGAGGCGAGGCTAGTGGCAACAGAACGCACATTTTTAGGAGTAGCCACCGGAGATACCTCGATCGAAATTTCATGAGCCTCATCAAACAGTGTCGGCTCGACCACGATTGGGGCTACGCTCGGTTGAGTCACTGCTACCGACTGAGACGGTTCGACCGCAAGCTGGTAAGGATCTGGGCTATAAGCATCGGGTGGCACAGTCTGCTTAGCCAGAGTTCCCCTCAGCCGAGCACGTCTGGCAGCAAGAGACGAATCATCACCAGACTTCCCCGAAGGCGCGTCCTGAGTAGAACTGGTTGCGCTTGCCTTGTCTTCGCGAGCCATCTAACAATCCCTTCCTAATGTCACCTGAGGCACCTACTTAATATGTACCCGCCAGCACCGTAAAAGTTCGAAGTGAATTACCAAAATAAGCAAATTCCCTGAACTATCAGTCGCCGCACCCCTTTATTCGAAGTGCTAACCTATTTAGTATATACCTCAAACGAGGCAAAGGCGCAGCGCTAAAGCACTTGACAAGAGATTGTTTCAACTGTACCATGCCTCTAAAAGCGAGTTACTTAGCCATTTATTTCCAATTTGCTCGAAGTTCACCTTACTAAATAAGACAATTATCGGCTGCTGGCAAGATTACAAGCGAGATTTGCTAGCGAATCCGAGGTAAATATTAAATAGACGCGTAAGTTAGTTCATGGCGACAAGGCCAACGTCCTTAAAAAGACGGGAGTACCCGGTGGAAATTGCCATCTGTCCAAATTGCGGGGCAGTGATTAAGCAAAAGGTAAAAGGTTGCGGTGCATGTGGAGCAGCGCAGTCGAAGTTCGCTGCGACCATGGTGCCAACCCTAGCGTCAGCAGCTGCACCTATGGTGGTATCAGTAGCACCCGACAGGCTGATATTAGAGAGAATTGTTTCGTCGCGCTCTGTGGCAACTCTCATACCAGGCAGCGATAGCACTTATGGCAATAACGGTGGCTACAACGACACATTCAATCGTGACAATTCATTTCAAGATTTTATACCTAACCTCTTCGGCACGACCGTTTCTGCGTCCCCTTCTAGTTCTATGTCCGCGTCACAAGGAGTGGTCGATA
>LNEX01000528.1 GCA_001464165.1 bacterium Ga0077546
GAATCATCAGACTGCAACAACGACCAAACGGCTCGACGTCTGCTGGATGCCGTAGCTCCTATTACAGTCAAAATCGAAACTGGCGATAAGCCTTTTCCGCGCAGCGAAAGTGATTCTAAAGTCGGCTCTGGCCTACTCGTAAACGATGGCAGTGAAGTCTTGACCAATGCCCACGTAGGCTTGTCTGGTTCTTTTGTCGACGTCATTACCCACGACGGCAGTAGATATCATGCCCAACTAATTAAACTAGACGAAATCAATGATCTCGCCCGCTTCAAAGTAATGGGCCTAGCGGCCGATCCTAGCCATGCAGCAAAAGTTGATATCACACCTCTGAAGCCAGAAGAAGAACTCGTAACCTACGGGCACCCAAGAGGTGCATCTGAACTCTGGGCTTCCACCGGCAACTATAAAGGCATTGCCCCACTAGAAAAATTTGTGACCGACCCTAAGGCCTATCCCGATCTGGTTGCCATAATTGACATGAAAAATTCGGCCGATCCAACCGTGGCAAAAATGGCGCGAGACTATCTTGCATCCGAGCGAATTTTCCAAAGAGCCCATATCGAACATGGCAATTCTGGTGGCCCATCTTTTGATGGTGCGCAAAATCTTCGCGCTGTGGCCGCCAACCGCATTAGTAAAACAAAATCGCTTTTTATCCCGGCCGACAAAGTGAAAGCAGCCATAGAAGAGCCCGAACAAAAATTCAAATTTAACTATCAAACCCTGGCGGATGGCAACACTAAACTAACCTCTATTGAACGCCTTGATGGCAGCAAGACTGCTCCAATTGTGCTTCTGGCCGGCAGAGAAACAGCGCCAGAGATTGAGGGAAAGAAACAGAGTGATGCAAACCGCGCCGGCCTCAATGAGAGCGCATTTGGCGGCCTAGGAATTGGTATCAGAAATTTACTACACCATTCGCCATCTGTTCTAACAGAAAATCCTGCCGGTCGAGAAAATTTCAGAAACCCACTGCTGCGCTTGAACTATTACGAACAGAAAGCAAAGCTTTAGGCTTTGCTTTCTAATTAATCACTAGTAAATTCTGACTATTCTCTGTAGCTCTTAGCCAATGGTTAGGGGCGGAAGTTCAGAAAGTGAAGACAGGCTACCAACGGGGGTAGTGCAGTGTTGCGGATTGCGCACCATTGAACCATCTTTGCACTGATAAAGGGTAGAAGCTAGTTGCGAAAGATTTTCGCGAGCAGCAACAGCGGTGTTATCGCTTTGAGTAGTAAGGGTTGCATCGGCTGGTCTTTCAATTTCGTTTGCCATGATTTTAGTCTCGCTTGTGTTGGGGGGAACGTCTCTAATATGCATGCAATTGATAACGGAGTTATTACTAAATCGATGTGACCGGCGAAGTTTTTTTTGACAGTGGGACTAAAGTTTTTTGGCTGCCTGCTACTTAAGATAGTACATACCCTCAACAAAAAAGATGATGAAAACTGGGCAAGAGAATCACAATAATGAACTGCGAAAAAAAGGTGCGCAGTCCTCCCTAAGGGAAACTGCGCACCACTCACAATTGACTTACTGACTAATTGGCCTGCTTACTTCGCTGTGGCAGTCACGACTTCTTCTGGTCGCTTGCTCCAATGTTGGCGCCACCAAGAGAGAGAGCCCTTCTTGCCTATGATGATGTTGGGCAGATGCTTGGAGTGCTCATAGCCGTAGCTGATAAAATCATCCACTTCAGTGCCCACGTCCAGCCCCAGACCTTGCGATACCGGGCCAGGAGCCGCAGTATCCCAATAGCCCAGAGTGGGTCGAATGTGGACAAAGACGTCAGCCTTGTCGACCAACAGCTCGTAGACATCGATGCCGATGCTTGAAGCAATGACAATTTCAACGTCGTCCAGCTGGCTCACCCAGGGGTTGGCAGCAAGATCATTCTTGCTGATCAAAAGCCGCACTTTGCTCCCGCTCGCAAGCGAGGGCAGCTGTGCAACCTTAATCAGCGACTGGGGCTCAGCAACATAGCGATAGCTGCCGAGACCAGGGCCACCAAGCAAAGCCTGTTTGTAGGCTGGCATGTAGAAGCAGCCGAACAGTTCGCGTCCAGCGTGTTCTAAGCCGATCATGACGCAGTACTTGCCAGTGCCATCGACATAGTATTTGGTACCGTCGATGGGGTCAACAATCCAACGACGCTTGCCGTCGTTGCTGCTATTCCAGGGCGCCTCTTCCGAAAGCACAACGTCGTTAGGGAAGCGTGCAGAGAGCTCTTTCACGATCAACTCAGACAGTGCTTTGTCAGCACTGGTGACCAGATCTGTGGCCGAGGTCTTCTCCTCAACAGTGGCGCTGGCACGCATTGCCACAGCAATATCACCAGCGCGCACGGCCAGGTCGAGCACGAACTGGATATCGGCTTCAGTCAGAGCGAAGTCCGCCGGAATCAGAATCTGGCTTGTCGCAGTTTTTCCTTCGGTCATTTAGTTCCATTCTCTAATTATGCTCTCAGCGTCCGGGCAGGCGCTGACGCAGGGCCTGCGGCAAGAAGCCGACGATGACATTTTCGATTTCGGTCTTGTGGCGGCGATACTGCACGCCCAAGAAAATCACACCAATGCCCGCCAGAATGAGGGCGAAGGGGAAGAAGATCGAGTTGGAGAAAAGACTCCAGAGCAAGTGACCAACGTAGAAGATGGCACCGATCGAACCGGCCAGCAAGAAAACCTTGCGAGCGAGAATGACCGAGGTGAACATCATCAGCACGTTGATAACGAAGTAGGCGAAACGGCCCAGCTCAGAGCCTGAGTCGAGCAGGCTGAGGGGAATCCAGAAGGCAGCGACGCCGAAGAGATAACCCCACCACGAATAATCTTCGTCGCGGCCGAAATGCGAATCGACCACCGTGGCCGAGGCCAGAAGAACAGCACCCATAGTTACCGAGACCCAGGTGAAATAGTTCGAGCCGAAGCCGAAGAAAGCATTGTTGTCACCAGAAATGATACCAGCGATAGTCATGGTCAAGAGCCAAAGTGAACCGAAAACCGGGGCACTGAGAAGGGAGACCTTGACCAAACGCAAAGCCAGAAGTCCAGCAGCGAGAGTGGCAAGCTCAAGGAGCAGCGGCTCTTGCAAGCCGTGCAGAGAAGCATCGAGCTGGCTAAAGTTAAGGCCAGCGGCGAGCGTCGCGGGCACCATGAGGACGGCAAGGAGAAAGAGCACAGCACCAGCTAGGCGCTGACCATTCTGGAAACGCAGCTTGTAGCCGAGACCAGCGAAGGCAGCGGTATAGAGCACGCTCATAGCGAACACTGCACCCATACCGAAGCTGTCGTTGGCCAGACTGAGAAACCAGCCCATTGCCATCATCACCAGCACGCCGCCGGCGTAGTAGAGCAGTTGCGCGATATCGAAACTGCCCTTGGGCTGCTGTGCCCTAGAAGACTGTTGCAACATCGACCAGAGGCTGTCGACGTCTTGGGTCGCCATGGCGCCCTTTTGAGCAGCGGCGACGAGGTCGCTTTTGCCAATTGATACACGATTATTTGTCATTGAAACACCTTTTTAGTTGGAGACCGCCAGAAGAGGGGCCAGCACGAACATCATCAGCAGATAAAACACGCCAGTAACAAGAGTCGGTGCCAGAGCTGCTTTGAAAGCAGCAGAAGCAGAGTCAACACGCAAGATGCTGGGCATCAAGCGGCCGAGTACCATGGTGGAGAACCAATTGGACAGCTGCAGCATCACGATCAGAACAGTAGCTGAGATAGCCAGAACAGCAGTGGTGGGGGCAGCAGAAGCTACGCCGACGCCAAGCAAAACCAGAAGTGGCACTAGGGTGACAGAGGCCAGAAGCGAAAGACCGAAGAGCATCACCTGACTGGTGAAACTCATGGCCAGACCGAAGAGCAGCTTGTGACCGACAGCCACAGGCTGAAAGGCCACGGCGCCGCTGCTGAACTTGGGAGCGATGAACTGATAGAGCGCACCAAAAAGACAGGCGGACAGGAGCAGCGAGATAACTGTTTGCATAATAAGCTTTCGAGGGTTGGTTATATCTCTGACTATCCAGTGAACCTCATACAACTGAAGCTTCGACCCACACCTCAGAGAAGGAGCAGTCAGAGAAACGATAGTTGATGAGCGGGGTTGTTCGGTGGATGTAAGTAAGAGAAATAGGTGAATTGAAGGAAGCAATAAAGCACTATCAGATAAGAGCTCATGATTACAGTAAGTAAAAGCTCTCAATATGTAATCTATTTCTCAATGTTAGCGATAGCGCGCGCTAACCTAGAAGATTAGTCAGCGTCCTCAGAACGCAACTCTGTGTGGCATCGACGACATCGTGTCAAAATTAGCCAAAATGCCCGAGAAGGCTGCACAGATTAATCTTTGGCCGCTTAGCAACCCTTTACTTGGATCTCCAATATATAGACGTTTAGGGTTAGACATCACTTCAACTCTTTAAACCAAAAGGTTTTTTCTCTCAAAGCAACTTTTTTTTCACCAGCAGGTAGAACCACAGCTCTGTCCACGCAAATCGCGAGGAATCTAGCAGCACGGAATTCTCACCCGCCTAACCATCATGTCTTGAACACTCCGGTGCTCAGGTCGTGTCACGTAAAGGAAACAACTATGGATATGACCCTCGTCTACGGGCTGGTGGCTGCTTTTGCTGTCAGCGTCGTTTCACTGATTGGTGTCGTGGCATTGGTGAGCAAGCGCTTCCCTCTGACCAACGCCACCCCTTTCTTCCTCAGCTTGGCCGCAGGCGCCATGGTCGGCAACGCTCTCTTTCACTTGATTCCTGAAGGTTTCGAGCACTACATCGAGAGCGATGGCGCAAATGGTCTGCAATTCGTCTCGCTGCTGATCACTCCTGCTTCATTCTGTCGGCAAGCACGACCAGCCCCACGCAAAGCCCATCGGCTACCTGGTCATGCTGGGCGATACCCTCGAGAACTTTGTCGACGGCATCGTCATCGGTAGCGCTTTTCTGCTCAGCCCTGAAATCGGCATTGCCACGACGATTGCCGTGGTCGTGCATGAGATTCCCATCGAGCTTGGCGACTTCGCTGTGCTGATGCATTCGGGTTTCTCACGAAAGAAGGCGCTGCTCTGGAACTTCACCTCCGGCATGATTTCACTTATCGGAGTGGTCGCTGCCTGGCATTTCGGACAACACATCGAGGGCTTCCCGCACCTCATGGGTCCGATTGCTGCCGGTGCATTTCTCTACATGGCTGGCTCGTCGATCATTCCGGCAATTCGCGAAGACGCGCACTTTTCCAAGGCTGGCGTGCATTTGCTGATTGCCATCTTCGGTGCGGCCATCATGTATTCGCTGTTGTTCCTGGAATAGACTCTTCCTGGAATAAGTAATTCCTCGAATAGACAGCGAAACAAAAATGCTTGCTAGGGCCCACAGCTGGGGAAGGGACAGTCGGTCTAACCACCACTGCTCTCCTTCCTCGCTGTGGACCTTTCTTTTTCCTGTTCTTGCTGCATACTCAAATGCAAATCGAAACTCATACTTAAATGTCAATCGCGACGCCAAATTAGATAGAGCCAGAAAGCTTGATTCTTCATGGCTTAATTTCAATCGTTCTTATTCTGCGGCTTTTTAAAAGCGTTTTTTCTACTACAATCTATAATATTGCAACCTATAGTATAACATTGTTTTTAAGCAAACAATAGTAACAACTTCGCGTGAGCGAAGACAGATAGTGGTGCAAATAGTTAGCGAGAGACAACTTGTGTAAATTGAGTAAATCAATAATCATGCACTTTTCTTTGAAGAAGAGCTTCAAGCTTGCATCATGAGCTCTTTCGATGTGTTTGCTTTATTCCTTTCCCATCGATAGGCTCAAATTCAAATTTCTATTACCGCCACAGCGCTGAGATTTCAAACCACCAAACATCAAGCAAACACAACTACCCACAAATGAACCACAACACACTGCCACGCGAACTGGGCCGCGACACCCTTTGGCTAGTCAGAATCAAGAACACGCCAGAAGTAATTGCCACTGGAGCCTCTTTCAACACCGACGGTAACGCACAAGGTTTCTTTCTGCCTGGAAGCGAAGACTTCCATGACCTTAACCAAATTGAAGAAGTACTGCGGCCAATCACCATAGACGAAAGCTTAGCAGCCCGCCCCCATGGCTTCCGCCCACCAGCTGCTAGCCTTTGGCTGGTGGTTGTTGAATGCCGCTACAACGTAGTGAAAGTATCCGACGACGGCATTGGCTTTTTTATTCCAGGACAAGAACCATGCTGGCTACTGCCCCACGTAGCCCAGTGGCTGGAACAAATCTTCCCTCTATAGACAACTACAATAAATTCAACTAATCCATATGAACATAATTGCTACAAATTCGCTTCCAACACCAGGCGAACTTCCACTCACTGTCTTGATCGTCGGCTTGTGGATTATCGGCACAGCGGCTGCGGCTTGGCGTGCTGAATTGAAAGTCGGACGCAAGACCGAAATCTTTGAACTGATTTATTTTGTGCTGCTGGCACCGATCGCGGTTGCATTTGCTATCAGACAAGGTTTAAATTCACCGGGCCTGTTCATGCTCAGCCTGAGCTGCGTCTTTGGGCCAATCTCGCTCTACATCATGGTGCACTACTACAACTGCAAACGCGCCTGGCAAGTAGCACCCGAACTACATAACTGGCTTATCGACAACTTTGCCCTATTGGATGTCGATGGCGACGGCTTAGTTAGCCGGGATGACATTGACAGAGTATGGTACCTGCTCAAAATGACAGAAACGAAAGGTGGTGCTCGGCGGCAGTCTTGCAAATATGACAGAAAGATGGCTGGCTATGCTAGTTACTTTCTCTGCGATATTGGCCATGTCACAAATTCGATTTTGGTTGGCTCGCCGATGTCTGGCGCCTTCACCAGAATAAAAGTCTATGGCATGACCGTGGCAGACGTGGAAGCCTTCCCTGAAAAAGCACTGCTGCGTTACCAGCGGGAGTTCCCTCGCGGCTGAAGCAGAAACAAACTCTTAATTGGTCTCAAGCAGCACTGGCAACCAGGGTGTTCAAACACCATGAACACCCTGGTTAGCCATTTTGGTGCAACTGCATTTGACCGCCTAAAAACCAGAGCAGGCAAACTTGTCAAAAAAAAACGCCGTTTGCTACTCTTGCTTATAGTAAAAAAAAAAAAAGCGTGAGCTTACAAACAACCTGCAGCCCCAGCCACGGAACCGACCAAAAGAGCACTGCCGTCCAAGAGTTATGCCGAAGCATTCTTGATACGGCAGTGCTTCCAGTCTAGGTTAATGATTGAGCCTGCGCCCGATTGGCTGATTTAGCCGTACTGGCTTTTAGCTGTGCGAGGCGAAGGCGAGGGCCAACTTGCCGTCGTCGACGCACGGGCCTTTGCAGACCTGCGTGCCGAGCGAGACGAACCGGCCGAAGAGACGCTGACTGATAGTGCTTTCATCCGCAGGGGATGTCACTTCTTCCATCAGTGCGGTGGAACCCAGCTGGGGTCGCCGCAGCGATGGAATCACGGGGGCGTCCATGGGGCCGCCCTTTCCGTAACACATATTGCTGTTCATGGTATTTAAACCTCACTTTGCGTTTTGGGTTGCGGGGTTGCTAGTGTTCAGGCCGAATTGGCCCTTACTTGTCTTCCACTTCAAGGCCGTCCGTGTCCAGCTGGAACAGATACGACAGGAACGTCGTAGCGTACGCACCGGAGCGGAGGCTGAAGCAGAAGCTGACAACCTCGTCGTGAACTTCATATGACAGATCGTTCACGAAGATGAAGGCAGGGCGGCGAGGACCGGGCCGACCGTTGAAGTTCGACAGGAAGATTTCCTTGGTCTTCCGATCGAGTTGGTCAGGCACAGCCTGGGGGCACCACTGCCGATAGAATGCCACGGACCGCTCATCCCCAGGGAAGTACAAGGGGATGGTCGGCTCGCCGTCTTTGTCGGTGTCGAGCGACTTCACCGAGATCTTGGCACCCTCGTCGTTGACGTCCCCCAGGAGCTGGTTGAACCAGTAACCCTGGAAAGCGCCCACCGACAGAGAGAGGTCGTCCTTCAGCTCACGAACCGCACGTTCGATGCACTTCGTGCTGAGGATCTTGTTGACCAGCTTGTACTCGATGAACATGTTCGCCATCTTGTACACCGGCTTGCCGCGGTAACCACTCGCCTCGAGCAGCTTCTTCATGTCGAGGAAGCAGTAGAACTGCTCGGCGACACTCTGATTCTTCTCTTCGGCGACGCGCTCAGCTTCTGCCCACTTAGCCGCGAGTTGCCGGCGCACCTCGTTGGCCTTGGGGTGGTCGTTGTTCTCGACCACTTCGCAGATGAACCGCTTGACGCCAGCTTCCAACCCGTTTTCGATCAGGTCGACGCCAACACCGAGCAGGTTCTGCCGACGCCCCAGACGCTGCCGTCCGAAGAAGTTCGGCACACGAGGGACACGCTTGCCCTTGTGGTCACGCATGAGGAACTCGAGACGCGGAGCCAGGTATTCCTTCAGCTGCTCGCGCGTCTTGCCGGCAACGATCAGCTTGATCTGGAAGTGGTTGCCTTCCAGGTGACCCTTGCCGAGCTTCTTGGTGCATCGACGTGCATCTTTGATAAAGAAACCATGCTCCCGCAGGACGTTCTCGTCCGGGAAGCAGTGACGCCGCACATGCTCGAATTCCACACCCTCGATGACCACCATCTGCGAACTACGTGCAGTGCGGTCCTTGAGACCAGCAGCGGTGATGTTGCGAGCGGGAACGTTGAGCAGTCTGGCCAGCCCCTCGACGGCGGCTGGGGTAGTGAGACGATACTTGACCAGGGTGACTGCCACCAGGGGGCCCTTGGCAGACTCGAGGTCTTCCGGGTTGGGGAAGTCCGACTCTACCGACACCGTGGTCTGAAGCCCCGGCTGCCGTTCCTGGACGACGAAGTCATCGGGGTCGGCCTTGTGCTGTGCAGGCAAAACTTTGAAGTTTCCTGCGAACTCACGGACAGCAGCGGTGGGCACGAAGCCGATACCTGACGTCATTGTGATGTCGTTAATCTTAGCCATGTTTATACACCTCTAGGTTTTTGATCCGTTCTTGCTAGAGCAGCGGTTGCTGCATCCTTGTGCGGACCGAAGTTGATAAACCGAAGAGCTGAACGGGCCCCGCGTGCCAGTGCGGAACCTTGTTGCAGCGTACGGCAGGCTCACCACGGTTGTAGTGAACCTGTCAGGCTGCTCCCTGAGAAGAGCCTGAAGCGGGTAATACCGTTCACTGTTCGCCGTGATGGCGAACAGCTAGTAGGCGGCCGGAGCCTCAGGCAGGAGGTCGATCAGTTCCTCCATACTTCTCACGACCAAGACACCATCAGGGATGGACGCCGGGTCATACTTGAGATTGCGATCGACGAGACATGCTTTCATTCCCACCGCGAGCGCAGGCAGGATGTCGTTTTCCAGGTGGTCGCCGATCATCAGGCAATCACCAGGGTGGCACTTGTTGCGGATGTACGCCCGACGGTAGATTTCAGGATCAGGCTTGCTGACCCCTTCTACGAAGGAATACACACGCAGTTCTTCGGGGAAGTACTTGCCGAGATTGTCTTCAGCGAACAAGCAATCCACTGGGAACGACCACAGGTTAGATACAAGGCTCAGCTTGAAGCCGCGGCCCTTGAGCACCTTCAACGCATTCTTGGCGTCGAAGAATACTCCAGCGCACGACGACTCATGGTCGACCACGTCCTGGAACTGTTCAACCTGTTGCGGGTTGACAGAGAGGTGGAAGCGACTGGCAACTGAGCGAAGAAAACCGACCGCGTCACGAACGTCTGTTGTCAGGCAAACATTCAAGAACGCGGGATCCACCGACCGCAAATCCTTGGGGTCGATGGTGTCTGTTTTGTAGCCGAGAATCCTCTGAGCGTCGAGGATCGGTTCACGGTTGTCTGACCGTGCTACCGTTCCCCAAAGGTCGACACAGAGCGTACTGATACCCGACAGTGCCGAGCGCCAGTAGTCTGCAGAGTTCTTGGCCAACTGAACCGATGCTGTGTTCATAGTCTGGCTCCTTTTCTTTTAAATGGCTTGAGCTGTCGGCCCACTCTGTTCAGGGGTCGACTGCTCTTCAAAATGCTGGGATGGGGCCCGGTCCTAGGCACACTGGTGCCTAACAAGAGAACCGGGCTCACTAGTTACACTGGGCACGCCTTAGGGCTATGCGGCGCGACCTAGGTCAGACCACGTAGTTCACTTCAGCGAAGATGCCCCGAGGGATGCGGCGGTCGAGAGAGGCGCCGAGGGTGTGGCAGAGAGCGACCCGTCTCATGGAAGAGTCGAGATCGACATGCAACACCACGAAACCCATCTTGATCAGCTTGCGAGCTGCAGCCACCAGAGACGGCGGACAGTCGCGCTGCGACATGGCGGCGAGGAGGTCGGCTTCGTCGGCTGCGATTGCATTCTTGTCGAAAGCCTTGCCGGAGAAGCTCTTCACTTCGTCGTACTGGAAAGACACCACCACGTGTGCCAGGCATGGTTGAACGGTGGCGAAGTTGACACGGCCGGCGCCAAGAACGACGTCGACATTGCCCTGGGCGTAAGCTGCTGCAGCACGTTCAGGGGTGAGATTGTCGGGGCCGTACTGAGCGTGAGTTGCCGTCAAGGGTTCCGCGTCATCGCCGTCGGGGATGTCATTGCGCAGCAAGGTCGCGACGACAATCTTGACCGACATTGGCATCTGATAGATGGCGCGGGCGTTGGCAGAGATGGGCTGGGAAATACTGGAGCATGTGACGCAGAAGACACCGCCATCGTCCAGTCTGTTCGCACGACAGGCGTCACCATCGTGGCCCGAGATGGCGCACGGTTGGCAGACGTCCGTTCCGATGATTCTGAGTTGCTTTGGATTTGTCATATTTTCTCTTTTTCGTGAGCCTCGTGATGCCAACTACCACTACAACCGCAGAGCGTCCCTGGGCCGAACACCGAACAAATCAACGAACATTCCTGCAAGTGCTTCCTCTGCCAACAATTTGCTGGAAGATTTAGCGGTGAGGATAGTGCGCTGGTTTGGTGTTTAAGGGAACTGAAAAAACTCTTGATGTATGTGTGTAGAAGGATAGTTGGACCTTAAGCTAAAGTTATCAAGAGAAGCAATAGTTATTTCACCCGCGTCATTAAAGTTTATGCTTGTAGGTGGCGCCCCTGGCGCTATGTACGGCCAGCCTGGGGTGACGAAGAACCCATGCGGTTAGGAGATCTAGAGGCTCAGAATGCTAGTTTAGTTAATCAGTAAACCTAGTAGAGGCTCACGCAGAGCGCGTATTTACCACACTGAGAGCTGCTTAATGATCTAGCAAAGCTTGCTACAAGCAAGTTTTGGCAAAAAAAACGAAGCTCTATTGCTTGAGCAAACTGTAGTGGAGATGAAACAAATCGTGCTAGCGCAGCTTCGCGATTGTTAGGGAAAATCCGAAAACCTCTCTTGCACAAGCACCGCGAACCTCTTTACAACCCAAGACGCTTAACCTGTCTTGGCTTGCGGCTCCGGGCCGAAACAGTTGTCCCGCCAACCAAATTTTCATTAACCGCATCTAATTATTTAGCTCTTTGTTCTTGCATGGTCATATATCTACGGTGGACATACTGTCTCTCATTTAAAAATCTCTGGAATCGTAAATATCACGCGCTAACTCTTCTTCAACACTCCACTCTCACTCTTTCATTTCTCACCATTTTTTTGTGTGAGTTTTGGGGGTGCGTCATTGAAGTGTTGAGCTTGTTTTGAAGAGTGCGTGTCTGTTTGCGATTTCTTTGGCGAGTGACACGGGTTAGAGTCAACGGTCTAGTTTCGGCTAACTGTGCGGCTCTTGCTCTTCTGTTTCTTCTAACAGTCGTCTCAAACCAGAAGCTCAATTCCGTCGGTACCATCACGGTGCCTGAAAAAGAGCTTCATAAAGAACATGGAGTCATACTATGAACATTCGTGAAAAGCTCATCCACGGCCTCAACTCTGCTTTCAGCGTCGAGACCGTCGTTCCGCCCAAGTCGCTCTATACCAGTGCCGTCTCTCGCCTGGTCGAGCTCTACCCCGACCTGAACGTGCCCGGCTATGACCGCAATGGTCACATCCGTCACCTCTCCGGTCCCTCTGGCATGTTCGCGCAGCCGTTCCTCGGCAACGCCGCTCAGCATGCCCGCAACTTCCTCGCCAGCAGCACCATCCAACAGGCCTTCAGCCTGAGCAATGTCTCGCTCGCCGACGGCGTTTCGGAAGAAATGCCTTTCGGTCACCGGGTCGCCTACGCTCAGCAGATCGTCCTCAAGGATGGCACCAAGCTCTCCGTTCGCGGCGCGCACATGCACGTGTCGATGGACAAGGCCGGCAAGATCTTCAACGTCACCTCGACCCTCAAGTTCGGCCGTCGCCCGGCTGCGCTCGGGAAGGTGATTTCGGCTGACGACGCCATCGCACTGGCGAAGGTCAAGTTCGCTTCCCTCACTCGCCGCCTGAGCAAGGACGACAAGCAGTACGCCAAGGACCTCAAGGGTGCCATCAACACCTGCTCGGCCACGGCGAAACTGGTGCTCTCCGAGCATGCCGGCAAGTTCGACGCCATCTACGAAGTCCAGCTCTCCACCTGCGAACCGCGTCAAGTGATGCTGTTCCTGGTCAAGGCGAAGACCAAGGAAGTGGTGCACCACCAGTCGCTCCTCCACTACTCGATCTCGAGCTCTGCCACCCAGGCCGGTCTCAATCGCATTCCGGCGAAGTGCTTCCTGCGCATCCCCGACCCCAAGGTGGCCATCCCGAAGCAGGTCGTAGACCACTTCGTCGAGAACCTCCCGGACCCGAAGCTGCTCAAGAACGAGCGCTTCGACATGAAGGTCAAGGTCGGTCGTAAGTGGGAGACGTTGGCTGCCAAGGCTGACGGCACCTACAACTTCGACGCCGTCAAGGAAGTCGATGCCTTCACTGCGGTGGCGACGTTCGTTGCCATCAACACGCAGATGGTCTTCTTCGAGGCCATGGGCATGAAGAAGCAGGATCGGCCCATCCCGGTCTTCGTCAACGACTCGAGCGTCACCGACAACGCCTATTTCGATCCGGAAGGATACGAGATTCACCTCGGCGTTGGTTCTGGCCTGCCCAACGGTCTGAACAAGGTGATCGGCTTCGACCTCGGCGTGTCCTGGCACGAGAATGGCCACCACGTGGTCATGCTGCAGGCTCCGGGCAAGGACCTTCCTGGGCCGGAAGGTGGGGCGCTGCATGAGAGCACTGGCGACATGTGCCAGCTGATCATGCAGTACTGGTTCGCGCTCACGTTCGCTTCGGCCGGCAGTCAGGCTCTGACGGTTGCCGAGATCAAGGCGGACAAGCGTATCATCGGCCTGTATGCGCTGCCGCCCAACGGCATCCGCATCCAGCGCAACACCAAGACGGTCCGTGACAAGACCGGCGAAGTGCACGATGACGGTGAGATCTCGGGTGCGGCCACGGCTGACATCCTGGAAGCCTTCCTCACCAGCGATGCTTCGGCCGACGTGGCCAAGCTCAAGGCGCAGCTCGAGCTGTACGTGAAGACCTACCTGCTGGCTCTGGCCCTCGTGCCCCCCAGCAAGGTGACCTTCCGCGACATGCGCCGGGCCTTCGTCAGCGCGGATGGCCAGCTCAGTGCCGGTGCCAACAAGGCCGTCATCGAGAAGGGCTTCAATGATCACGGCATCACTGCCGGGACCACGCCCGTCGCCGGCAACACCGGTGGCTCTGGCAAGACTGGCAAGGGTCGTCGTCGCAAGGGCTAAAGCCATCACAGGCTAAGGCTCAAGCTGGCGATACCTACCACTAGGTAAGGCAAGCAAAAGCTAGGAGGGGGCGTGGTCCGCAAGACTGCGCTCCCTTCGACGCTTTTATTCTCTGCACAGCTTCAAGCGTGCACATCTCAACGTTCAAAACTCAGGAGCTACAACATGACCGGACTTATCATCATCATCGTTCTCGGTGCCCTCGTCTATGGCGCGCACAAGAACGGTTTCGCCACCAGCGAAGGCAACAAGATGCTCGGCGGCGTCTGCGCAGGCATCGGCGCCAAGCTCAACCTGGCACCGAATCTGGTGCGCGTCCTCACCGTACTGGCTGGCCTGGTTTCGGGTGGCTTCGTGCTGGTGCTCTACCTGCTGCTGTGGGTCTCTCTGCCCAAGCGCTAAGGGCGCTGAGCAAGAAGCCTTAGACTAGGCATTAGAAAGGCAGGTGTCCAGCTGAGCAAACGCTCAACTGTTTCACCTGCTTTTCTTTTGGTAAGAAGCTAGTAGACCGGTCTATTAACTCATTGTTGGACTTAAAGGAGCTCGCCCAAGCCTGAGCCTGAGCCTGAGCCTGCAAAAAGTTCTATCTATTACACCAAAAGAATACTGTTACCGTAATCTCGCAACAAGCGATCATGTGTCACCAACATTGCTGGTTCAGACAAACTCTGAACGACAAGCATTCGAACGAAGGGATCACTATGAATCGACGGCAAACCGGATAAAAGAGTGCAATGCTCGAAGGTAATTGGCAAAGGGTTACAACCAGTCTTGTGAATTGCTTCTGTGATCTCAAAAGGGTCGCTGCTTCGGGTGACAATTTTCGATCCACAGTGAGAGCCCAAAAGCAGTATGTGTGTATCAAGCAAGATTCTCACACTTGAAACATCATTATTGCCCCGTGAACGCTCCTAATATTTCTTCTGGAAGTGGCGCATCAAAATCTGCAGACAATTTCAACTTGCCCTTTAACAAACCCAATACGCGGGGCTTACGACTAGCGTCCAAGGCCGAAAGCTTCGCTACCGGTTTACCGGCTTTACTAATTACTATTTCCTCGCCCAATTGCACTCTTTCAATCAGACGTGAAAGATTCGTCTTTGCCTCATGGATATTAACTGACTCCATAACTCAAAACTCGAATTAGCTAAACTTAGTCTACTAAAAAAGGGCGCCAGCGAACGGCTATTTCCGCCGATCTAGCACTATCATTGATGAGTTCCATCGACAATCATGATTATTCCAATCTGCTATTTCTTCGGCATTTCGAACAATAGTTTTTCTGCTGGTCTGCCTTTAATAGCCATGGCTTTCTTGCGGTCCTTTTCGGCCAGATTTAATTGACCTAGCTGTTCATAGGCCTTGGCGCGTCCTTCGTAACTTGCCCGAGCAGATTCAGGAGACTCATCGATAGCCACGCTATAGTCTTTAATCGCTTCCTTCCATTTGTGCAAAGCGGCATACTCACAGGCTCTGTAATAATAACCATCATCATCAAGTGGATTTGCCCTAATCAGAATGTGACAGTCGTTCAAAGCTTTCTCGTGCTGTCCAAGGCGGCTCAGCAACCGCGCTCGACTTAACAAATCACGATAAGAATCGGGCTCAAGTTTAAGAATGAGATCGAGATCGCTCAACACATCTTTTGGTCGCCCCAAGCGGTCATAGATATTTGCTCGCGATCTAATCGTGGCAATCTCGTTTGGATGCAGCTTTAGCCTGGTGTTCAGGTCTTGCAGCGCCTTTGGAAACTGCTTCACTTCCAAATAAAACATCGCTCGATACTTGTAGAGGTCAGGGTCATTCGGATTTTGTGAAATCGCTTTATTTAAATAGGCCACGGCCTCGTCAAACTTCCCAGACTCGGCCAAGGCTAGGGCAAGATAGCTATAGCAATCCGGCACTTTAGGGTCAATGGCCAGAGCTTTTTTGAGGTATACCATTGCCTCATTATTTTTGTTCAGATAGTAAAGGCTCGCGGCGGCGACGACATAGGCTTCAGCTAACAACGGCTTACCGGCTATAGCTTGATTACTGTCGGCCAAGGCTCTAACAATGTCAGACTGCGCGTGCCACACTTTAGCCCGACAGAGCAGTGGCCAGCTCAAACCAGGATTGGCCAAAATCAAGCGATCACAACGCTTTAACGCCTCAGGGCACTGCCGAGTTTCAATTAGATTTTGAATTTCTCCAAAATAAGGCGGCACCTTGTGTCCACCATCGCTCAGATACTTTTCTTTCGCTAACAGCGGGGCAGCAAATGACAGCATCGCCACAAACATAGCCCCGGCAAGCGCAACCCCGCCAGACATGAACAGCGGTAGCGCAAACAGGCAATAGCGAGTCGATGCAATAGGTCGCAGCCAATTACGCCAACATTGATGTAGTTTAAAATTGTGATTGGGCATGACTTGTATCAGCTTCTTGGGCAAGAGGCCACATAGCATATCAGAGCTGACTGAACATACAGCGGTTTGTTTCCCAAAGCGCCCATAAAAGGCCAAACTTCCTGGCTATAGTTAATTAGGTTTCCGAGAAAGTCAGCATCAAAGCAGCACCGCATAAGGTGCCATTTTCACAATACCAATCTATGGTCAGCTTGCGCATTGAGGCAAAGGAAGTCTCCATGCGTCGTTTTGCGTTCCGCCACCACATATAGTGGCGCCGCGCTAGCTGTATAATTGTATTTAATGTCAGAATCATCCGAACGAAACCTCTGCTGTTAGCGACTCTCGCACTAGTACACCGAGCAGTGCCACGCGGGAAAGCAGCCGCTAGAGTTGCAGCAACTATTTCACCGCACCCATCAGAATATAACTGTTTTAGCCATTTCGCAGTCGATTGCGAAGGGCAGACCATCGCGCTAACGCTTCCATTTCGTCAGAGCCGACCATATTCACCAACCTGCGCCAGCCAATTTGCAGCACACCATGCGCCTCTCACTGGGGTAATTACTAACCATTGATAAATGTATTTGAGTTTATCTACTGTTTTATATATCCCTTCTAACTTTATTCAAGAGCTTTCAAAAACACCAGTAAACAGCACCAAAGCTTTTCACTAACCCCTTCGCCAGACAATCGCTTGCCTGACGGACCAACACGCAAAAGGAGAACAACATGAAATGGCGATGTTAGAGAACTAAAACCTCCGACCGTGACAGTGCTGCCACCCACTGTGTTAGTCGGAACAAATCCAAGAGATTGACGGCGGTAGAGGAAGAGCAATCTTCTGAAGCAGTCATATTTTGGTTCTACAATTCAGCGTCGTCATGCTGAATTGGGAGGTACCCATTGCTGGCCGTGGACCCGGTTGAGTAGTGGTGTATCAATATTTTGACGCACAGCAAAGGCCACCCCGAAAACATGACCTAATGCTGCGGACCTAAAGGTGAAAACTCAGTTAAATGAGTCGCTCACCGGCTTTTCGAAAATATATAAATACTTTCGATTAGTTTAGATGTAGTTTTCACTCAATGGACAAAACCTGGACACGAGCTTCAGGTTTGAGTCCTATAGCAGACTTCCGACTTGAGTGATGTTAGCCGGATATGGCTAATACATTACTGAGTTAGCCGAGGGGCGGTCTGCTAGAGCCGAGGGCGCTTCTTTCTCACCTAAATTATCGAGAAAGAGGCAATCATATTTTAAACAATATAGAGCCTGTCCTCGAGGCTCGAGCAGCAATTGATGAGTCGTCAACTCAGAGATTGCTGTGAGCATCATTGCTTTCACCGGCGGTGATCCCAAACAACCCTAACCCGCAAGCCTTCGGGTAAGCGGCACTACAGATCCAAGTCAGTGTGCTGCTTTTCTTCAGAGAAATTTCTATATAAATAGAAATATTCTCTACTGAGATTAGCAGTACCAGTCGAGTTCGGCTCTGGGGTCGAGCTTCTACCAGTCGCGCCTAGCGAGCGCGGTCATGACTGACAAACATGACTCCCGCGGGAGATTTGACGATTGGTCCAAATCGTTAAACCTGCCAATGCCAGGAATGAGAACCGGCATAGGGACAAGCTTAGAGAGGTTCCCACACTAGTGGGATTGGCGATGGTACTCCTGTCGCGACACCCTCTCTATCTCCATCAGCAACACAGTTAGTAGCATTTCGCATCCTCAAGGTCTTTTCGTTTTCACTCAAACGCGAGTGGCAGACATAGACCTTGGACAGGGCACAGGTAACGCCTGAAAAACCGTGCCCTTCCTCCACCTCAGGCAAAACCTAGAAAGAGCCATCCATGAACACCATTAACGCCAGCCTCTTCGCCTCCTTCGCTCCCGCCAGCTTCAGCGACCGCGCTGAAGTACAGGGCATCGACAACCTCGTCCAAGCCATTCACGGCGAATGGCTGAAGGTGAGCGAACTGGCTGCCAGCGCCAAGAAAGCATTGTTTGCCGTGAAGTCGCACCGCGGCACCTATGAAGTGGCGCTGAATCAGAAGGAGAACACCCGGCGCCGCGCTGTGATCAACAAACAGAGCTCTCTCGTCTGCAACTACGCAGCGGCCGACTATGCCTTCCGCTTCTTCGGCCAGAGGCTGGTGGCAAACACGCGCACCCTGGCCGCAATGATCCCCGAGCTGGTGAAAGACAGCAAGATCTGCGCCGGCAACTCCAGCATCAACGATGCTCGCCGCAGCAACACCGTGGTCTGCGTCCGCCTCATCACCGAAATGCCGGACTCGCTGCAAGCCCTGGCGGCTCAGTTCAAGCCCGAAGATGTCCTGCAGATCGCAAGTGGCTCTGGAGACCTGATCACGCTCGGCCTGGCAATCTTCGACCACAACCAGATCGAACGCTTTGCCGCGCCGCTGAACATCCCCTACCAATACGGGGTGACAAGCCAACCGGCCTTCGTGGCTCTGGAAGAGAAGCTGGCGAAACTGGCTGCCACCGTCGAGCACACCGAGCGAGCGGCCCAAGCCTTCGAGCGCGCCCGTTCGCTGGCCGGCAACCAGGAGCAATTCAAGAGCCGCCTGGCCAATGTCAGCACGCCGGAACAAGCCCGCCTGATCGTCAAGGAAGCAGACAGGGCCATGCTCGACTATCGCGCGGCAGAACTGGCGCTGGAACAAGGAACTAGCGCCATCTACTACGCCAACCTGGCCTGCGAGCAACAGCTCAAGGCGGCCCCTCAGACGCACGGAGACACGGCTAGTGGCCTCTGGGCCGTGGTGCAAACCAACCGCATTGCCGCCAAGTGCCTGCTGCTGAATGCTATGGCCCGCCGCGCCAAGATGAAAGGAATGCTCCACACCAAAGACCACCATGACTTGCGCATGACCTGCTACCAGGCGCTGGAAGCCGCCTTCGAAGCCATTCCGGCCAATTTCCAGTTCCCCTACCTGAACTTCCTGCACTGCAACTAAACCCAACCAAACATCGGAACACAAATGAGCATCACTTTCACCATCCTCGGCCTGATCATGATCGCCGCTGCCTTCCCCCTATCGAAGCTGGAAAAGAGAGGTGGCACCTTCGGCGGCTTCGGCCCCGGCGTCACCATCAAGTACGGCCGCCTGCTGGCGCTGATCGCTGGCATCGCCGGCGCCGCGCTGATCTTCAAGGGTGCTGGCGCCTTCTGATAGTTCTCAGCCCTCTCATTCAAAGGAGAAATCATGGCCAAATTCACACAGCAGGCGCAAGCACAAGTGCCGGTGAGCAAGAAAGTGGCCTTCTCCTTTGGTGAGAAAGGCCCAGACAGCAAGAAAGACCTGGGCGGCAAAGGTGCTGGTCTGGTCGAACTGGTCAAGCTCGGCGCCCGGGTTCCTCACGGCTTCACCATCACCACCGCCGTTGCCCGCGCTTATGCCCAAGAAGGCGTCATGCCCAAGCGTGTGGTCTTCCACCTGCAGCAACAAGTGGCAGCGCTGGAAAAGGCAACTGGCAAGCGCTTTGGCGCGGCGGTCGAAGTGGGCACCATGCCCCTAATTGTCTCGGTGCGCTCTGGTGCGGAAGTATCGATGCCCGGCATGATGGACACAGTGCTCAACCTCGGCCTCAACTGGGCAACGACCAAGGCCCTGGCCAGCACGGTCGATGGGCGCTTCGCCTGGGATTCGTATCAGCGCTTTCTCAACATGTTCGGCGAGGTGGTGCTGGGCATCAAGAAAGAACTGTTCGACGTCTGCAACAACCGGCTGCTCACTCGGCACGGTGTCAGCGATATCGAGCAGCTGAGCGTTGCTGGTCTGACCGAACTGTGCGGCCGCTACCTGGCTCTGACAGAAGAAGAAAGCGGCAAGCCCTTCCCGCATCGCGCCCGGGAGCAACTGCTCATAGCAGTGCAAGCCGTTCTGCGTTCGTGGAACAACCAGCGTGCCCAAGAGTACCGCCGCCTCAATCGCATCAGTGGCAACCTCGGCACTGCGGTCAACATCCAAGCTATGGTCATGGGCAACCGTGATCAGAATTCCTGCTCGGGTGTGGCTTTCAGCCGCAATGTGGTAACCGGTGCCAGGGGCATGTGGGGTGAATTTTTGGTGCGCGGTCAGGGTGAAGATGTGGTGGCAGGTATCCGCAAGGCGCCTGATATTGCGTTGATGCGCCAGTGGAACGAAGAAGTCTATCTGGAGCTGGCTGAGCTGGTGGCAAAGATGGAACAGCATCGCGCTTTGCCGGTGGAAATCGAATTCACCGTCGAATCAGGGGTGCTCTACATTCTGCAAGTGCGCGATGCCAAATGCACTGCAGCAGCTGCGGCCAGTGTGGCGGTGCAGTTCGTCTGGGAAAAGCGCTGGAGCAAAGAAGCAGCGCTGGCATTTGTCTCGAAAGAGGCAGTTGCTGCCCTTAAGGCACCGGGCTTTCATCCCATGTACCTGGCCACCGCCATCGAACGCAACCTCATCGGCCGCGGCATCTCGGCGTCGCCGGGGGCGGCCTTTGGCAAGGTGGTGACAACATCGCAAGCGGCAGTGGAAGCGGCAGCCCGCGGTGAGAAAGTGGTGTTGGTGCGCCCCGACACTTCGCCCGACGACCTCTCGGGCATGATTGCCGCAGTGGCCATCGTCACCTTCGTTGGCGGTGCCACAAGCCATGCGGCAGTGGTGGCACGAGGCCTGGCCAAACCCGCTGTGGTTTCCCTCAATCTGGAAGTGGGTCAAAAGCTCACCGAAGGCATGGGAATCTCAGTGGACGGCAGCGGCCTTGTGCTGCTCGGCGAAGTGGAAATGGCAGAGCAAGTCAACAAAAAGGAGGTGAACATATTCCTCAAGTGGGTCGCCCAAGAGGAAGCGAAAAACTGGCCGAAGCCGCGCCTGAACTTCGACTACGTGGGGCAATCGGAGCGAGTGGAAACCCTCATCGCTGACTTTTACTTGAGCGATGCCATGGTGCGCGAAGCCCAGGGCAAGGTGCTTGAGATGGAAGCGGTGACATTGCGCAACCAGGTGCACAGCGCAGTGGCAGAAAGACTGGCAACCTACATCGCCACTGCCATCGGTGGCGAGCTCTCCCACGGCAAGGCCAAAGACAAGTGCTACACCCCCGAGCTAGTGGCGGCCGAACATAAAGAGCTGAACGAGGGCTTTGCTGTCGAATTCAACGACGCAAGCTCTTGGGTACGGCCCATTGTAATTGCTCGACTGCAGACCCAGACGACGGCAGACCACCTGCGTTTTGCTGGGCTGGCAGCGACCTGCTTCAACACCCCAGCCTGGTCAACCAGCTACGGCGGCAAGAAGTGGGGGGCAATTGCCCAGGCGTTAGTGGGATTCTTGAACGGCACGCTCAGCCACAGCGTGTTTGCCGACCATGCATTCGACCTGCAACACAATGGCGGGTCAGTGTTTGGCAAGAATCGGATGGTGACCGGTGACCGCGATCAGATTCACGGCCTGCTGGAAAGCAAGAAGCACGCGCGCACCATAGAAGAACTCTTCAAGAAGTTCATCATCCACGACAGCCACGACATATTCGACCGCGACGACCGGCAAATGGCTTCGGCTGCTGTTGTAGCGCTCTATGAGCGGGGGCGCAAGCTCTCGCTCTGGGCGTCCGCTGCGGCAAAGAAGGAACCGACGAGCACCATTGTGTTTGCCGAAAGCCTCAAGCCTTCCGCGACGCCGCAACCCGGGCCAACGAAACCCGGCCTGACAGCGCTAAAAGACCCGCACTATGCAAAGTCGATTGAAGGGGCGAAAGCGGAGCTGCAGGAAGTAATCGACTATTTCAAAAAGCCCAGCAGTCACGGGTTGAAGATCGCCGCTACGGGAGGCGCAGGCAGCGGCAAAAGCAAAATGGCACAGGCAATGTCGCAGAAATTGGCTATGCCATGGCCGGACGACCTCCTGATGATCGACCCGCAAAACGAATTCGTTCACCTCGATAAAGGCAAGCTCGTCGACGAATACTCAGGTCTGACCGCAACCTCAAACCTCACAGGAGGAAAAACCCTAGACGAGCTGCTCAAGGGCTACAAGGACTCCGTATACCACAAAAACGAAGAGCCAATAATCTTCACAGATGAGCCTTTCACAAACCAGTATTTCAAAGGAAATCTCTCATGAATGACCGCAAACGCAGAACGAAGAGAAAGGCAGCGCAAGCGCCGCCAGCTTCGCGCGCACCGCAACCGCCCTACCGCGGCAATCCGGTGCGCGTCGGCCCCTACACGGTGCTGGCTGGTGGCACCCGCTACCTCGAGAGCTCCGACCTGGACAAGGCCGACGTTCTCATCCCCCTGACGGGCTGCCAGGAACTCAACTTCGGCCAGCTCTACGAGCTCACCGCCGAGCAGCAACCCTCCGGCATCACCACCTTCACCCCAGGCAAGAGCTACAAGGTCTTGGTGGGAAAGCTGCCCGACTTCGGCGGTGTTCCCGACAACTGGGAAGCTTTCCTGCGCCAGCAGGTGATACCACTGCTGGCATCAGGGGCAAGCTTGATGGGCTTCTGCTTCGCCAGCCAAGGGCGCACCGGCACCTTCTTGGGTTCGCTCATTGCCATCCTCGAACCCGAGACCGACGACCCCATCGCGGCGGTGCGTCAGCGCCACTGCGAGCATGCGGTGGAGACTGCGGCGCAAGCTGCTGCCATCTTCGCCATCAAGGGCATACCCGTGCCCGAACGCTACCGCTAGAACCGAGGAAGCGCCTCCAGGCGAGCCTTCCCTGTCGCTCAGCATTATCACTGAAGGAGCAAATCTACTATGGATGCCCAAACTTCTGTGGCCCAGCGTTACGTGATCAAGATGTCCAATGGCCAAGGCCACGTCGAGTGGTACATGGGCCTGAGCGTGCGCACCCAAGCGCTTTCGGTCGACGAAGCGCGCACCTTCACCAGCCAGGCCGCGGCCGAAGAAAAAGCAAAGGAAATCACGCGCCCGAGCATGCTCGCCGCGTTCTCCGGCGCCTTCTTCGTCGACGGCGGCTGGTTCATCGAGGCCACCGTGGAGCCGCTCCCCTGATCAGGTAGCTAGTTCCGCCCTCCCTCCCTTCTTCCCTCCATCCCTCCCTTCTTCCCTCCATCCCTACCTTCTCCCAACTCACGAAAGACACCATCATGTTCAAGACCAAGCTTCACGTCTCCGGCACCGAAGGCACCCACAACTACGTGGTCATCGCCGCCAGCCCCCTGGGCATCATCGCCGTGCGCCTGCTCAACAGCGACTGCTACCGCGTGCGCGTCGAGCCGGACAGCCCCGAAGGCGCCAACACCATCGCCAAGAGCCTGAGCCGCAGCAACGGCTGGAAGCAGCCCGGCGACAGCGCCCAGAACCGCTTCTCCATCGTCGTCTCGGCCAGCAACCTGCACGACACCATCGCCAAGGCCGTGGACGCCCTCAGCACCGGCAACAACAGCGATGACTGGAAGAGTGGGGACAACGACTGGTCTGCTGCCCTCGCCGCCGTGGCCATGGCCGGCAGCACCGACCGCGAAGTGCTGCTCGAGCGCCTGCGCCAGACCAAGACGCCCGGCGTCAACAGCGCCAGCAACTGGACCACCACCACCCTGCTGGCCAAGCTCGTCGCCATCGACTACGAGACCGCCAACCGCGGTGAAGCCGTGGCGCTCCTGACCAAGGTCAAGGCCAGCGGCCTGCCCGGCGCCAACCTGGCCAGCCAGTGGTCCATCGAGACCCTGCGCAAGAAGGCACTCGTAGCCTAAGCGGCTAGAGAAGGTTCCCTGACTGGCTGCTAACGGCACCACAGGAAACCTTCTCCTTCCTTTTCTTTTCCTCTATTATATTCGACCGGTCTAATACAATTCAGTAGGGGCAACAATTCAAACAAGCGATACGCTAGAATCTCTACTCAGTAATCCAAGAGTAATACTGAGCAAATGAAGAAGCACGACATCAAACTAATTGTCTTTGACATGGGCCACGTCTTTGTCGACTTCGAATGGGAAATTGTTTGCCAGGGTTTTTACACCAGAGCAGGCATTACCAAAGAGCAATTCAAGCCAATCTTGAAGCACATCGGCTCCCTCGGTTATGAAAATGGCCACATCGACACCAGCACTTTTTTGCAGGCCATCAACGAACAAATGGCAAGCCACGGCAATATGCATCCCATCAATGAAGAAGAATTCCACCAGTTATGGAACGCTACATTTCGCGAAAACGATGACATGGCAAATCTCTTGCAGGCTCTAAGAAAGCAGCACAAGCTCTATCTCTTGTCTAACACTAACGAATCACACTGGCAGTATTTAGATCAAAATTTCAAAGTCAGTCGCCACTTTGAAGAGTTGATTCTCTCTTACAAAGTTGGTCATAGCAAACCGCAGCACGAGATCTATCAGGAAGTATTGCGTCGCAGCAATCTAGCTGCCCATCAATGTCTTTTCATTGACGACCTTGAGCCCAATATTCAAGCTGGCACACAGGTAGGAATGAACGTCGTGCATTTCAAAGATATAAATGACTTGCAGAGCCGCTTTGAGCACTTTGGCATTAGCTCAACTTGAGCGAAGCAAATCAACAAAGAGTGGGCAAATCATCTACCGAGATTGCCAAACAATTCATCGATACCAGACTCAGCTGCTTCGTCCATGTTTAGCGCTTGGTAGGAAGTGACCGTTTTGAATCCCTCCGGTAACTTCAGCCAATCTTTCGGGGCGGCAACGACTCTGCAGTTATTGCTAGCTACAAGCGTGGTTCTAGCATGACCTAAACAACTATAGCCATAATTAAGCGGCAACAATGGAATCATTGGAGCGCCGTCAATCTTCTCTAAAATATTGTAGATAACAGTAGGCACATGCAGGTCAACGCCCTGAAATTCTGCTTTGCGCGGAAATCTGTCGCTGAACTTCTTCCCTTTGAATAAGGCAATCTGCTGCTTTGACCAATCATCAGTGGTGCTGTATATCTGGCAAACAACGCCGTTGACTTCTTTTGTTCCGCTAGGCACAAGAGGAAACTTTGATGCCGAAGGTAAACCAATCAGGGTAAGACTCTTGAGCATGACGTCAGCAGGAGCAAATTTGGCTAGAGTTGGTTTCCAAATTGTCTTGGCGCGCCAATTGTAAGCCACCACGTCGAATTTTGGTGCCTGGGCAATAATTGTAATGCCAGAACGAGGGCACTCAGTGCGCAAACCAGTCTTATTGAGATAAACATCAATGTCACCAAAAACAATGCCATGCTGTTGTAATTTCCAAACTTGATCCGGACCCGGTTTTTTCCCGCTGATCAAATCACTAAAGCCAGCCTTGTGACTGACTAGAGGGTTAGTACTTGCCGGTGCGGCTAAAGCGATAGGGAGCGAGTAGGAAGTCAATCCAACTAGCAAAAGAATTATTGAAAAAGTCGCACGACTTAACCGCGAATTTCGAACCAAAACTAAGACTTTCGCCGTAAGTAAAACCTTTTCTAAAACAGTCACTTTCGCCTCATCACAATGAACCTAAACCAATTCAAATGCGGCCACTCCAGAGAGGCAAAGCATTCAACAACAATACTATTGAAGCAGATTCTCGTAACACTCAAAGCCCTTTGCGCCAACTCCGCTAGACAAAACTTTTGACAACATTACAGCGAAGATCCCCTTGGCATCACCATCTAAAGCCTTTACTGGCAAGGTTTTTCATTTTGGTTTAAGCGCAGCTCAGAAACACATATAAAAAAGAAGCATTCAAGATGCTCTTTTCTCTTTATATAACTAACACTTCACTTGAGCTAGCCGAGGCTTTGATCTAGGTTCCATAGGTTCTCATCAAACTCTTTCTTAACGCTTACTTTCCAACCGAAAACCCCAATCCCTAGCCTATCGCCACTTCATAACTCATCTGCTTCTTGCGGTAGTTCTGGACTGGATTTCGGCAAAATTCGCTTTGACTAACTTTCTCACAGCCTGTCGCTCAGTCTGTTAGTTAGGGCCTAGTCAGCGCATTGGTAAGCACAAATCAACCTCAACGGAGATCCAGATGGACCACTGTCAAAAACAACGCATCAAATTCACTGCACTGCGCGGGCTGCTCTCGGCCGCTGCCGGTGTCATCTGTTGGTTCTTGCTCGGAGCCGCCGACACCAAGTTCGGCCTGGGCATCACGGCCAATCAAACTCTCTTTGTCGGCGCTGCTCTGACCATCATCGGCTGGTTCAGCACCAAGCGCATGTTCCGGTTTACTGAAGAGTGCATGAGCATGAAGGAAGGCAAAGGCGAGCGCAATCTCAAACCGGCGACTAAGAGCAATCCCCCGCTCGACCGCCTTGCCACTCGACCAGCGACCGCCGTCAAGACCCTCAAGCCCGCGGCCGAAAGTCCGTTGGAAATGGTCAATGGTGGCAAGCTCATCGGCAAAAGCCGCGTCACTGTCACCATCAACAAAACCGATGACGGTCGTACCGTGACGGTGACGATGAAGGGCATCGGCAGCGGCGAGTTCAAGGGAGACAGCGGTGTGCGTTCGCGGCTCGAGAGCATCCCCGGTATCAAGTGGTCTTTCCCCAAGAACGATTCGGCCAACGGCGTTCGCACCATGGAAGGTGTAATCACCCCTTCTGCTAGCAACGACAAGGTGGCTGCTGGCTTGATCGAAGTGGCTAACCGCATCGGTTAAGCCTCCGCAATAACTTCACTGGCGATGGCGCAAGGCCATTAGTGGCAATGCGTCATCGCCTTCCCATCAACAAGTCTTTTACTGCTCTAGTCAAAAACTAGATAAAGCCATGACCATATTCCTCATCGTCGGCCTCGTCCTCTCGCTGATCGGCATGTTCACAACCGAGCAAGTCTCCAAGTTCATCGGTCCCACAGGAAGCGGCGGTCCCGGTGACTACCTGCGAGTGCTGCTCTCTGTCGGCTGGTTAACCCTCGGCAAGCTCTTCTGCTTGATCTTCGCTTTGATCTTCGCCTTGGGCCTCGCCATTCTCTACTGAGAGCCCTCGGGAAAAGCCTCACGCGCAGATTACTCCCCAAATGAGCTTGTCACTTTTCAGTTGAAATTCGTCTGCCCGCTTAGGCCAGTCGAAGATTTAACAGCGAAAAGAGACAAGCTCATTTTCCCCACAGTAATTTTTTCCTATTTTGCTATTACTTCATATAGTGATTGAAGCCATTTTTTTTAGTTTGGGCGCGAAGAAGGGAGAGTTTTACCCTCGCCCTTCTTTGCGGTGTCAGTTGTTAGAAGGCACCATCAGAATCATCCAATGGCGATGTAAGTAAGTTTTGCTTTCTCCTTGGCTAGGTCACGATATATCTCACGCAGAGCAGAGCACTTACTGATATGGAGATTTAAGGTTGATTGATCACAGCAATAGCGACTTCAGTCCAATAGACTGATCTTCTCGCCATCGCTCTTAATGTTATAGCGAGCCAGGTGGATGTTGGTGAACCGCGCTTTACCAAAGGGCTTGCGCCAGCTACGGCCGCTGCCAGGCAGTTGCTGACGCACAACGGTGCTAACGTAGATTACATCTTTGGGCAACAGTTCTGCTATAAAGCCGAGGGCATGATAGGTCTTGCAGTCATAGTGTGAACGAACCGCTTCGACCAGCTCGCTTACCACAAAA
Organism: bacterium Ga0077546; assembly: GCA_001464165.1. Next base: position 27,733 of record LNEX01000528.1, read on the forward strand.
CGATAACCAGTTAATACGGCCGTAAGTTGACGTTGATGCGGTTCGCGTCCCTGCTCAACCTTCTCATTGCAAAGTATCAGCACAGCACTCGATGGTCTCGACTCTGGCTTGAGCCAGCAAGTACCGTCACCTTGACGAACAAGCTCGGCGTTGTAAATGCGCTCGTCACCGCTCTCAACGAGCTGATCAATCAACTCACTTGTGAGAAAAACCCTCAGCCCATCTTGCTCACCAATTGCAGCAAGAGAGACATAACTTTGAGAACCAAGTACAAACGGAAAACCTGCGACTGTTCGATAATCAAATACTTCAATGCATTTCATGCCCTTCTCCAAAACGATTGCAAGGCAGCTGGCTCAAGCAGCTAGTTGCCTTGCCAGAAAGAAAGAAAGAAAGAAAGAAAGTCAGCACCATCAAGATGCTGGTACAACAGACATCAGTTAGCAAAAAAAAGTTAGCCGTATATATTGGCCGAAAACCGCTTAATTTCGCTTGGTTCAGAAGAGCGCATGCAGTAGCGCAAGTATTCTTCTTTCGAAGCCTCGCTCATGGCGTCCATCTCCTTGCCATCATAGAGGCCATAGCGCACTAGTCGCAAAGAAG
>LNEX01000529.1 GCA_001464165.1 bacterium Ga0077546
CCCCAGGCCAGCGGCGACAGCCATTTAGCAACAGGTGCCTCAATCTCGGCTCCCGGAGAATAGAAGAAGGCAACTGGCTGACGCAGCTGATACCAGTGCCGTCCACTGTCGAAAGATATTGCAGCTGCTTGACCGTTAACGAGAGCGACCAGCAAATGTTGGCTATAGAAATCAGCGATGTGAGGTGCTGTAGAAATTGAAAAAGGAGACGAATTAGTCATTTTTACCACTCCAAAAAATTGTTCAAATAGAAGTGCATGCCGTAAGTAACTCTTGCGACTTGGCAATGCGCTTCCTTTCTCTGGCACACTTTTCCCGAAGCAATGCCAGTTGCAGTTGGTAAGTTTTTCTCAACGCCGCTTGTTTTTTATGCCTATCTGCTTCAAGCCTGGCAAGCTCGGCAACAAGAACCAAGCGATTGGCCTCGTGTTCCACCGCATTCATCGGTCTGGCAGACCGGGCGCGGATACCTGCTATGGCCACAGCCACCTTGTTAGCAACTGAGACGATTTGCAATTCACTAGATAGGCTGTCCGAACTGATATACAGAGTAATCATCGTCTCATGAGCGGCCTTGAGTTCTGCGACCAAACCAAGCGGCATGTATTTGCCAACATAGGCACGCCGAACTGAGTCGAGTTCATCCTTGAGTTGCTTGATGATTCGCTCTGCAACCTTCACTAAATGACGCCGCTTGTAGTCCCGCATAAGCTGACGGCAGAAGATCCAGGTGCCAACAGGCGACAGAACGAATATCAAGAACATTGCTACTGAGCTTGGAGTGATCGCTGCGCAAATGGCAATAAGTGAGTGCCATATGTCACTAAAGACTTGCATGATTTTTCCTTAGAAATAGTGGTGAGAAGGAGGCAGCTTAATCGCTCGCCTTGCGAAAGGCGTGCAACGCGAAGTAGAACACTTGCTGAGTGACGACGAAGGCCACCGACACCCATGTAGAGCCTTCGGAAAAGGAATACGGGGCAGGTTTTTCCGGAATTGCGAGAAAAGCGAAAGAGACGGCAGCGGCCAGGCATGCGCCATAGACCAGCAGGTGAAGCCCCAACGATCCATCGTCAATGTGTTCAATGCGTGGGTGAAGCAGGGTTGCGGGAGTGAGCATGACCAGCAGCAGAACGGCGGCGATGCTTACGCCGACGTCATACGGCAAAATGTTGAGGCAAGCGAACATGCTGGCGACGCCGACGATGTACGCAGGAAAAATCAGGTAAACAGGACGTGAGATCATTATGACCTTTCTAGTAGGTTGAAATAGGTGGCAAATTATCAAGCGCGGCGGCCAACAAAGCAATATTTAAGTTAGTTGCCAGGCAACTGCTCTAAGGCCGGCTCATTGCCAGCGAGATACTGTTGCCAAATTGCCATGCGCTGTTCTCGGCGAGCTCGAAAGTCTTGCAGCAAAGCGTCTTTCTTAGCTTCGTAAGACAGCCACAATTGCCGCTCCTCGCCTTTCCAAACCGCATACGCTCTCCGCTCTGCTGCTTTCAATGCCGCTTTGTTTTGCTCGCTGGTAAATTTCCACAGTGCCTTAATTGGTTTGAAAGCGAGCTGAAAAGTCTCTTCAGCTCGGTTGTCAGCGGCATCAAAAACCGCACGAATAGCCTCTCTTTCTTTCTCGAAGCGATCCCGCTCTGGTCCAAAGGGAATGGCATCGTGACTAGAGTTCTCCGGCATAGAACAAGCGGTCGTTGCCACGGCCAGTGCCGCTACTAGTGCCTGATCGCGCTCAACCCTAGCCAGATCAAAGGCACGATGCAAAACATCGCTGTGCGGCTGAGTGGCATCATTGTACAGATCGTCAATCTTTCTTTGAGCGCTCTCAAAATAAGCTGTTGCCAGCTTGTTGGCGGCATCTCGCCTGCCCTCAAATTCTCGTTGCCGCTCACAATATTCGATATCAAGGGCCCGCTTGGCTGCCTCAAAAGTCTCTTGAGCCTTTCTGGCGTCGGCCATGTAAGCTAGCAATTGTTCGCACTGATCAGCAGGTTTATCTCCATTTTGCATGGTATTTGCTCTCCAAGTTTTACAGCTGATGAATTGAAAAAGGCTTACTGCGAGTGGCAGCGATGGGCGAGGTGCGAAAGCATGACTTTGGTGCCACCGAGCTTGTACTGCCTAAGCGCAGAGCAGCCAATCAACGAAAGCGCCTCAACACTGAGGCCTAGAGTCAATTGCCTTAATCCCTTGAGATTAGACAAAGAGACGATTTTGACATTGCAGTCTATGGTCAATTGGCTCAGCTCCGAACAATCAGCAAACAACAAATTCTCGATATCAGACTCGCTCGATACGATCACACGGTACAACGTAGAACATCTCGTGAAGTAAGCCTGCTTGATACCAATAGGCAGTCGCACTTCACCAATTGCTGTGCCATGACTGACAGCCAAATACGTCAGACCACTAGGCAAATCCAAATCCAGCAGGGAGTTACAACCAGACAGCGACAAAATCTTGACACTACTCGGCAGCAGCAATTTTTTCAGCCATGCGCAGCCTGCCAAATAAACCTCTTCAACACCCAACGGTATAGCAAGCTGAGATAGCCTCGGGCAGCCGCTGATGTTAACGACCTTAAAGCCACTCGGAATATGCAATTCGTCTAAGTCGGCGCAGTCAATCAAGTTAAAGACACTATGGTCTGATCGGGACCGCCGTGCATCAGTGACGTCCCCTGGATTCCTTGCATTCGTTGTGTATTTTGCATTCATCTTTTGGTCTTTCAAAAAAGTTAAGAGAGCTGCGGCTCGCGCTGTTCGGCAAAACACTGCATCAAGAAAATGACAGTGCTGTCCATGGGCCTTATGACTGCGCCATTACAAGCCCTGACATGCGAACCATTGCGACGAAAAACTATCGCACCAGCGCGAGCAACCACCTTAGAGTCGCTAGTAGCCACGACTATCGAACCGTCCTTGGCACAAACTCTCGAACCATCATGAGTATTAACGAATGAGCCTTTGCAGGCAATCACACGCGATCCAACGTAGGCTTCAACCATCGAGCCACTTTTAGCTGTGAGCTTCTTGCTCACTTTTTCATCGAGCATTGCTATTCCCTTGCAAATTTAAAAATCTGTTGATCAAATGAATTCTTCTGGCCAAGCCCTTAAGCAAAGGATGTCAGCCCTTAGCAGCGTCCGACTTCTTGGAGCCAACCAGGCCTTCCATGATCTGCTGGCGATAGTCGGTCATGCCCTGGGGTGTGCTGGGAATGAAGATCGTCGTGGCGCCGGACTTGGCACCAATGTGAGTCATAGTTTCGAGCCACTGATTCATCATCAGCATGCTCATGATCGAATCTTCCGACGCGCCCGGATAGGCGTTCTTCAGATCGGCCACCGACTGGGTAAGCCCCTTGACGATTTCCAAGCGTTGCAGGGCAATGCCTTCACCCTTGAGCTTGTCGGCGTCGCGCTGGGCTTCTGCCTGCTTGACGCGCAGCGTCTTCTCGGCTTCACCTTGGGCGCTGGCGGCTTCGCGATCGCGCTGAGCAGCGTTGATCTTGTTCATCGCTTCCTTCACCTTTGCGTCCGGGTCGATCTCAGTGACGAGGGCCTTAACGATGGTGTAGCCGAAGTCGCTCATGTCCTGAGTGAGTTCGCGGTTGACGGCTTCGGCAATGGTGCTCTTGCTGTTAAACACTTCATCCAGATCTTGTGTGGTCACTTGCGAACGCACCACATCGAAGACGAAGGTTTCGATCTGAGTTTCTGGCCGAGAGAGCTTGTAGACAGCATCGGCTTCACGTCCGTCGATGACGTGGTATTGCACTGCCACCGCCACTCGCACGGAGACCTTGTCTTTCGTGATCGTGTCGACGGTGACGACGTGTTGCAGTACTTGCAGGTTGAGCACCTGGCGCACTGTGTCTACGAACGGAATCTTGAAATTGAGACCGGCGCGGGCTGTCTTGCTGTACTTGCCAAAGCGTTCGATGATCTTGACCGTCTGGTTGGAGACCTTGAAAAAGGTCATGCGCAGAATTGCGCCGATGATCACCAGGCCGATGACAATGCTGGCCCAAAAGATAATGGTGCTAATGAGGTTTTCCATTTTGATTGCTTTCAATAATGATGTTGAATTGGGCCCGCTCTAATGAGCAGGCCGGAGGGGGTTACAGCGAGCCCTTAAGCAAAGTCACTGGCGAGAAGGCGAATGACGTGGGCTTCAACCGGTGAAACAATTGAAGGATTGGCGTCTAATATTGCCAACGCACGCTTGAGAGCCACCGCTGCTACTGCATTATTGCCAGCACCACGCTCACAAAGATAGAGATAGTAGTAGACATAAATGGCAGAGGCGCCAGCTTGGCTGCCGTTCTCGGTAACAATTTCACAAGCTTTCCCAGCTACTGCTCTTGCTTCGCTTGGCTTGTTCAGGTGCTCTAGATAGTTCTTGCAGAGCGAAACGTAGATATCGACCAAACCGATGGCATTGGCGCCGTACAACTTCGCATGCAGGGCAAGCTGTTCTTCCCAATGAGTCGCGGCCGGCTCGAATTCTCTTCTGTCACAGCAGATTCGTGCAAGAATCCCATGTACTTGCTCAAGAAGGGCGTCCACACTAGGACTGTCTACAGATTTTTCATCAGCCAACAGGTCCAGCAGAGCAAGGGCACCGTTGTATTGCATGCGAGCTTCGGCCACAGCTGTCACCCTCTGATATTTTTGCCCGTTGTGCACCATGATCTTGGCGTGAGCAAGCAAGCGTTGAAACGAAGAACGTTTGTTCATCTTTGTTCCTTTCAAATTCAAGTTAGTGAAAAATCAACGCATTCTGCAGCCGGGGACGAGGTCGGTGCGACCACGACTGATGTAGAAAGCGTCTTCGGCAGTCATGGCTTCGTAGTAGTGGCCATTGGGTGCTTTGGTAGCAGAGAAAAATTTCGGGTCTATGGCAGCCTGGGGAGCTTTAACTTTGTAGGTTCCAGGAACGAGGTCAAGGCGACCACGGCTAATGAAGAAAGCATCTTCGGCAGTTTCGGCGTTGTAGTACTCGTTGTCGATACGGTTGAGGGCGGGAGAGCTCATGGTGATTCCTTTCAAAGTAGTGATGACGATGGTGCTGCTAAGGGCTTGTTTCACACTGACGACACAACCCAAAACACAATAAGTGCTTGAGGATTATGTCGATAGTTCAGAGATGGGGGTGTTCTCTAAAATTCTCTGGTGATGAAACAAGTCATGAAATAAATGATGAATACCTATTGCTACCTGAGTGCCCCGCTTGACAACAAGTAAATATGGCAGTTTTTAGATTCACGCGAGTTGCTGCGAACCTTAAGAAAAGGTCTCCGCTGCCATAAAGACGAATGCGCTCAGGTTACTGTTGCCGTATTCTGTAGCCTAGTTTGCTTACTGTTTCAATAATCGAGATGTTGCCCTCATCTTCATCGTCTAGGGCTTTCCGAATTCTTTTGATTGATGAACGCACTGCGTTGTCTGTAGGATAGCTGTCGCTGGACCAGACCTTATGGATCAATGTTTCCGCGCTGCAAGTTTCCTGTCTATTTCGCACTAAAAATTCAAATACTGCGTAGTCAATCGGAAGCAGGCTAACGGCCCGACCATCTTTGATTACTTTTCGGTTGATCAGATCAATGCTTATCCGGCCAAAATCTATCATGCTAGCTTCTATTTGCCGAGGGCGACGCAAAATTGCTTGCAACCGGGCTGATAATTCTCTGGCACTAAAAGGCTTGGTTAAATAGTCGTCCGCTCCGCAGTCAAAGCCCGCTACACGGTCGTTGACATGCTCCTTGCCGGTTAGCATAAGCACCGGTATGGGGCCGCCACTGTCTCTATATCGTCGACAGAGCGTTAAACCATCTAATAGCGGCAAGCCAATGTCGAGGATGACGATGTCGTAGTGACCAGACATCAGTCTGTCCAGCCCCGCCTCTCCATTTGAGCAATGATCGATTGTATTCAACTCGGCGCTAAGCCACTTCGAAACACTGCCCGCAAGCTCGAAATCATCTTCTATAAGTAATATTTTGGCCATGGTTTTTCTAGCCAGACAAACACAAAACCTAGTTTAGCAGTTTTCGTCTGCCTGTTGGCCATTGCCCCAGGCTCCGCTGCGGACGAGGCGGGCGACCGGTCAGACGCTCAGGGCGTCGGCATCAGCCATGGCAGCCTTGGCGCGGGCCACCAGGTATTCTACCAGCGGCAGCATGATGCTGTTGGTCGCCACGATGAAGGGAGCGATGGCACTTTCCTCGACGCCGAACTGGCTAGCGATAGCTTCGGCGATGCCGTCAACGAGCTTGAGCACACCTTCAAGCAGGGCGTCGGTGTGGAAATCGGCAGGAACTGTGGCCCCTTCGTCGGCCTCCGGTGCGGCGCTCATGATGTAAGCAACCGAATTGGAAACCTGCTGCAGGAGCGGCTGGGCCACCTTGATCAGAGAGACGGCAACTAAGCGCTGACTCTGGGCAGCGGACGGGCCTATAGCGAGCTTCTCTTCGATTGTGGCGGCGAGGCTCTCGATGTCGGCGCTGACAGCAGCGACCCGATTGTTCATATCGGCGATGCTGATGGGAGCAATGGTGTCGCCGGCGATGCCAGCGAGCTTACAGGGCTTGTTTTTGCACATGATGAGTTTTTCCTTGAATGACTGCTTATTTATGGGTTCGTTTGTTGCGGAAAGAAAGTGAAGGCGAGAGGCACGGAGGCATCCCACCTTGTGTTAAGCGAGAACGTCTTACTCGATGTGGAACTGCTGCATCACGGTGCCAACAGGAACACGGAATTCTTCGCGCACGGTCTCACTGTCGACGAGCGCCCAGCGGTAGAACGGCGAAGTTTCGTCGGCTTCGAGAGTCGTAGTGCTCCAAAAACCAGTGTTCTTCAAGTTGGCATCTTCAATTAGGTGCACAAGGTGATTAGCTGGCAGCCGACCTGGTACCATACTGCCGTCTTCCACGAGCTGCATAAAATTGTAGATGTTGCTATTGCTCATGGCTCCCGAGCCCCAGATGAAGGTGCCAGAAGTGCCTTTGGAATTGCGCATAGCCACGAGCTTGATGGGCTTAGAGACCACGTTCTTCATAGGCACCAAGTAGCTGATCAGGTAGATCGCGACTAGCAATCCAACGGCAGCGCAGACGCCACCACCGATGATAGCGCCGCAGATAGCATAGCTAACGACAGAGTAGTTGATGCCAGCGAATATGGTGCCAAGGAGGATGCTACCGATGATGGCGCCGATTAAAGAGCCGAGTGCGACAGTGTACATAGTCAGTTTCCTTTTTTAATAAGCGATTTCAAATTGCAAAAGAATAAGTACCGTTTTGGCAAGCCCAGGCGTTGGCAGGCCATCAACGGTCGCGCATTTGGCTGGGCAGCCAGATTTCGACGGCAAGTTCACCCAGAGAAACTTACTTGATGTGGAACTAATACATCACGATGCCGACAGGCACCCGGAAATGCCGCTAGGACCGCAAAGTGCGACGTCACGGCGAAGTTTAAGCTCTTGATTCTCAGAACCGCCGACGTCTCGCCTTGGCGGCTGCCGGAGCCGTCGGAGTTGCGCCCAGCCGCGACCTTGATGAGCTTGGAAACCACGTTACCTTGTGCTTCACGTAGCCTAGCAAGCTGGCAGATGCTGCGAGGAAGACGCCGATGCCGCCGCCGAAGATTGCGCCGAAGATAGCCCAGACGCTGGCAGAGAACTGGTGGCCAGTTATGTAGGTGCCAGCTAAGATACTGCCGATGATGGCGCCGATGACACAGAAGAGTGGGATGGTGTGTATAGTCAGTCCGTCTTTCTTAAGGGACCAATGCTTAAAGAAGTCCAGGCAAATAAAAACTACGAATCCGAAGAAGGCCCCGTAGAAAGCGCCGAAGAGAGCACCGAAGAGAGCATAGATAGAGACAGAGTAATTGATACCAACGAAGATGGTGCCAAAGAGAATTCTGCCGATGATGGCGCCGATGACACCGATAAGTGGGATGATGTACATAGTCAGTTTCCTTTTTTAATAAGGCATTTCAGATTGCAAAAGAATAAGTGCCGTTTGGGACGGGCAGAGCGGTCAACGTACGATCCGCACAACGGCCAATGTGGTCGGCAGAGCGGGCAGGCTCGTCATACTGGGGCAGTTGTACACCCGTAGATTGGTTAACATGCTCGGCAACACGGGTAGGCTAATTAGGGCCCGACAGTTGAAAACACGCAAATCGTTCAAAGTTTTCGGCAGGGTGGGCAAGCGCGTCAGGCCGGGGCAGTTGTCGACCAGCAGATAGGTCAACTTGCTCGGCAGTGTAGGCAGGCTCGTCAGCTCAGGGCAGTCGTCAATCTGCAGAGCAGTCAAATGTTGATTATTACAAAAGTATGCTACCAGTTCTTGCTCATTCTTAAATTTCATAGTGAATCTCCTATTTGTGCTGCCGCCCTATCGGAAAGGATGGTGGCAGGTTTAAGCTGTTGATAAGACGGCCGCTCCAATGAGTTGAGGGCTGTTTGGCAGGGCTATGTCTACGGTAAGCTCACCCACCCGGATGAACGGTGAGGCCGGGGCAGTCGTAGATCCGCAGATCGGTCAACGTGCTCGGGAGAGGGGGCAGGCTCGACAGGCCGGGGCAGTCGTAGATCCACAGACGTGTCAACGTGGTCGGCAGCACCGGTAGGCTCGTCAGGCCGGGGCACTTGCTGATTTCCAGACGTGTTAACGTGGTCGGCAGCACCGGTAGGCTCGTCAGGCGGTGGCACTTGAAGATTTCCAGACGTGTCAACGTGGTCGGCAGGGCAGGCATGCTCGCCAGGCCGGGGCAGTCGTAGAGCCGCAGAAAGGTCAACCTGCTCGGCAGCGCCAGCAGGTTCGTCAGGCCGGGGCAGTTGTAGATCCAGAGATGCGACAACGTGGTCGGCAGCGTGGGCAGGCTCGTCAGGATGGGGCAGCAGATAATGTCCAGACGTGTCAACGTGGTCGGCAAAGCGGGCAGGCTCGTCAGGCCGGGGCAGTCTTTGACCCGCAGGAAGGTTAAACTGCTCGGTAACAGGGGCAAGCTCGTCAGCTCGGGGGAATCGTCGATCAGCAGCTCAATCACTGGCTGAGTTGATAAGTACTCTGCCAGGTGTTGCTTGCTATTAAATTTCAAAATGAATCTCCTATTTGTGCCGCCGCCCTATCGGAAAGGATGGTGGCAGTTTTAGGCCATCGATTAGGCGGCCGTTTGTCATCACTGGTGAAGGGAAGCAAGACACGACGCACTCTATGCGTCAGGCCAACAAAGAAAATAAGACGTACCCTTGGGATTAGTTTCAAGGGGAAAGCAAGGCGAAGTAGTCCAGGTGTTCTTGTCTCTCAGCCTCGCTCATGGCGTCCATCTGTTCGCCGTCACAGCTGTCGTAGCGCACCAATCGCAAAGAAGCTTGGCGCCAACCAGGAATAAGTTTGTTAGCCGGACCATTCACTCGAATTACTAGCGGACGGCCATCAACATCAACAGCCCCAAAAGATTCGTCAAGCACAGAGAAGCCACCTCTGCCGACCCGAGCAATAATGTGCACATTATTTCCAGCGTCAACTGTCGAAGGCACAGTCACTTCAATTATGGTTAGACCGATGAGCGAGGCCGGCCGCGACCGCCATACACCAACTGGTGCCTCAATCTTGGCTCCCGGCGTAAAACAACGGTTATTTTGATCAATCAGGTGATACCAGTTCCGTCCACTGTCGAAAGATATTGCTGTGTCGCGACGGTCAACTTTGCTGAACCACAAATTTTGCATGTAGAAATCAGCAATGTGAGGTGCTGTGGAAATTGAAACATGAGACGAATTCTCAGAAGCTGCATTGGCGACGACCTTTTGGGGCCCAGAATTTTTGCCAATAATCAGCGCCCGACGAGCAAGAGCGAGAAGTTTATAAAAGTACTCGGACATAAAGCCTCCTTATAGTTGTGCGACCTTGCGATCACGATTGAGGTGTTAGGGTCTCGCGGCTTCAGCAGGCCCAGCGGCGGCTGCCGCCAGGGTTGAAGAAGTTGGACGGACCATTGCCACCCAGGCTCGACGCTGAAGGCGAAGCCGGGGCCGGGGCCGGATCAATAGAGGCGCAGAAGCTGTGCGGCATAGCGACGGCGGCACCGGGTGGGGCGTTTTTACCGAAGCGCTGCTTGACCACAACCGCGATGTCGCCAGTACTGAGATCACCTTCCAAGTCGATGGTGGGCTGACCGGGAGCAGTGGTGACTGTAACGTGAATTTTTTTCATGATGAGCCTTTGACAGTTTTGTTGGCGCACAATGGCGCTGACGTGGATTACGCCTTTGGGCGAGAAGCTAATAGAAAAGCGGCAGTTCTGCCAAGATCGTAGAAAATCGCGCAACTATTGTTGCGCTGAAAACTTTGCTTGATGCGGCAATTACGGAATGGGTTCCGCTGTAGAGTTCCTTTCGGTCAAAAAAAATTGGTGAATAATATTTATAGTTATGCCTATCAAGGACAGAGCTGGTTTAGCAAGAGAGCACAACCCTACCCTTCCTGAGCCTTAAGCTGGCAACAGGTAGTTTGTTGAGTTCCGAAGAGCGCACCATTGACTCAATTTCGGGGTAGGTAAGTGCGCAGTAGATAATTTTTTTGGAGCCATTTAATAGGATTTGGCTTCGTAAAAGCCGCAACAATGCATCTTGCATCGCCTCACTCTGCTGACACAAAATCGACACGCGACCTTCTCGCTCAGCTAACGTGACACAAAATCAACACGGGGATTGCCTCGAGCTGAGTGCTTTAAACATCGTCTATGGAAAACTTTGCGCCCGAACCTTATTTATCATTGCCCGTCCATTGGCACTTCAAACCAGAAACGACTGCCATTACCAGCAGTGCTGATCACGCCTATGCGGCCGTTGTGAGCTGTCACGATTGCCTTGCAAATGGCCAAACCCAGTCCTAAGCCCAGAGACTTTGTTGGCTGACCAGTATCCACCTGTTGAAAACGATCGAATATTCGCTCCTGTTCATACTCAGGAATACCCGGGCCGTTGTCACTTACGCTAATGCGAATGCAGCCAGACCGCTCCTCTTGCTCAATAACGATTTTGCCGCCCGGTGGAGAGAATTTAATGGCGTTGCCGACCAAATTGATAGTCACCTGCACCAGGCGTTCAAGATCCGCCACTACCTCCACGCTAGTTTCTGGCATGGTGATAGTCAAACGTTTTGCTTGGGCCAGATCGACTACAGCATCAAGAACTCTAGTAAAAAGCGCCTTGGTGCTAACTGCGTTTAAGGCCAGTGACACCACCCCTGATTGCATCTTTTCTAAATCCAGAAGTTGATTAATGAGAGAAATAGTAAAAGCCAAATTCTTCTCGGCCCGAGCTAAATATTCGCGGCTTTCGCTGCTCAGCCCTTTGTCGAGTGTAGTAACTATATCTAGTGCTGGCTTACCATCGAGACGAATTCTTGCTTCAAGAGCTCAAGGCGTTTGCGCTCCGTGATATCTGCAAGCACGCAGTACAGTCCACGCTCCGCTTCAGACCATGTAGCCGACCAAGAAGCTTCCGACAAGGCTCCGTCACTGCACAAAACGGAAGTTTCGAAGCGTACCTCTGATTTGTTCGCTATTGCTTCATGAAATTTGCTGAGGGCTGCTTCTCCATTCTCTTCAGCAATAAAGTCAACAATAGGCTGGTTAAGTAGCTCTTCTCTCGAATACCCCCAGTTCTTTGTCGCAGCCGAGTTTATCTCGACAATGATCAATTTCTCGTCCAGAGAACAAATGATATCGGCTGCATTATCGAGAATCGCCCTTTCCTTCTGACGCAAGACCATCAGATCTTGAAATACTTGCTGGTAAACGCCGTCCAGTCTAGCCAACTCATCGCCGCCGGTAAGCTTCTCCATCGGTGGAAGCCCCTGAGACAACAATTTGCTGTTGCGCAACAGTGCATTAACGCGATCGGTGGTGCCGCGATTGAAATAGAAAGCCAAACCAAAGGCTATCAGAATGCTGAACAAGACCGAACCGCCAAGGGCTATTTGCACATATTGATCGTATTTTTCAACCTGAGCTTGACGCTCACCTTGAACTCTCTCCTGCTCGTCGGTCAGTTTCCCGCAGTAACGGAATAGCCGCTCCATATCAGGACGGACCTTCGCCCAAGCAAGCGCCGCACCAATTTTGTCGTCTCGATCAAGAAAATGCTTACTCTGGGCAAAGCCATCATAGATAGTGGCAAAACTCTTCTCAACAACCAGCCATTCTGCCCGTTCAGTCGGCTCTGTTTCGACTAGCTTTTTGACAGCCTCAATCTCGCGATTCGTCTGTTCGCGGAGTTCCTTCACCTGTGGACTTCTGCGACCGCCGGGCGAAACACTGTCCAGAGTAGTGACTGACGCACGCCGCATGCACAGTGCTAGCAAAGAGTTGATATGGCTTGCCAGATCGCGAGCATGCGCGGCTCGTGCCCGAGAATCTTCCACTCTTGCCATCAAAGAACAAAGTGTGCCTACGAAAGCCAGCTCAAAGAGCACAGGCACACTGACCAAGATTAAAACTTTTCGTGAAAGGCTCAGAGGCACGGGCTGATGGAAACTCTCTTGCTTTAGCTGTCAAGGACAGCCTACCATAGGCTGATGATCGCGCAACAATAGTTGCACTGAAAACTTTGCTTGATGCGGCAATTTCGGAATGGGTTCCGCTATGACATTACTTTCTGTGAAAAAATTTGGTGAATAATATTTATAGTTATGCCTAACAAGAGAAGAGCCGGTTTAGCAAGAGAGCATAACGCTAACCGTCCTGGGCCTTAGGCCGGCAACAGATAGCTTATGGAGTTCTAAAGAGCGCACCTTTGACTCAATTTCGGGGTACGGAAGCACGAAGTAGATATTTTTCTTGAGCCACTTTGTCGGATTTGGCATCGTAAAAGCCGCAACAATGCATCTTGCATCGCCTCACTCTGCTGACACAAAATCGACACGCAATCAAATGAATTCTTCCGGCCAAGCCATTAGGTGGATTCAAGAGCGAAAGTTTGAAAGACATTGACTTGGCCGACGAAATAACTGTTTTATCGGAGAACTACCTATTGTTTACGAGCAAACCGACTGGCAAAAACCAAATATGGCATATTTTAGGCTCACGCAAGTTGCTGCTGACCTAGAGAAAGAGCTATGCTGTGCAAGCTATGAAATTACCAACCTCTCTTCAACAAGCCGAAAATATTCAAGAAGATATTGTTAGCTGGCGCCGCCAACTCAACAGCATTCCAGAACTGGCATTTTCAGAAGTAGAAACAGCCAAACTTGTTAGCGAAAAGCTAGCCTCATTTGGTTTTAGCGTCAAGCCTATTGCCGGAACGGGCATCCTTGCCCAAATAGGCAGTGGTGAGACCTTGGCCCTGCAAGTAGCGATGGATGCCCTTAGTGTGGCTATGCCAGGTCAAAGCGAAACCTCAGTTCTACACGCCTGTGGACATGACGCCAACATGGCCTGTGTATTAGGCGCCGCCCGCATTTTAGCTAGGCGACTAAGAGGAAGAACTGATGTCGGCCTGCGCATTATTATGCAACCCGGTAGCGAAGCGACTCTGCTATCACGCCACGAAGGCGCTGACAGGGTAACTAAAGCTGGTGCATTAGAAGAAACCTTTGCCGTTCTCAGCTTGCATGTTGATGCCACTGTTCGCACAAAAAAAGCTGCTCTTGTACAACCAGCCAAACAAGAAACCGACTTAGCAGACAGCTCCAATGGCCGCAGCAGTGCCGATATAGTCAATTTGCTGCGCCAATGCAGTGAAGAAATTTTAGGCGCCGACAATGTTAGCTTAGTCAATCGCACCACATATGCCGACGATTTTGGCCGTTATCTTGAACTACAGCCCGGCGCCATCCTCTACCTTGGAGTTGGCCTTCCGGGCTGTATTCGCAATCATCATGCTCACGATTTTCTCATCGACGAATCGGCACTTCATCTGGGTTCAGCCATATTGACCGACACAGCATTGAAACTGCTAGAGATTGAACCGCGCGTAATTGGCTAGTTTTCTCCCTGTTAAATGACGATGCCACCGTCAACATTGATCACTTGTCCAGTGATCCATCGAGCGTCGCCTGATGCGACGAAGGCAACAACATCGGCAATATCCTCTGGTTGCCCCAATCTACCTAGAGCAGTTTTATCAATCATGTATTGGTGACCTTCTTCAGGTACGCCATTTTTAAACATATCAGTGACAGTAACACCTGGCGAAACAGAGTTGACTGTAATCTGGCGCTTACCTAGATCTTGAGCCCATATTCTAGAGAGAGTATCAAGGGCCGATTTGGTAGCCGAATAAAGGCTAGCACCAATCATAGTGGCATCAGCGGCTCCTGACGAAATATTGATGATACGACCGCCGTCATTCATGTGCGGAAGAGCAGCGATTGTAGTGGCAATTACGCCTTTGACATTAACGTCAAACAAACGATCAAACTGCTCTACGTCAATAGCGTCAATTGGCCCCATTTCAAAGACGCCAGCATTGTTGACGAGAATATCAATTTTGCCATTACCAAATGTCTTTGTGATCTCAGCAACAAATGCTGCACTGTCTTGCGCCGAGGTGACATTTGCTTTGACGGCCACGGCCTCTGAGCCAAGCGCCGTGATTTCGGCCACAACTTTTTCGGCAGCTTCTTTATTGCTAGCATAACTAAGAGCAACGCTAGCACCCTCTGCAGCTAATTTAAGAGCGATTGCCGCACCGATACCACGCGACCCACCAGTGACCAAGGCAACTTTGCCTTGTAGCCTTTTAGCGACCCCTGTTTTGATTTGTTCTTGAACTGCTGTCATGCGTCCTCCTGGACCAATGTCTGATTTTGCTGAGCCTTCGAATATTCGTTATGCTCGAATATTCGTTATGCTCGATAGATCAATACTAGACCGGTCGACTACAAACTGTCAAGCCTTTGGCACAAAGCTTTCAAAAAGGTCGAAAAGCTTTACCTGAAAGACGTTTTCAGGCTTACAGAGATTTTTCGCAGGTTTTTCCCTACACGACTGAAGCTCCCGAATAACAACAAATCAGCCGACACCGCGGTTGTCAATAGAAACAGCTAATAAAATTAGTGCAACAGCCAATTCAATGTACAAAAAAGCCATTGAATATCACTCAATCAATACAAATGCTATATACCAAAGTGCGCTTCCTGACAGCATTTGCCGCCGATTTGCCAATAGGCGCCGTGCTATACTAAATATGCTGTGATGCTGCTATCAAGCAACACGAGCGGTTACTACCAAGTAAGGTCCTCAAAATTGACCGAACCAGGCAGTTCACTGACAACAATAAATTCATGGAACTCTCTAAACAGTGCCATGGAGCGTCATATCAATTTTGAAAAAGCTTCTTTTCATACACCCGGTCACAAAGGCCGCCTCGACGAACTCTTCGCTTCAGGTTCGTGGCTCAATGCACTCAGCGATTTAACTGAGCTTCCAGGGCTAGACGAGCTGTCGCAGCCGCAGGGCGTACTTAGCGATATAGAGCACACCTGTAGCAAGATCTGGGGCAGTGCAGCTACATTTCTCTCAGTCAATGGCGCATCGGCAGCCTTAATGTCAGCAATTTTGGCAGCTCGTGAACTGGGCAACAGCATTCTTATGCCTCGCAACGCTCATCGTGCAGCCATTCAAGCTATTACACTGGCTGGCCTGACACCTATATGGTATGAGCCAATCTGGGAAACCAGCTGGGGCTTTTGGGGCAGCGCGACGGTGAACGCTGTAGAGCGGGCCCTCAAAGAAGCAAAAGCCGAGAATACCAAAGAGAATGTGGCAGCCATTTTAGTGGTATCACCGACCTATCAAGGCGCTTTAAGCGACATTGAAAGTCTAGCCAATTTGGCTCACAGCCACGGTGTTGCCCTAATAGTAGATGAAGCTCACGGAGCGCATTTCTTAGCTAACGACAAACGCTCGGCTTTAACATGCGGGGCTGACGCGGTAGCACACTCACTGCACAAAACATTGCCTGGCCTGACCCAGACCGGACTGGTTCACCTCAGCAAGAATAGTTTGCTCAATCCTGATTCAGTGCGGCGCTCGCTCAATATACTGACGAGCTCAAGCCCAAGCTATCTGCTTCTCACATCAATTGAACGCACTGCAAAATATTTAGCTAGCGCCAGCGGTGCCGAGCTTCTCAATTACGTTACAGAACTGAAGAGTTTGCTCGAGGCCAAGATAAAGACAGCCGGTGCCCTGCGCATTTATGCTAACAGCAATAACTCAAGCAATAGTAGCGTCAGCAGCCGTGGCACTTCACCGACGCACATACTGGTGAGCCCTGAACAAGAAGAAGCAACCAATCTCTACAACTTTTTAGTTGATCGCGGTATTTTCCCAGAAGCTATTCTCGGTCAAGGCGTTCTATTTATGCTTGGAGCTGGCAGCCAGGAAAAAGATATAGAGATACTTGGTCAAGCACTTATTGCCTTTACGGCCCAAGAAAAGCCAGTCAGCCCGCTATTTTCTCTAGCCAATAAAACCCTTATTCAAAAGCCTGGTTTCGAACCGGTGCTCACCCCCGATCAAGCGCTTAAACAAAAAACTCATGTCGTAGCAAGGCAAGAGGCCCAGGGCCAGATCTCGGCGGAGATCGTCTGCCCATGCCCACCAGGAATCCCGGTACTTATACCCGGCCAAAAAATTACCGAGGAGGTGCTTGAATTGACTGAGAACAAACAGTTCACAGTCATAGCCAACTAAGCATGTGAAGCTCTAAGTCCACCATATCTTTTTTTATGTTCAACCCCTGTGTTAAACCCTTATGTCCAGCGCCTTTGCGCATCGTTCGACTACCACGGAGATACTAAATGGACGTGATTGCTCCAGCCGCCGATCTAACCTCTTTCTTAGAGATTCTGCCACCAGAAATGCTACGAAGTAGTAATGGATTTAGGCCGCCTGCCTGAAGCTCGCTATCTCGATAGACATACGCTCTATCTATCAGACCAACCTATTACCCATGATGACCTCGAAGCAGCCGTAGCAAGAGTGGGTCAATTCTCAAACGACAACCGTGCTGGCATCGAAAGAACTCTGCATAGAATCTCCGCATTACGCAACCGAGCAGGCAAAATCATTGGCCTCACCTGTCGGGTCGGTCGTGCTATTTCAGGCACAATCGAAGTTATTCGCGACTTGGTTGAGTCAGGTAAGTCAATTCTATTTCTCGGACCACCAGGGGTTGGCAAAACAACCAAGCTAAGAGAAATGGCTCGGGTGCTTGCTGACGAGTTGATGAAACGAGTAATCGTTATTGACACTTCTAACGAAATTGCTGGCGACGGCGATGTACCGCACCCCGCTATCGGCAAAGCCAGACGCATGCAAGTGCCGCGCTCAGAGCAACAAGCTGCCGTCATGATTGAAGCGGTAGAGAATCACACTCCTGAAGTGATTGTTATCGACGAAATCGGAACAGAAGAAGAAGCCCAAGCAGCAAGAACAATTGCTGAACGCGGCGTCACATTAATTGGCACGGCCCACGGTAGCGCCCTCGACAACTTGCTTAAAAACCCAACTCTCGTTGACTTGGTCGGTGGCATTCAAACCGTTACCCTGGGCGACGATGAAGCAAGAAGACGGGGCACACAAAAAACAGTGCTGGAGCGCTCGGCTGAACCAACATTTGATATCTGTATCGAAATTCTTGATAGACAGACTCTGGCAGTGCACCGCAACGTCGCTGAAGCTGTGGATCAACTACTGCGCGGCTGGCAAATTCATCCTGAGATTCGTCGCCGCGACGAAGCTACGGGAAGTTTTGCTGTTGTACAAAAACCAGAACCTACCGTTACTGTATCGATGGTCGAAGGCCTAGAGCCTTTCTCCAGCGACTGGGCTTCTCCTAAAGAGACTCACCTCAAGGTCTATCCATACGCCGTTAGCAAGGGGCTCCTAGAACGCGTGGTAAAGACCCTACAGTTGCCAGTGGAAGTGGTAAAGGGAATTGACGAAGCCGATGCAATTCTCGCACTGCGCAGCTATGCTCGGGCCGGCGCCAAGATCTTCAGCCTCGCTGAAGCTCAAGGAGTGCCAGTCTATGTAGTTAAGAGCAATAACTTGCCACAGATTCAAAAAGCCCTAAGAGAAGCACTCCACCTTGAAGAATCGACAATCGGTTCTGTTGATATCGAAGGCGATATTGATGAAACCGAAGTCGCTTTAGAAGAAGCACGGCAGGCCATTGGCCGGGTGATGGATCGGCTTGAACCAACTGAACTCACGCCCCGCAAAGCGTATATAAGAAGATTGCAGCACCAATTAGTGGAACGCTTCAATCTTTCAAGCCGCAGTGTAGGAGACGAACCGCAAAGACGTCTGCGCATCTTGCCACCAGCAGGTGCTCAGCAGAATCTGGGTTATATCTAGGTCTAGCTCTTATCTAGTCAAAACAAATTGAAAGCCGGATATTTCGATATCCGGCTTTCTCATTCATAGCTGTCACGTTTGTTTCACGTAGTTGCCACTATTGTTGCTACATCGAATCGCTTGTCGCAAGAAACCACCGCAATTGACTTGACCACCCCCAACTTAGTAGGTGAACCATGGCTGATATAGATTTCCAACCGTCAAAAGTTGAACGAGAAAACGTTGGCAAAACCACTGACGCTACACTCAGTAATGCCCAGAACGAAATCAACTCCGCCCGTGAAGCTGTTCCCAACAACAGCAAAGCTGAGGTAGCTAGCCAAACTGAAGCAATGACCAAAGGCGACAAGCCAATTCTGCCAGCCTTCGATATGTCTGATTTTGGCGATGGAAAACAGTCGAAAGACAACGGCTCCGCGACATCAAGCAGCCTCTCTGGCAGTGAGGCTAGCACCAACCGCGAGCAGTCTAAAGACGGTAGTGCAGCAACATCAAGCAGCCCCTCCGGCAGTGACGCTAGCACCAATCGCGAGCAGTCTAAAGACGGTAGTGCAGCGAAATCTATTGAGTCCGACTCACAGGCAACCAGCGCCGGAGCTGGCACAGACAGGGCTGGCGCTAGCACAGTAGGCTCACCAGACTCTCCTATAGCTGACGGCCTCACGGGTAGCGAATCTTCAGGAGATGGCAGCACCAAACCTACTAGCGATGCGCCAACCCAGACGGGTTCAGACAAAGCAGTCTTCACACCGCCATCCTCAACAGGTAACGTCACCTCGGCCGGTTCGCAAACATCAGTTAGCCCATAAAAAAATAGCTCTAGCCACAGAGCGTCACAAAAATGAACTCTCCATCTCTCCATCTCACTAAAAGCAATAGCTCTAGCCCTCGCTGGAGCTATTGCCTTTAGACATAAATGGTAAGAACTGATAGTTTAGAACTGGCCTGACAACCAAATTGTCTTTAAACATCTGTCTGCAATCGATTAAGATTAGGCAACCTCAAGCAACACTTGGCGGCCCTGTATTCAACACTTACTAGAAGGCAAAAGCATGAAAAATCAATCCCGCTGGAGAAGCACTCGGGGCATGGCAACCTGGCTTAAGGTCGTCCTTATTGCAGCAGGTCTTTGCCTGCTTGGCTTTATCGGTCTTTGCGTAGTGATGTTTATGGGCTTTCAAAGTGTCACCAGCCCGACAAAAGTAAAAGAAGCAGCCGCCATATTCATGACTATTGCCGATCCACTACCAACCGGTTTCCAGTATAAGTTCGGTGCAAATTTCTTTGACACACCAATGGTGGTCATTCAAGGCGACGATACCAAAGCCATTTACACTTTCTTCACTGTGCCTGAGACAGCAAATACTAAAGCTGCCACCACGCCAGAACAAGCCATTGATGAAATTGCCAAAGGCGGGGCGGCCCCAAGCGCACCAGGTGCTCCCGGTGTACCAAGCACTGCTGCCTCAGGCACCGGTGCTTCAGCTGCGAAAAAACTAAAAGTCAGCTCTCACTCAACGCTAGATGTCGCGGGACAGAAGATGCCATACGTTATTGGTAACGCCGAGCAAGCAACAAGACCAGACGGCAAGGTTGATAACACTTTCTTTGGTGCTCTCAA
Organism: bacterium Ga0077546; assembly: GCA_001464165.1. Next base: position 20,021 of record LNEX01000529.1, read on the forward strand.
ATCAACAACCAGCGGAAAGATTATTTTCGTCATGGCTCAATCGATAGATACCTCAGCAGACCCACAGCCCCTGACAATCGAGACAGTGAAAAAACTGACTGATTCAATCACAAAGTTCTAGTTGACTGCGACCGCACGTTCGAAAAGGGTTAAGAGACTACTGCATTTTGCAGCCGACTTTTAACCCTTTTATTTTGTTGCCCTTAAATATAGACACCTACTCCTGATCTACGCGACAAATTTTCAGCCATTTCATACTTAAACGCGAGGCCCTTTACGATTCCGAATCTTTACGATTCCGGAGATAGTTAGACATGGTTTAGACATTTCTCCATAGTTTAATTGCCTAATAGAGACCCAACCAACTTTATTGGCAGGCTAATGATGAGTAGATTTTATGCGGCTCTTCCGTCTAGTAACAAAATTAAAAAACTTTGTCACTCAAATGATGATTTGCACACGTCCCTTCAGGCTCTCTGCATCTTTCTAGCCGTAGGCATTGTCTCATTTATTTTGTTCTGCATATCAGACGTAGTGACTGAAGTAGTTTCATATATTAGTACTGGTTTCTTTAGTGACACTTTGGGAAGCGAGGACTGGCTTTGGTCAACTGTTTTCGCTGCTTTCGTCAGCACTTCAGCAATATTGAGTCTAACTATTTTGGGGAAGGTTTATCTACGTTCTAAATTTGGACCTCCAGCATATGTTCATTCGTTCGTGATCGATCTCCCTCAAATATTTGCCATACGATTGTGCCAAAATTACATGACAGAGCGAGTCGCTGATGAGTCTTGGCTGCTCGATGCCGACGGTAAACGAATAATTGGACTCATGAAAGAGACCTGTCACGCGTCAACATATGTAGAGCTGACTACAATGGCGATAGAGCAAGAACGAACATTAATTGTCGTCAGAGCTGACACTGTCCCTACTGGCAGAGCAGCACTTCTAAGCGGCTTCTTTTGTGATTTTGGTAAATGCCGAGAAGCCGCCTGTAGCGTGATAGAAATATTTAGTTCGTATATAAGTCACTGCCGGCTGCAGGATA
>LNEX01000530.1 GCA_001464165.1 bacterium Ga0077546
AGCGCCCGATCTTTACCTATATCAAGCTGAACTTGTCTGTTATCTGCTTGCCGCCCTTTTCCCCCCATACGAACGACTCAAAACCCGCGACCCCAAATCATTTACAGAAGCGACTCTGCGCAAATACGCTGACAGCATGATAGCTATGACTCTAGCTGGCGTTCGCGCAGGAATTGAATAAAGCGACCTGACACTACTCAAGAATTTTTCGAGCCGCAGCCAAATCAGCTTTCGATTTTTCCACATTTCCCATACGGACATGCAAATCGGCTCGTTCTTTGTAGGCAATAGAACTAGGTTCAGAAGCAATTACTTTATCTAAGTCTTTCAAGGCAGCAGGATAATTTTTAAGCTTCCTGTAAATGCTACTGCGCAGACGAAAGACATCAGGATCGTTAGGCACCATCGCCATAAGGCGGGCCGTCTCCATTAGTGCTTCCTCGGGCTTTCCGGCCTTGAGCAAACAATTGACTATTTGGTGCCTTGCCCAATCAGACGGATGACGCTTGTCCGACTGGCGATACGCATCGGCCGCCTCAGAATTGCGCCCCAGCTGCTCTAGAATGCCAGCCTTAGTGCTGTACACCCCAACACACTTACCATAATATTTCTCTGCGTCAAGAACAGCCTTATAGGCCTGCTCATAGCGCTTGAGCACATTGAGTACTCTAGCCTTGACTAGATACGACAAGGTGAAGACTTGAGGACACTTTAGGGCCTGGTTAACGAGAGTTAGCGATGGCTCTACACGGTCTTGAATCAAAGCAATTTCGGCTAAACGGCAATAGGCTTTGCTACAGTTTTTATCGATAGCAATGGCCTGCTTCAAAAACTTCTCGGCCTTAGCTGCATCTGCAGTATCATCAAAATCATCCATGTAAGAGTATGCGGAGCCACACAGAACATCGGCAGTGAGACAATTCGCCTGACGCAGTTTCTCAAAGATCCGCTTGGCCTCGCCGATGTGCTTATTCTCCATAAACTGCTCACCGACAACACACAAGAAATAGATTTCCTCATCTGAGTAGGTCCTCTTATGGCTGGCTATGAGTTTCTTGTACCTAGCTTCGACCGAAGGAGCTAGGTGAAAATCACTGCTGTCTGCCAACACAGCATTACAAGCGACAATTGGGCCCATTGAAGCGATCGCAACACCGAGGAAAAACGCTCTTGCAGATAACCAAGCGACAAACACGGCAAGCCTCGCACACGGTACAGACAATTTTCCCGCTACAGGGCGGGATTCATCACAATATATTTTCTGCCAAAAATTCGTCAGCAATTCTGGCTGAAATCTTGACTGTACTTTTTGCCAACAAATGACCAATATGCTAACTTGGTCAAGAATAGCTCAAAAAGCAGCGGATATGGCCCGAACGAAATCTATTCCCAACAGAGCAGCGCTAATTGTTGCTGCCGCCGAAGAACTGTTCGGGCGCTACGGCTACGAGCGCACAAGCATCGACGACATCGCTCGCCATCTAGGCATTGGCAAAGGGTCTATTTATCTCGATTTTCGCACCAAAGACGACATACTCTTGGCCATTCTATCAAACCACGTTGATCTACTGAAACGGTGCATGCAAGAGAGGCTTGACAATGCAACAAGCTCACCATTATCAACTCTCAAAGAAATTCTTGAACAGAGCATTGGCTTAGTCTATGACAAAGTCACACGCGACACTCATGCACCTGAGGCATTGCTGCATACCTCAGCGGCAATGAAGAGCCGCTTTGATCACTTCTATCTTTCTCAACGCACCACCGTTCTTCAATTACTGAAAATGGCAGCAAGTGCTGGTGAAATAGCACCGGAGAAAGCCAGCGAAGAAATGGCCATAACAATTTTAATGACCACTTCTTCGCTTTATCCGCCATATCTCAACAACTACAGCGAGTCTGAAACCTGCGTCAAAAAGACTCAGATTTTGAAACAAGCGAGGCTAACACTAGAGCTGTTGATTAGTGGCTTGAAAGCCACTTAAACCGGTACGCAGCAGGAGTTAATCGAAGAGGCCTCACCAACAAAAGGGGCATATGTACCAGCTCTAGCAGCAGTCTTGATACGACGGCCCAAAGTATCTTGAGCGCGCGAAGCGACATACGGGTTTTCGTCACGCGTAAGTTCACTAAGCACGGGCGACGGCAGATTGTTGTTCTCAGCCAAACAATAACGTACATCTACATCAGGATCGTGGGCTAGTGCCATCAGTGTACTCACCGGTGCAGCGGGATTGTCAGCCACGGCAGTGCGAACCTCAGGGTGCTTATCAGCAGCCATTTGAGACAATGTCTCAGGAGCTTTACCAATATTCTCCACAACTGCCACCAGTAGCTGAGAGTCACGCACAGGAAGAAACAACTGTTCTTTAATGGTGTTGGTTCTCCGCACTGAAACATTCTTATAAAAGGCACGCAGCCAGGTTTCTGCCGCAACAGAGCGAGCGGAACAAGCTAGCCGAGCACGCTCCGCGCGCAATCGAACTTTGATCATTTCAAATGCAGAAGCACTTTGCGTTTTCTTCTTAGACATAGAGACCTTCCTTCTTTCACTTCTTTCGAACTCAATTTTTGAGCACGATTGTTCTAAAGAATCGACTGGTCTAGCGACACAGGCCAATCTACAAAAGTTCCCAAAACCACTTTAAAAAAATAAGTACCCTAAAAAGAGTCGATTCCCGGAAGGTTGATGGCTTCAACCTACCGGGATTCGTCTCTACCCCCACGGTAACTTTATAAAATTTTGCTGTTCGCTCTCATTAGCGCTAAGGCAACGCTCAGTTGACTCTCAACTTGATTCTTGACTTGGCTCTTGTGAGTCGCACTCAGGTGCGGTGCGTTTGCTCTATTAAACTAATGGCAACAACGTGAAAAAGACGTGAGTAAAAACATTCCATCTAAGTTTTTTTTGAATTCTCAGATTAACGCATACGCCCCGAATTCATTAATACAGAATGCTGCAGAATTGAGAACTGTTGCTTAAGCTGCCCATAGCGCATCTGTACGGCAGCATTGGGGCCAGCCTGATTGAACTGTGTCTCGAAATTATTAAAGGCAGTTGCCATCAACTGCACTTGCATCTGCTGCTGACCATAGCTGTTGGAACGCGCCAAACTATTGCCAGCGCTCTTCACGGTCGATTGCAATTGCTGCAAGGCATTGGCCATAGCGAAAATGGCTGAGGGATTGCCAGCATTAAAACCACCCGACCCCAGCGACTTCTGAGAAAAACTAGAAAAATCACGCATGGCATTGTTCAAATCACTGACTCGTCCGCTCACATTGAGACTAGTATTGGCAAATTGATTGCCAAAATTGTTATTAAAGCCTGGATTATTAAATCCGCTGCTACTGCTGCCAAAACTGTTTGTGCCAAAATTGCTGCCATTAAAACCGGTATTACCATTGAATCCTGGATTAAATGCCGGATTGAACCCATGGTGAAAGCCAGAGTGAATGCCAGCTTGATTAACTAAGCCTTGATGATACGAATTTCCGTAGGGGTTAGCGTTCGGATTGCCATAATGATTGCTATAAGGACTGCCATAAGGACTGCCATAAGGATTGCCGCTAAAAAAACCTATTTCGTTTTTAATATTCATCCAGCGCGACGGCACATCAGGAGAGTTACTGGCCAAGCCGATGAAACTATCAACACTGGCCGCGCTGGCCTGCAGGCTGGCAAACTGCGGATCTCCAAATTGGCCGCTCTGATATTGGTTATTATTCGAGCTGCGTGGAGCCCGTTTAACATCCTGGCTAAAGGCTTGCAAGGCGGTGCAAAGTTGCATTTCCTGGCTTCCCACAGGCGGCGGCCACTTGCCTTGTAGAGTCAAAGCGGTCTGCACAGAACGCACTAGTTGATCAGTGTCACGCTGCAAACTGTCATTTCCACCAGCCTGCACAGCTGGAGCTTGCAACAGCGCAACCACAAGCAGTGTCAGGACAGCTCTATAACTAAGGTGACGAAAACTAGTTAACCCCTTGTGCATACTCGGCTTGTTCAATTTTGGTCTCCAATTAATTTGCTAAATCGTCTCTCACAACCAACTGGCCCTTACTCAAGCCATACTTAGTTTTGTTACCAACCACTCGGCTAATCGAATTAACCAAATCAGGTTCTATCCGATTACTAAATGCCTTCTGCTCTTGCACTACAGCCGCATCAATCACCGTATCTGATGGCACACTCTGCAACACACGAATAACTGTTCCTTGAGCCGTGTTTGCCTCAAGTTTTTCCGCTTTGTGCATAGCCACTTCGCTAATAGCGATTTCATTGCCAGCGTAGTATCCTGCAGCCATTGCTATAGGCAAGAGAAACAAAAAATATTTGATTGGCTTTAAAGCTGTGTTTTTCTCAGTCATTTTATCTGGTTACTTTAAGTCGGGCAGAATGTCATGCTTGGCCAAATACTGCCCTTTCTTCACGGCCCACTTGGTCTTGCATCCGATACACTCAGAGGCAAAAGAGAATGCATCAAGAGCAATGTGGTCGACAGTTTCGTAGTGTTCATCGACACTGGTTGCGTCAATTTCTGCGCCAGCTGGAATGTCCTTTGTCACAGCCACAAGTTTAATCTTTAGGGGCTCTGCACCGATTGCTGGCCCGTGTTGATCAGCGCTCCAAACATTGAACCAAGCCCAATAATAAGTAGCGCCAGTGCAAACCAGAAAGGCAGCCATCACACCCATTATCACTAATAATTGCTTTCCAGCCATAGATTTATGCCGTTAAACTTGCCCTTAGAGTTAGCGCTCAGCCTAAAATCGTAGCACTAATAGGCCACAGGTCCCCGGTATTGTTGCCTTAGAAGGCTAAAGTACTTTACCTTGTCAGCTTAATCTAGCGAGCGTAATCCCCCCATTACAACTAGGCCTCCGTTGCATTATCTTAAGGAATAGCAATCGACTCAGGAGCCAGCAATGTCTGACCAGCCACAA
>LNEX01000531.1 GCA_001464165.1 bacterium Ga0077546
GAAACAGTTTGCCTCGGGCTCAAGAGAAGGGCCAATGCTAGCAGCGAAAATTTAAAATCTGCCTACCTAACTTTAAAAGACCAAATCTAGAACTAACGTCCACGAGCACATACAGCAGGAAAAACGATGGAGCTATCACCCAAAATCTCAGCAAGAGTAGGATTGTTCGTCATGACGGCGGCCTGTATGTTGCTGTTCGGCTGGGGCTGGCTCAAGGGCCTTTCTATAATGCATCCACCGCAACGCTTCATTGCCCAGTTTCATGACGTGGCCGGCTTGAACAACAATGCTCCTGTCAATATTAACGGTGTGCGCATTGGTCAAGTAGAACAGATTGATCTCAAGGGCAAGGGCCAAGTTTTAGTTCACCTCAAAATTAGCAGCGAAGACATCACTATTCCCAAAGGCTCTGCCATCACTATTCAGACCCAAGGCCTAGTCGGCGCAAAATATATCGAAATTACTTTGCCTGAAACCAAGCAAGGCGAGTCGCCAGCCGCAATCGAGCCCGGTGCAATTGTTATGGGGCAAGACCCAGTACGCTTAGAGCTGATAGCCAACAAGATTGCCACCAAACTCAATCATCTTGTTACTGACGTTGGCGGCGATGACGTTGGTATAAGCCTAGCAGAAGCTTTGCGCCATTCTGGCGAAACAGTACACAACATCAATGAAGCTGCAAAAAAATTGAACAGCAACATGGACACCCTCAAAGTGGCCTCTGAAAACTTCAGCACTACATCTACCAAAGTGGGCCAAGTGGCTGATTCTTACAGAAACGTCTCAACTGGCGCCAATACATTCTTCACCAAGAGTTCAAGAACCGCTGAGTCTATAAATGTACTAGCGGGCAATCTCACCACTACATCAAAGCGCCTCAACAAAGTGCTTGAGAACCCTGGCTTTAGTGGCGACCTCAAAGAAACCGCTCAGCTAGCCAGACAAACCGCCGATAGCATTGGCACAACCATGCATGAATTGAGCGGCACTCTAAAAGATCAGGGACTGAGAACAGACGTACTGACGATGTTGACCAAAGTCAATGACTCGACTGAGCGCATTGCTAAGTCGATTGATTCAGTCAAAACCATCAGCGAAGACAAAGAACTACGCAGCGACGTCAAAGTGGCTATCACTAATTTGAAAGAAGCTATGACCAAGCTAGACGGCCTTGTTAGCGAACCCGGCTTCAAAGATGACATTAGATCAACTATGACTAAAGTCAGAAGTGCAGCCGATGAAGTAGACGTTGCTGCCGCTCACTTCAATGAAGTAATTGAAGGGCCACGGCCATTATGGAAAATGATGTTCGGCCCAGGCCTGAAGAAACAATCAGCCAAAGACGCAGCTAAAGTCGAAAAGAGCAACAAGAAAGGCCAAAAAAGTCAGAAAGAAAAAGCTGAAGTTGGAGTGGCTGGAACTGACGCGACCGATAGCATGGCGCACTAACAAGCATTCCCTGCTAAGCTTTTGTATTGCCGATTGGAGTTAAACAATGACCTGGGAGCCAGTGATTGGGCTAGAAGTACATGCCCAACTAAAAACTAAAACCAAAATTTTCTGTGGTTGTCCCACCGAATTTGGCATGGGCCCAAATGAACAAATTTGCCCAGTTTGCATTGGCATGCCTGGTGTGCTGCCAGTGCTCAACAAGCAAGCAGTCGAATTCGGCATCCGCGCTGGCCTAGCCCTCAATTGCCACATCGCTGAACAATGTCACTTTGATCGCAAAAACTATTTCTATCCTGATTTGCCCAAGGGCTATCAAATATCGCAATACGAGCACCCGATTTGCGAGAGAGGCCATCTCGAAATCAACGGCAAAAAAATTCGCATTACCCGCGCTCACTTAGAAGAAGACGCCGGAAAGCTTGTGCACTCAGGGGCTGATGGCCTGCATGGTTCTGATTACAGCTTGGCCGATTACAACCGCTCTAGTATGCCCTTGCTCGAAATAGTTAGCGAGCCAGATATTAGTAGCCCCGAAGAAGCCGCTAACTATCTCATCGAATTGCGCCGCATCTTGCGCTATGTCGAAGTCTGCGACGGCAACCTAGAAGAAGGCAGCTTCCGCTGTGATGCCAACGTATCACTGCGAAAACTCGGTACAACCGAACTTGGTACCAGAGCAGAAATCAAAAACATGAACAGTTTTCAAGCAGTGAAAAATGCCATTCAGTCTGAAATCGAGCGCCAATCAGCATTGCTTGACAAAGGTGAGCGCATTGTTCAAGAAACCAGATTGTGGAATGAAGGCGATCGCAAGACCCATCCAATGCGTTCAAAAGAACACGCCCACGACTATCGCTACTTCCCAGAGCCAGACTTAATGCCACTTGCCATCAGTCGTGAGTGGGTCAAAGAAGTAGAGAAAAATCTGCCAGAGCTACCTGAGCAAAGACGCAAGCGCTATACCGAAAGTCTCGGCCTCTCAAGCGAAGACGCAGCCATTCTGACCGAAGCAAAAGATTTAAGTGACTTCTTTGACCAGACAATTAAACTCGGCGCCCCGGCCACTGATGCCTGCAAGAAGCCAAAATAGAATTCGCTGAAACAAAATTGACTCCAGAAAATCTCCACGCCCTCTGTGCAGCGGTGACCTCCGGAAAACTCGGTTCCACAGCGGCTAAACCATTGATAGTCGATTTACTCAAAGATGGCGGTGACGTCAACAAACTAATTGACTCTAAAGGTCTCGCTCAAGTTTCAGATGAGGGGCCAATTCGCGCTATGGTAGAAGAAGTAATGGCGCGCAGCACTAAACAGTTAGAAGATTACAAAAACGGCAAAGTCAAACTGCGTCAGTATTTCTTTGGTGAAGTAATGAAAGCAGCCAAAGGCAAAGCTAATCCAACAGTAATAAATAAACTGCTCGATGAAATGCTCCCGGAATCACAGGTAATTAGCTAAGGCCAGCATGCAGTCAGGTGAAAAATGCTTACCTGCCCGAGATTCCCAGTACCATCAGTGCATATATTAGCGATTATGTCAGCCTCGGCTGCGGCAGTATTACTCTGCACATTGGCCAGCACGAATCCTGCTAACGGCAGCCCCGCAACCACCACTTCAACCAGGACAAATACAGCAAATTCGGATGCATCTAGCGCTAATCCATCCAGTGGAAAGTCAGCCAATACTAAACCTGCCCCTGCAGCTTTAGACGGCAAGAATAGCTTTCGCCTCACGCAGCACTCAGAGCCATCTGGCGAAGACGAAATATTGATTGGCCCCCTCGGCATTAAAATCACCAACCTGCGCAATAAATATGTATCGCTGCTGCCAAAACCATTTACTGAAGTTTACTCATACAGTATCAAGACCAAAAAGATTTTCCACGGTCCTTTGAAAGACTACAAAAGCCCCTACGGCAACTCTATGGCCTTACTCAAATCAGTCACCTTTGATGACATCAAGACCACTAAGTTCAAAGAAGCCACATATAAAGGATGCTCAGCTACCTACTCAAAAATTTCGAAAGAAGTGATGGCGCAAAGACAGAAAGAAAAATCAGCTGGAGACTTAGTAAGCAACGCACCGCGTTTATTTGAAATGGTCAGCAGCAGTAAGCTCAACGTGCCCCTGGCTGCTGGCCATTTTCTCTTTCATTACTATGGCCTTCCCAAAAAACCAGGCCTGCCACTGCAAGTTGAGTACACCTCGTTTTCCCAAAAAACCCATCACTACCTGACAACTGACAAGATCGAGGCAAAGACATTTAAGCCAACTGATTTTGCACCACCATCCAATTTAACCAAAGTAAAAAACACCGGCGAGGTCTTGCTCGATGACGATTCAACAGACTCAATGAATTTGATGATCATGGATCACTAAATGAAACCTATTACCAATAGCTGACTAAATAGGCAGCTGTGGTGGTATTAATAATAGGTAGGTCTTTGATAGGCCTTGGGCTTGCAATAGGCTCGTAGGATACATTCTAGCCCGCGGGGAGTTCGCTCTTGCTATCGTCGAAACTGAAATGTTTGACTGTGCTCGGCGCTCTAATGACTTGCAGCGCTGCGTCAGCCTACAACTTTAAGGGCTACTATGCGCCAGCGGTATTGATTTCACCCATGCGCGATGATATTCAGTACACACCGGTAGGGATGGGTGTAATCACATCTAAGGCTGGTTATAGAGTGCACCCAGTCACTGGCCGTGGCGATTTTCATAGTGGCGTCGATCTCGGCGCTAAATTAAACGACCGTGTTTACTGCCTTTTAGACGGCATTGTTACCCGGGTTGGCTGGCGCGGCAATCTCGGGGTCGCAGTCGAGGTTTATCATCCCTATCCAAACTTACGCACAATCACCGGCCACTTAAATGCTTATTCGGTTATGCCTGGCATGCGTGTACAACGAGGCAGAGTGATTGGCTATGCCGGGTCAACCGGTCGCTCTACTGGTGTACACGTGCACTACACGGTTATGAATGAAGGCGGCGAATATGTCGAGCCCATGCAATTCATTCGGCAGGTGCCGCAATATGTGATGGCTCTGCGAACTTTTCAGGGCCAGCTAGCCATGTCGCACAACATAAAGAAGATGGCCAAGATCGACACCAAACTAATTGATTCAGAAACTGAAGACTTACCACCAAGCAAATGCGAAGGCCAAGAGAAAAAAGGCGAAGAGAAACCTCCCTCCGCCAGTATTGAGCCATAAATTAAGTTCTGAGCCGTAAACAAGTACTGTGACCTTGATCAAATCAATTGATCAGGTACAAATTGCCGTCCTGGCTACCGATACATACCCCAGACTGTGATACAGATGGACTACTAACGATGGCCCGTTGGGTTTTGAACTTCCACTTAATTGCACCATTGCGCAGATCAATTGCGTAAACATAACCATCAGTGCTGCCACAATAGATCATGTTGCCTGCAATTGCTGGCGATGACGACAGCAGTGGGTTTGGTGAATTGAGCTGGGTTTTCCACAAAATTCGGCCAGAAGAAGCATCAAGGCAATACATTTTCAAATCATCATTGCCGGCAAAGATGCGACCATTGGCGCCCGTGGCAGCAATACTGAAAGAGCCTGGGGCGCCGACTTTCCAGCGAATCTTACCAGACGATATATCAATGGCGTAGAAAGCATTATCCCAACTACCCAAATAGACAGTATTGTCCAAAATCATTGGTGAAGCCATCAAACGCCCACCGGTTTTTACTTGCCACTGCAAGCTGCCATCTTTAGTAGATAGGCAGTAGACGCTGCGATCTTGCGAAGTGACAATGACCGAATTAGGACTGACGCATGGCGAAGAGGTAATGCGACCAATGCCGATAGCAGGTTTAGAATCGGTTGGTGCTCCGCCGCTCGATACTGCTGTAGCCGCAGCAGTCGGTGTAGAAGCCTTACCGGTGGCGCCTTCTGAGCTATCTATGGCTTTTACTTCTGGTTGTACATTTAAAGAAGCAGCAGCAGGATATTGCCATTTTACTTTTCCGCTATGAGTATCAATAGCGTAAACAATACCGGCGTGCCCACCAATATAGGCCGTAGACTCGAATACAGCAGGTGAAGAAGAAACGCGATCACCAGTATCGACTGACCAGATTACCTTTCCGTCCTTAGCATCCAATCCATATATCTTCTTGTCTTCGCAGCCTACAATCAGCATGCCATCGCCCACCGCTGGGGACGATTTAACTTTGTCACCAAGTTTGGAGCGCCAAACCATTCTTCCAGTTTGCTCGTCAATGGCGTAAACATGCCCATCATCGGAGCCCACATAGATAACTCCTTTATATATAGCAGGAGATGAATCGATCGGGCCTTCAGCCGGAAACGTCCAGCGCACCTTACCTTGAGCAACAGGCGGCAATTCGACGGCACTGTTTCCGGTATGGCAGGGGTTCTGTAAGAACATCTGCCAATGGCCTCGGAACTTGGATACGATAGCCTGGGTACCCTTTGACTGATCGCCAAGCGTCTCAATTTTTCCAGTTAGACCGGTCGGTTTCGAACCAGCCTCTAAATGAGTCACATTGCCTGTTTGAACAAGCGGGGCCTTCGTTTGCGGTGTGGCCATTGCACTACCTGGGGTAGGGGCGGCCTTAGTTGCAACAGGCTTAGCAGCTGGCTTTGGGGCAGTCTGAGCACTTGAGTAAGGAGCTAACACAAATGCTATAGATAAGGATAGGGTTAGCGACAAAGTGGCTTGTCTTGCTGATTTGAGAACAGTTGTCATGATAAGCACCAGGGAAGGATTATAGCCAAGAATTCCGGCAGAATTAATTGATCAGAGGTGGTCTCTTTCCGAAGCTCTCGCTAGGGCCACTCCGACAGGGTTCCATTATAGTTGCTGAAAAATTTTTCGATCGGATTTTGTTTTTTCAAAAATTTTTTCTTGAATTTTTCTGTTACCAGCAAGAGCTAAAAGGTTCAAAACAGCACTACATGCAGGTTCTACGCGATCTCTACAGGCTTGGATCGATCGCTAATTGATCAACACATCAAAGAAAAAATCCAAAACTTTCCAGTCAGAATCGCTTGTAGTATGAGTTACATGGTGTTATCATCCCTGGCTGTGGGTTGGGATAAGTATTTCCAATAAGGAGGAAATCAGAATGAACCGAGCTGAGCTCGTAGAAAATGTGGCCAAAGCTACAGGCCAAGCCAAGTCAGAAGTGACTCGCACATTGTCCGCTTTTATTCACACCGTAACTGGCGCTCTTGCAAAAGGCGACAAAGTCACTCTAGTTGGCTTCGGAACTTTTGAGCGTCGTATGCGCAAAGCCAGAACTGGCCGTAACCCTAGAACACTTGCTCCGTTGAAAATTGCGGCTGCTCGCGTTCCAGCTTTCCGCGCTGGTAAAGAACTCAAGGACATCGTTAATGGTCGCTCCAAGCAACCAACACTAGTTCTTGCTAAGGCTAAACCAGCTGCTAAACCAGCTAAGAAAGCCGCTGCTAAGCCAGCTAAAAAAGCTGCTGCTAAGCCAGTAAAAAAAGCCGTCAAAAAAGGCGCTAAAAAAAGATAGGTTCTAAGTTCGCTTCGGTACTAGTTACTGAAGCGATTCTTTTTTCGAGTCAATCAACGATTCGATAACGATTAGGATGAATTAGGTAAGAATTCTTCAAATCAACCCACTTCTCAGGGAGCGCGCAAGCGCTCCCTGTTTTTATGTGATTTGCGCGCAAGCGCTCCCTGTTTTTATAAGATCTGAGCGCAAGCGTTCAGCCAACTCATATCAGTTTGCTCCAGCTGCTTACTATCTATGCTTGAGGCGATAGACCGAATTGCCAACATAAGTAGCCAGCGCCGTCCAAATAAAGACAAAGGCCAAAAGATGAGTGGCCGAGAAGGGCTCTTTGTACAAAAACACTGCCAGGGCAAATTGCATGGTAGGGGCAATATATTGAAAGAAGCCCAAAGTTGAAAGTGGCAAATTGCGCGCTGCGTGGGCAAACCAAAGCAAGGGAAAACTAGTGATTGGTCCAGCACAGACAATCAGCAAAGCCAATTGCCAATCTTGACCGAACACCAGAACACCTTGGTTCCACTGATAAATCAAATAACCTACGGCTAGCGGCAGCAACAAAATAGATTCCACCGCCAAGCCAACCATTGGCTCCACGGGCGCCTGCTTGCGCATCAAGCCATAAAGGCCAAAAGTCAAAGCCAGAGCAATAGAAAAATAGGGGAAGCTATTTAAGCCCACGCCATAAATTGAAACCCCAATTGACGCCAAAACAAAAGCCAAGACTTGGAGCCGATTTAGTCGCTCTTTAAGAATGACAGCACCAAGCACCACATTAACCAGAGGGTTAATAAAATAGCCTAAACTGACCTGCAAGAGCCACTTTTGTTGAACGGCATAAACGAAGAGCAACCAGTTAGAACTGAGAAATAATGCACTACCAAACATCCAAGCAAGCTTTCGCGGCGAAGTGAGCACAACCACTAACTCTTGCCGCCGCTCTTTATTGACAAAGAAAAACGAAACAGTAAGCAGCGACCAAACTATTCGCTGCGCCACCATTTGAGGTGCTGGCACCGCTCCAACGGCTTTCCAATACAGCGGCACAAATCCCCAAGAGCCATAGGCCAAGACGGCATAGAGCGGCCCCTTGGACGCCTTATGCACGATTTTTTCATTGGTCACCGGGATTCCTCAGAGCTATTAAAGTGCTGAACTGCTGAAATGTTTGTCGTATTGTCACACCCGGGCTTTAGGCAAGACAAAGCGGATGTCGAGTGAACGCAGGTAAGTATGCAATCCTGCATCTTGCATCGGAATTAAGTGTGCTTTCTTGCCTGATTCATTATGATGAGCATGCCAATAGCCCGGCGGCGTAATGAAGGCCGAATAGGGCTTCCAATCAACCCGCTTAGGGTCGAGTATTTTGCCATCACTATCAATTTTGCTACCGACCAGAGAATAGCATCCCGGCTCACAATCAAGAATTAGATCAAGCGCCACCGATTGATGGCGATGTGGCAGTTGCACTGTTCCTTCTGGCAAAACCCCTAACATCGCCCACAAAGTATGAGTGACAGTGAGAGTTTGATCCATTTCTTTGTTAGCTAGAAGAATGCTCACTCGGCTGCGGTTAACAGACTCCCCCTCATGTTCTACCCGGGCCAACTCTTTGAGCGAATCTTCGCTGGCATACAAAGTTGGCTTAAATCTCGGATGTTTAGCTTCAGCACCAAGGTAGCGCAAAAGCGGCTCGTCGTGTACTAGATAAAAGGCTGTATCCGAATCGGCCTCATGGGTAGTTTCACAACCAAGCGGCAACACCAAGAAATCACCGGTTTTGTAGGGAATGCGATCGCCACCAAATAAAGTATTGCCCGAACCACGAATAACATAAATCAACTGGGAAGTGGCATTGAACTTGGTGGTCAATTTTTCGTTGGGCAAAATATGGACAAAATTGGCACAGAGTGCTGGGCTAGTGGCCGGGCCTTCGCAGCCCAAAGCCTTGCTAACATCAAGAGGAATCAGTGCAGTCTTGTCACCTTGGTGCAACGCCCCGCTAAATTCAGCATAGGGCACCTGTGAAATTACGCCAGAGCCAATCGGATCTGCTGCCTTGGTGTATTCATAATAAAGACCGTCAGCCTTGAGCTTTTCTAGTGATTCCGGGGTGACTACAGTGTTCATAGCGCTCTCCAATCAATGTCTTAGCAGAATTGTATATCGAATTTGCATTCAAAATTATGACCATAGTCATATGACCATGGTAAGATTGTCAACAAGCACTACAAAAATAACAGGCGCTACAAAAATTACAGGCACACCAGGCATTAGCTAGAAGCAGGGCGATATGGCCAAAGAAAAAAGTATAGGCGCAGGCGAATTCAAAACTCACTGTTTGAATCTCATTGATGAAGTCAATCGTAGTCGGCTCCCCATAGTCATCACCAAACATGGCAAGCCACTTGCCAGACTAGTTCCTTATGCTGACGAGCCTTACACTTTGTTCGGTTGCATGAAGGACAGTGTGATCATCCACGGTAACTTGGTAGAGGGCACCGGCGAAGAGTGGCAAGCCGATGACGCCTGAATCTCCACGCGGACTGATTCTCGACACCCATATTTGGATCTGGCTGAATACTGCAAGCACTGAGATTTCTTCGAAAACTGTAGCCCAAATCGATCGTGCCGCTCGCACTGGAGAAGTGTTTGTGCACGCTATCACACTATGGGAAATTGCCACTTTAGAAAACAAAGGTCGAGTGACCATGTCTATGCCCCTCGAACAATGGATCTCTGAGGCATTGTCAAAACCAGGAGTGGGACTGGTACCGTTGTTACCCAATATTGCCATCGAGAGCGCCCGCCTGCCTGCAAACTTTCACGGAGACCCCGCTGATCGCTTAATAGTAGCCACTGCTAGAGTAATGGCACTAGCCGTTGTTACTCGCGACAGCAAAATTTTAGCCTACGGCAAACAAGGACACGTGGCCGTAGTAAAAGGATAACTTGCGAATTTAGCGAGAAAATCTCACATGTCGCGCCATCGCCAGCGGTATTAACAAATTAGTGTTTGCAACAGTTTTTGGAAACTCACTTCGAAATACCGTACAGCAGGAAGGGAAGGTTTTTTCGAAAAAATCTTCCCTTCCTGGCGAGGCGTTGCCTCAACCAAAATCTGACTGGTTAATCACATAGGTTAATCCAGAGAGACTCTAGACTGCCCTAAAAGCATTAGGCGGCACTCACAATTAGAGCCGCGGAGAAACCTAGCGTAAGGTTTGCGCGAGCGGCGTTAACTTTGAAAAACCAAGAGAAAACCTAACTCTATATCATAGAAGTCAAGAATATGAGTTTTGAAAGCACACACTTGCTCCGCTTACCAGAGTTTTATCTACGAGCGATAGCAAATAGATGTCATGTATATCCATGCTCATGAGTATCTCACTCTCTTTCTTCTAAAGGCTCCGTAAAGACCCCCCATCTTCTTCACACCTCCAGCCCGCGACACCGTCACAAATGGCCTCGATTCGAGTCCAGTGTCGCGGGCTGAAGACCTTAACCATCTTTTTTTTTCGAGAGGTCACTATGTCTAATACAAACCTAACTTCGGGTGTACCGCTGGGCACTGCCCTGCCGAACCTTTCAAGCTTGGTACCTGACTGGCTCAATAGCTGGTTCTCCAACTACGCTGTCAATCCCTCCGTACTCAACACCAGCAACTACCTTCCGCCGCTTGTCGTCGCCATCCTTCTGGGCATGGCCCTGGGTTTTGAGCGTCGTCGCCGGGGCAAGGTCGCTGGTGTTCGCACAAACATGGTCGTCGCCGCCAGCGCCTGCCTGATCACCATGGTTGGCATCTTCGTCTTCGAAGCAACCAAACTGGGAGACCCCGCTCGTCTGCCTGGCCAAATCATTGCCGGTATCACCTTCCTCGGTGCTGGTGTGATCTGGAAGAATGGCTGGAAAACCCAAGGCATCACCACCGCTGCTGTCATCCTGCTCTCGACAGTAATCGGCATTCTCTGCGGCTTCGGCTACTTGCTGTGGGCAATCACCGCTAGCCTAATCATCATCGCCGTTTTGCAGGTGAGCTATTACATCTTCCCCTCCGATGACTCGAACGATCGCACTCTCGCCATCGTCTGCCCGCTCGACAAGTACGACGCTGTCCGCCACTTGTTCCCCAAGGGCTCGAACATCGAGAAGTTCAGCCGACGTGACGGCACAGTGGTCGAAGTGCGCATCAACGCCCGTCTAACCCGTGATGACCTGAACAAGCTGATCTCGACCAATATCCACAATCCCGACTTGATCTCCATCGACCTGGTGGACGAGCAAAGCTCGTGATTCTCCTAACTCGCAAGTAACAACCCAAACCAGGACCCGGAGAGATTTGTCGCGGCAAATCTCTCCGACGTGCGCTCAGGGATAAAACTTATGACCGAATTTTTGAGAAAAGCAAAAATCTTTGGCATCGTGCTCTTGCTCATGGCAATGGCCGGTGTCGGCGGTGGCTTCTACGGACACTCGCTGCCGAAAAGTGGCGTGGACCCGCAGGACTACATGACCACCGTATTCTCGCCTTACGAAGACTCCCAAGCAGAATTTCTGCAATTCCTCGACGGCACTAAGCGCAAGCTGCGAATTGCTGTCTACAGCTACACCAATGACGCCATCACCGACAAGCTCATCGAGCTACATCGGCGCGGCGTCAAGGACATCAAGGTAATCGTCGATAAGTCGCAGAGCATCGCTCGCAGCGCCCAGTATCAGCAAGAGCAAATCAATAGGCTCAGAGCTGAGGGTATTGAAGTGATCGTCGGCACTTCCGCAAAGAAGCACCAGATCATGCACCTCAAGTTTGCGGTGCGCGACGACGAATGGGTCGAAGACGGCAGCTGGAATTACAGCGTGTCGGCCAACGACCAAAACAACAACCTGAACTTTGTGCAGTCGAAGAAGCGAGCCGCCCTGTTCACCGCGAACTGGGAGCGCATGCGCACTTTCATGCTGACACAAGATCAGACCCCTTGGAACAAGGCTGATTAAGCCAATACCGCGCCATAGCTGCGCAAAGGACTAAGGTGAAACTATCACACAACCGTCTCGCTGTTATCTTCAACCCTATGGGCGGATCGGCCAAATCTGGCACGATCGACAAGCTGGAAGCAGCTTGCCGAGCCCAGGGCATTGAACTCGTCAAACTGACAACCACAGCCGATCTCGGCTCTGCCAAAAGGCTCTCAGCAAAGGCCGTCGCCCGTGGTGACATCGATGCTGTGATTGCCTGTGGCGGTGACGGAACGGCCTGTCAAGCCGCAGAAGGGTTGTTCGGTTCGGGTGTTCCCTTGGCCGTCTTCCCTGCAGGTACGGGCAATCTCTTTGCCCGTGCCTTCTATGCCAGCCCAGACCCGACGCGCTTTATCGCCATGATCGTCAACGGCAAAGCTCAGCCAGTCGACATGGTGCGCTTGGTCAGTGCAGATAGCATCGGCATCAAGCAAGAACAGCTCTTCATGGTGGCCACTGGCTTCGGCAGAATTTCCGATGCCATCTCCTTCGCCACACCCCGCATGAAGCGCATCTTTGGCAAGCTCACCTACGCGGTGCGTATGCTGGCAGCCAGCTTCAAACCCAGCCCGGTGCGTTACAAACTGACGCCCCTACTGGCCGACGGCCATACAGACCTTCAGGTCAAGGCAGTGAGCCTTGAGGCCTCAGCACTGTTCGCCCTCAGCACAGTGCCACCGTCGATGCTGGCCCTGAGCCGCGGTTGCAACGCCTCTGACGGACTGCTCGATGTCGTGGCCATCACCGCCAACGGCTTCGGCAGTTTGCTGCAGTTTTCTGCGCGCATGGCCATGGGTCGTCCCGACAAGTCGGCCAACTACTACCGCATGCGCGTCGCCGCCGTGCGCATCGAAACCTCCTCCCCTGTTTCGCCGAACATCGACGGGGACCCGGGTCGTTCCACCAGCTCGATGGAACTCTATGTGCTGCCGAAAGCAGTGCAAATCATCGTCAGCTAAAGGGTTATTCCTGAAGACTTTTCTCTAGGCTTCCCCTCAGCACCTAACCAAATTTAGGAGTCAAACATGACACTAGCTCTCGTTATCAAAATCGCACTCTGGGCGGCTCTCGCCTTCGTTGTCGGGCGCACGATCTACTGGTTTGCGCAAGGCCGGAAGTTGCAGAATAGCGGCTACATGCCGCCATCATCGACCCGCTTCGCCCGCTGGTTCTACAAGATGGCCTGCCACCTGATCACCTTCTTGGGCGTCGGTCCAGTCAAGGTGATTGGTACCGAAAACGCCAAGTTCGCAGGCCGCGGGCTGATTCTCCCCAATCACCAATTTGCTCTCGACTTCGCAGTCGTCGGCCAGTCGACACCATTCTCCTTCCGCCAAGTGGCCAAGGCCAAGGAAGTGAAGAATCCGATCATGGGCGCTCTCGCTGCCTGGATCGGAACCGTTGGTGTGCAGGTCGAAGGTGGCAAGTCGCAAGGCGGCGGCGGTCAGGCTGTGATCGATGCCGGCGCCAAGATTCTCGCCAACAGCTCTGGTGCTCGCATGTTGCTCTTTCCCCAGGGCAAGCTGGTCTTCGACAACAAGCTCGTGGTCGACGACTTCCGCACCGGGGCAACGCGCATTCTCAATGCCACCGTCGCCATGGTCGGCAACGATGGTCTCTTCGTGCTACCCATGGCAGTGCACTACAAGCGCGACCGCAAGGACGCCACCCGCTTCCACCGCTTCATAAACGCCATCGGCTTCAAGGGCTTCCGTCGCTGGAAAGACTTCGAGCTGGTCATCAACGCTGACGGAAGCAAGACCAAGGTGGACAGAATCTACACCACCTACGGTGCCACGGTTGCCATCGGCAAACCCATCGCCATGAAGGACCTCTCAACCGATCCGCGCCAGGCCATCAACACCATTGCAGGCGAGATTCAAAAGCTGCTCACCCTGGCCGAGAACGGCTAAGCAAATAGCAAAGAGGCCAACCCGAATACATGGACCCAATCACTCTACTACTTGCCATTGCCGGCTTCACACTGCTAGCCCTCTGCCTTGACTTTCACTCAAAGAGTGAGTGGGCCAAGGCCAACAAACTCGGCACCACCCTGCTTCACATCGCCGCAATCGGCGCCGGGTTTGCTGTTCTGTATCACATGGGCCGTTTCTTCGACGCCTTCTATGTGTCGCTCTTTGGCCTAGCCATCGGCTACCGCATCGCCGGAGCTCTCAGCGCCCGCGCCACCAAGCGCGCGCAGGTGAGAGAACTCGATGAGAAGATCGAAGCGGCTTTGCTTGAAAAAGTTGGTGCTGTAAACGTCGATATCAACATCGACGTCAGCACTTGCCCCCGCTACCTGCTGGATGACCGAGTCGCTGCTTTGGTCAAGGATGGTTACACCGTCTCGACCGTGCAGCAGCACAACGACAACATTATCACCCTGAAAGTCACCAAAACTACTTAAATCACCATCCAACCAGACGCCAAGCGACCAGGAGAACGTATATGTTCAATCTCGACTTCATGACCCTGCTTAGCAAGCTCCCCTTCGGGTGGATCGCCCTTAGCCTGCTTGCTCTCTGGTTTGCCTTCTGGCAGATACAGGGCTGGCTTCTATCTCATCGCAGCGGACACTATGCTCCGATGATCTCCAAGCTGCCGCGCCTAGTTCGCTGGGGGGCCGGCTGCATCGCTGCAAGACTATTCGTCGGGCCGGTGACCGTCATCGGCTGGGAAAAATTGCACAATTTCAATGGGCGGCTCGTGGTCACACCAAAACACGTGATCGAAACTGATGCCGCCCTCGTGGCAAAACTGGCACGCACTCTCAAGGTGCGTTTCCTAATTGCCATCAACCAGACCCAGGGCCTGCGCGGCGCACCGCTTGCCTGGATGGGAGCGATTTCGGTCGGCTACGACAAGAGCAATCCCGCCATGTCGGCAGCCAACGCCACCAAAAGCGCAGTCACGGTGATGACGCAAGAACGCGACAGCATCTTGCTAATCTTCCCCGAAGGCAGGCTCGACAAGGACAACGTGCTGGTGCGTGAGAACTTCCGCGCTGGCGCTGTGCGAATCGCCAAGGCCTGCCATGAAAGGCACCCTGAGCAGAACTGGCATATCTTGCCGGTGGATATTCAGTACATAACAGACCCGGCCAAGGCCACTCCATTTCAGCGGCTGCTGAAGAAGCTGCGCATCCCCCGCGGCTTTCTCGGCAACACTGTGTACGGTGCCAAAGTCACGTTCAGTGACCCAATCAAGGTCAGCGCCATGCATGCCGAGGAGACAATTGCCACAGACCAACTTTTCGAGGCTTTTGTTAGCATTCGACAGAAGGCCTGAGCACCGCTGCCCACTAACCAACAATGCCACTATGAACCTCATCAAAACTCGGGCTGCCATTGCCGCCATCCAAGCACTGCTCGCCTCGCACGACGGCAGCAAAGCGCTGGCAGCCTATAACCTATCTCTAGCTCAATCGAGTGCAAACTCGAACGAGAGCAAAGCACCAGGTGAAAAAGCACCTAATAGCCAGACAGCTAGCACCAATCGCTCATGTATTCCCGACTTCGTGCTACAGACCATGTTCAAGCGCATGGACCTAGCTGCCGAAGCGCTTCACAGCGCGCTGCACAACGAAGAAGAATACATCGACCAACTGATTCATGCTGCTGGCTTCTACAGTCAGCTGAACATCTGGTTTCGCCAAATCAGAAGCCTGAACGGTGGAAAGTTGGCGTCGGACGAACTCTACGAGCTCGAAGCCGAAACCAATGCACTGGTGCTGAAAACCAAATAAAATGAGTCTGCCGTGGCTTTTAGAGCACTATTGATGCAGAACTGGCAACCATGCCTTTTCTGCTCAATAGTGTTTTTTTGCTCATGCCTACTACATGTCATAGCAGTGGCTGATCGCGAAACCCAAAACAATCTAGGGCAAACCGATTGCAGACTTCAGCAGTTTTGGGCCGCAAGATTTACGGCCTGTTATTATGTGGAAAGATTTCTCTTGGGTAGATATGACAAGACCGTGATCTTTACAACAGTGCCAAAGCCGCCACAACTTAGAAAGTCGCCTAAAATCATACCTAATTTCAGAGCCAAAGTTACAGCACTCGTAGCTCTCGGCTTGTCAGCATTAATACTCGGT
This sequence comes from bacterium Ga0077546, assembly GCA_001464165.1. The sequence continues at coordinate 16,104 of LNEX01000531.1, forward strand.
CTATACGTCTTCACCATATTATGGCGAGTAAGCGTTGCTGAAAAGCGTCTATACGGTAGCAGCCGACTGATACCACTCTCATGGCACAAACAAGTACCCTACAAACAAGGCAACGCCTCAACATTCGATGAATTTACCTGCCCATACAATCGCAATGGCAAAACAATCCACGTTTACAAACAACTGGTAAATAGCTTTCAACACGCCTACGGCTCAGCTCTTGCCGCCTACGAGCTAAGCGAAGTTCCAGCCGATTTATTATTCCGCGCCAACGAATACACGGAAGCAATCTTCTCTAGTGCATCAGGCACACAAAACTGGTATTTAGATACAAAAAAAGATTTGCACAATAATGCCGTGGGCCGAGAAATTGGACTAAGAGCAAGAAGACTTGGTCTCAATGGTTTGGACGCCGAGAAATATATGATAGTCGAGACCTTAAAAGCCGCCGACGACGGCCGCATTTATAACCACTTCTTAGACAAAAGAACACTGAAGTTGCCAACATTAGAAGAGTTCGGTTGCCCGGGGCTATTTCAGATTTTGAACCTACGCAGTACAACACCACTAATTAGATAGCCGGAGCTCTTAATTTCAAGTTTAAAAATGGTTTCCATGGAAACCATTTTTAATTGAAACATCTAGGGTCCCCCGTGGGAAACCACCAGACAAGCCTTAATAACCCCTACTGTTCTTCAGCCAGCAATTCTTTTTTTGTAGTCTCAACAAAGCGAGCAAACATGCCCATGCTTAGCTCTTCAATAGTGTCTGGCGCAAACTGAGAACCACGCAAACGCCACGACATACCCTGCTCGTTTACTTTAATTTGCATTGTACCAACCGGAGCAAACTCAGTCTCAACTAGGCTAAGCGCCATTACCTGTGATACTGGCACAATGTAGAACTCTATTTGACTGCCACTGCCGCGAATGACAAGACTGTGACGGCGATTAGCTAATCTGGCGCGAAAGAAAGTAGCGGTTTCTTCGGCTTCACGCTTTCTATTTACGCGAGTGACTTCAGTGACTTCACCAAGAATTGATGATGAAATTTGCAAGGCAGTGCCAGCCGCTACTTTGTTATATTCGAAGGCGAACCAACGCAAGTCTTGGAAAATTTTGTCGACTAGATAAGAGACAGCTGAACGATAAAGACTAGCTTTCAGCTCATCTTCATACAAATCATCGCGGCGGCCGTTGATAAAATCTTCAGACTCTGCCTTAAGTTCGTCCATCCAGTTAAGTACAGTAGACGATCTTTCACCGCCAGCACCGCTTAAGAACTGCTCTGACAGATTAACATGGGCTTGGTAAGCACCATCTTTGCTTGGTTCGAGTTTATCAGTGCCACCATGACCAAACATTACTCTATCGATGTTGCGGGGCAGGGAAGCCTGCGCGGCCGGATGGATATCGACAAACTTGCGGGTTTGTTCGCGACTCATATGTTCGCTAACTACTGGTTTACTGACCGAACGTGAATTATTACGTACCATCATTTGCTCTCCCATTTCCCGCAGGAATCCATAAATCATCGAGACAACCCTCTACACTCTTATTGTGCTCCCAGCGCGCCAATACGTCATCGACGAAAGGGTATTAGCGAAAGTGTGTATATACACCCATTTAGTTTTCGAGAAGCGGCACAGTAGGGTAAACATAAGATGAGAGTGAAGATGTGCGAAAATTGGAGCCATGTCAGAACAAGTACTTAATTTTCACGTTGTCACGCTCTTCCCCGAATTGATTAGCAGCTACTGCCAAACCAGCATCATCGGCAGAGGGGTAAAAGCCGGCCGCCTATCAGTTGAGGCTTACAATCCCAGGGATTTCGCCACAGACAGTTACCACAAGGTTGACGATACCCCCTATGGCGGCGGAGCCGGCATGGTGCTCAAACCCGAGCCATTCTTCGCCTGTGTCGAAAGCATTGCCCGCCCCCCAGGCTCACCGG
>LNEX01000532.1 GCA_001464165.1 bacterium Ga0077546
GCTTCGATAAGATAAGCCGTTGAGGCTTGTTTCGCGTCATGGCCTGAATCACTATTTTGCGCTCTTGCCCTTGCCGCTTCTCTCACGCAGGCGGCCATAAGTTCGTCGGCTGGAACACTCGTGACACCATTGAGCAAGCGTAAAAATTCGAACTCGCTCGATAGTTTCAACACTTCTTCTTGGCTGGCACTGTAGACAAAGTCGTGCACCTCAGGCGGTTGTGGTGGCAAATGTTGATAGATTGCCTTGTCGTTCCAATCTAGATAGCCAACAATCTGAGCATGTACTTCAGTTTTGAGCAGGGAGAAAATATGGGGTTGTTCCACCCGCAATTGATCTCTAGTTAAGCCAAGGGCACTAGGTTTGTGTACGCTGTCTGGTGGATTAGTGATGACATTGAAGACAATGGCAAATATAGAGATATCGTTCTCTGGCGAGTCAACTCTGACAAAACTACCAAAGCGCGGCTTCAGCACTTTACCATTAGAGTTGTTTTTAATTGTCTCTGCCACTAGACCAGTGATAGAAGAAGTAAGCACCTCTGCTAGGGGGCTCTGCGGCACAACCGCAGTCTTGCTATCGCTCTTCTTAGTCAGTGGGTGGAACCTCTTTATTCGGTTTGAAGTTCTCTACTGCTTCATCATCAGGAATGGCACCAATGGAGGTGCTCTGATTGACGATAATAGAAGTCTTGCCAGAATCATCGGCAATGTTTACAGCTACTTCAGCGTCTTTCAGTGTGCCACTGATTGTAACCAGATTGCCCATGGCTTCATTCTTTTCAATGTTCCAGCCCTCGCCCTTGAGGGCTGTTTCATACCAGGCAGCAACTTTCTCGATTGAGTCGCTACTCGAAAGATTTAGGTAGCGGGAATGATCGTTGGCGTCTTTGTCTGTTTCACTAGCTGACTGCGAACCACTGGCGATGGCACCAGGATAAACTAGTTTCTTTAGGTCATCAGGCACGGAACCTTTGCCAGCTCTTGATGTCTGCCGCATGCCGCCAGAGTTGAAGCTCACTTCTTTGCCGTCGCCACAACCACTGAGGAGCACTATGCTCATGCTGCTGGTGACGCTTACTGCCAGAAGCAGACTCCGAAGGCTGCTAGTTTTAGCTTTCGAATTAGCGAAAGATTTTGAAGAGGTTGATGAAAGAAATAGCATAGACACCATTTGATACTAATGGGCTGAATTGACTCTGATTTAGTTTTGACTCTGAATTTTCACTGACAGAATAATTACTCCAATATTCTAGCCGATTCTCTATGTGGGAATTTTCCCTCGGGCCCGCTTTGAGGCGAAAAAGCCCTCGCCCAGCATATGTACGCTTAAAACAGTGAAGCAAATAAGCAAACCTGGTATGACCGCGGCCCACCAATTGCCGGCAGTGAGGCAAGACTGGGCGTCTTTGAGCATGCTGCCCCAGCTAGGGGTGCTAGGGCCTAAGCCGAGACCGAGAAAGCTTAAGCCAGACTCCATAATGATAGCGTCGCTCACTAAGAGTGTGCCCTCGACAACGGCTGTGGTGGCTAGGGCTGGCAGCAGGTGCTTGCCTAAAAGTTGAGTAAATGAGCTGCCCAGGGCTTGGGCGGCCATGAAGAAATCTTCCTCTTTGATTGATAAGACCCGTGCTCTAGCCACTCTGGCCGATTCAAGCCAGGTAGTGGCTGTGATTGCCAGAATGACTATGAAGTAGGGCAAAAGCCCGTCTGTGTAGCTAGTTACCCCAAGGGCCGTAAGTAAAAATGGCGGAAAGCGCTCCACTAGCTCTGGGGCAGATAAAATCGAACTTAAGGTGAGCAAAAGAATAATCGAGGGCACGGCCAGCAGGGCGTCGACAGCCCGCATCATCAAGCTGTCAATTGCTCCACCTGCCAGGGCCGCTAGGGCGCCCCAACAGTTGCCGAGAGTGACGGCTACAAGAGCTGAGCAAAGGCCCACTGAAAGTGAGCCTAGGGCGCCGTAGGTAATCATTTTTAAGAGGTCATGACCTAGTGCATCGGTGCCGAGAATATGAGGTAAAGTAAGCGTTGGTGCCAAATTGACTGAGTTTAGGTTCGATATTGGCGGCTCAATGGTGAGTCCAAATACTGGCTGCAGCCAGCTTAGAACTAAGGGCGTCAGCGCCATAGTCAACAGCAGCCCTAGGCCGATGGCGCCGGCAATGAGTTTAGTATTGAGTTTGGGGCTGATTTTTCTCATATTTTTTTCAATTTCGGCTGACGCTTACTGCTGCAACCTCGGGTCAAGGGCATTGTTGAGAACGTCGGCCAGCAGGTTGGCCAAAATGACAATTGTGCCGTAGAGCATCACTAGCCCCAACAATACCGGATAGTTGCGGCCAAAGGTCGAATCGACCATCAGTCTGCCCATGCCCGGTACGCAAAATATGGTCTCGATTAAGACTGAGCCGCCAATCATGGCCGGAAGAGAAAGGCCAGCGAGGTTGACCACTGGTAATAAGCAGTTCTTGAGAACGTGGCTGGTAATAACTTTCTTTAGTGATAAACCCTTTGCTAGAGCGGTGACCACATATTCTTTTCCTAGCTCTTCTATGGCGAGGGCGCGAACATACAGCGCTACTTTGACCATGCGACGGGAAGAGAGAATGATGGCAGGAAACAACAAATACTCGACAGCATATGCTAACGATGGCTCAGCGCCCGGTGGATGCAAGCCTAAGATGGGGAGATTGACTAAGGCGCTGCTGTAGGGGCTGGCGAGAAATGCCAGGGCGATAAAGGCCAGCCAGAAGTTGGGTGCGGAGTACCAGGCTAGTAAGGCGGCGGTAAAGGTTGATTCAGCTTTCTTGTTTTTTAAATTGAGTACAACTGCTAGTACGCCAAGCAGAAGACCTATGGAGAAAGATAATACTAGGGCCATTCCAACTAGTGTGAGCGTGGCAGGGATGCGCTCGGTTATCACTTCTTTGACGGGGCGGCCGTCGCGGTAAGAGCGACCTAAAGCATTAGTAGAAGTGACACTATCGCTTTTGACCCAGCCGGAGAGCCAGAGCAAATATTGCTTAGCTGGGCTTTGATTGAGGCCATATTCTTGGCGCAAGAGTTTGAGATCTTCAGCGGGCAGCTCTTTTTGGGAAGAACCAAGCATGACGTCAACGGGGTCACCAGGAAGGGCGCGCATTAAAGCAAAGCTGACAAGAGAAACGAGGAAGAGCATGGGAATGGCTGCCAGTACTCTCCTTATAATCATTTTTCGGCTTACCTAATGCTGAGACAAAACGTTAAGCTAATAATAACCGCAATGGCTGTCACTTCTTGCTTTCTATTGCAGCGAAAAGGCACTTGCCGTCTTGTTCGAATTGACAAATCAGCCCCTGGCAAATAGCATGTAACACAGCTTTTAAGTTATGCGGCGGCATAGCCAAGTGGTAAGGCAGAGGTCTGCAAAACCTCTATCCCCCAGTTCGAATCTGGGTGCCGCCTATCTTTTTACTGATTACTGACGACTTAATAGACTGGTTTTCTGCCGTTTATTAATGTTGCGAATTTACAACTTCGTTTCAGTAACTTATCATCTAAGGGCCGTTCAAGTTACAATAAGTACTTGTCTTGTATTGTTTGCTTGTCTTGTGGGCAGTTGGCGCAGTTGGTAGCGCGTTTCCTTGACATGGAAGAGGTCACAGGTTCGAATCCTGTACTGCCCAAATCTTTTTATTGATTGGTAGGACTAGCTTTTGAGCTGGTCCTTTTTATTGACCGTGTCGTTCCCATGTTTCTTAGATTGAACTAAATCTTTCCAAAAGTCGTCTTAAATAACAGCGGTTTCTGGGCAGGATGTCTCTATGGGTAAGCAAGCGGCATTATTGGTTCTGATTCTTTGTGTTTCGACCTTTAGTCAGGTCGAAGCATCAGCAAAGAGTCGCCAGGCAGTCAACGTGATTAGTCAGAAAGCTAATACGCCCAGCCCATTTGCTGTTGGCAATTTTTTTAGTGCTAGTGCTGCTGCTGCGGTTAAGCCCAGTGTCGAGAAGCGAGCGGGGCCGAAAGATGCTATTGGCCAAGCCCTTACCGATCATAATCCAACATTAGAGCAAGTGCGCTTGATTCCTTCTCTGGATGGCCCTCAACGCAAACAGGTCAATGATTTGTTCAATGTCTATCGCAGTGACTTGAAGCTACTTAACGAGCAACTGCGACCCTTGCGCGAAGAATTTAAAGCGCGCCTAAAATCTGAGAAAGAGAAATTCGACAAAGAGAAGCAAGACAGAGACAAGCTAGCCAAAGAGAAATTGTCCCCGGAAAAATTAGCCAAAGAGAAGCAAGAGCCAATTAAAGCCGAGCCAGCTAAGTTTGTGCCAGCAAAAGAAGAAGAGGACGCTGCTATAGCTGTCGTTGTCGCAAAAATCAAAGAGCGACAAAATCAGTTCACTCAAGCCTTGAACAAAGTTGTGAGCCCAACGCAGATGCTAGAGCTAGAGCAGCTCAGACGTGGCAAGGTGCCAGCGTATGCCCAATAGAAATAAGAATAAAAGTGACCAGCAAATCAGGCACTTGCTTAAGCGTGCTGGCTTTGGCTTTACTCCTGAAGAACTAGCGCCCTATCTTGAAATGGGCTACAGCAGTGCCCTTGATCAGCTAACCAGTCCATCATCAACTGATAATAGTGCCCTCGATAGTATGCTAGCTGAGCAGTCTTTTGATTTCACCAATCCTGATGATATTAAGCGCTGGTGGCTGTTTAGAATGATGTTTACGCGCCGCCCTCTTGAAGAAAAAATGACTCTTTTTTGGCATGGACACTTTGCCACTTCAGATAATAAAGTGCGCAACCCCTATGCCATGTATGTTCAGAATTGCACCATGCGCAAATATGCTTTTGGCAAGTTTGATGATCTGCTTTTGGCTATGTCAAAAGATCCAGCCATGATCAATTGGCTTGATAATCAGCAGAACCGCAAGAATAAACCTAATGAAAATTATGCTCGCGAAGTAATGGAATTATTCACCATGGGCATCGGCAATTACTCAGAGCAAGACGTCAAAGAAGGTGCACGTGCCTTTACTGGCTGGCAGGCTAAGCCCGATGGTTTCTTTTTCAATAGTGGTCAGCATGACAATGGCAGCAAGACATTTCTTGGTCAAACTGGCAATTTCAACGGTGAAGATATCGTCAATATTCTGGCTAATCAGAAGGCTACTGGTCAGTATTTAGCTCGCAAGTTAATTCGCTATTTCGCTCTCTATAATCCCTCCAATTCTTTCGTTGATGAGATTGCCGGCGTCTATAAAAAGAGCGATCACAATATTGGTGCCATGGTCAGTGCCATTTTTTTATCGCACAATTTTTCCTCGAATCTTTGTTTTCATTCGCTAATTAAGAGCCCCTGTGAGTATGTGGTTGGCATGCTGAAGACTTTTCAGGTCAGTCAAGTTGATGCTGAAGTGCCGCGTCTGATGTCGGCCATGGGGCAAAATCTCTTCAATCCTCCTTCGGTCAAAGGTTGGGATGGTGGAGAAAACTGGATTGCTTCAGATGTGATGATGGAGCGCTTCAACTTTGCCACAAGAATGATTTCGCAAAAGTTTGA
>LNEX01000533.1 GCA_001464165.1 bacterium Ga0077546
AGAAATGCTTGATCGACAAAGAAAGCCGATGAGTGATGAAGAGCTTGAAGAACTTGAGCGAAAGTCGCTTAAAGACGCCGTTACAGACCTCTACAACCAGAGAACTTTTCTGCGCAAGCTTGAATATGAAATGCGCCGGGCAAAGCGTTACAAAAGGCCGCTTTCACTAATGATTTTGACAATAGACAATATTAGCCAACTGCAAAGGCAGTATGGTCAAATGATTGTAGATGAAGTGATGAGAGCCGCGGCCAGAATCTCCGGCATCTGCATTAGAGATGTAGATGTTTCGGGGGTCTGTGAAGTGGCCAAAATTGGCATAATCTTCCCTGAAACTTACTCTTCTAGAGCAATGATTGTCGCTGAACGTATTCGAGAGCGCATGAAGCAAGAGCCTATCAATAGCGAAATGCGACACTTGCGTGTGACTACATCGATAGGAGTTGTCTCTTTTCCCACCCATGCACGGGACGAAATTGACTTACTTCAGCGCGCAATTGAATTTTTAGCAAAAGCCGAGGAAGAAGGCGGAGACCGCGTTCACAACGGCTAGTGTAATTTTACTCGAGTTCCTTCATGGTCTTTTCTTCGGCCGATGGTGACTTGATTGCTGGGGCCAAGGGAGGCTCTTCTTGTGACTGTCCAGAATTAGACCCAGAGCCCGTGCTAGACCCAAGACTAGGCCCCGAAGTACTCGTAGCGGAACTGACCGGAGCTAGAGTAGGCAGACTCGATGAATCGTTTTTATTCTTCGCTAGATCACTCTTTTCGGTGCGCTCTTTCTTGCCAATTGGATAGCTGTTATAGAGCTTGCCATCGAAATAAACCTTGAACTCACAGCTACCATCATTGCGAACACTAGCACCACCGGTAAGGTCAATTTTCTTGCCTTCACGGGACGACAGCGGTGGCACGAATTCGTCAACTACAGCAGACTCTTTTGTCCACAAGACCTTGTCACCGGCCTTGGTGTCTACCAAATCAACTTTCATCGTTAAAGCATTGATCGCAGAATCAGTAGGGTTCCAGACCTGACCTGAGATGTGTGGCATGCCACCTTGCAAATCAATAGTTACGGTTTTCAGTGTAACTGTTGGCACGGTGTTACTATCGCCGGAGTCCAGTAATTCTTTACCGCGCTTATTCAATAGTGCAGCCAATTTGCGCTTTATCGAATCGTCTCTAGTAGAAAAGCGTTGAGCTTTGCGTAGTTGATCAATGGCTAATTCATACTGACCAGTACGCTCATAAATCTCGGCTGCCATCTCATAGTTACGTGAGTTATCAGCGATGGCATTGAGCTTACTAAGATAGACTAAGGCTTCCTTGTCTTTCTTGTCAGAAACCAGCTTAGCAGCCAATCTTTGATAGATTGTCGAAAGCCTTGCATCAGATTCACTAAAGCGCGATCCTTCTTTTAAGTCCTTCACTTCTTCCCATAGGCTTAATGCTTTTTCTAGATGCCCGTCACGCAACTCTTGATCTCCCCATAGAGCATCTAAGTCGGCGAGTTCCGCCTTTTTGCCGGGAATATTTGCTTGGGCAAGCGGACGCAGTAGCTCACAGGCCTTGTCATAGCGTGAGTGAACGCGATAATAATTGGCCAGTTGTGAAGCCAAATCAGGATCTTCAATTATTCCTTTACCCAACAGCTGTGCCTTGGCAATGCAGTCTTTAGCCTTGTCAATTTGATCAACGCCAACATATGCGCGAGCAAGAGCCAGCATAATCTTGGGGTTATCTTTGGCTGAATTCGAAGCCTTTGTCAAAGTCTCAACAGCAAAGGCGTACTGCCCATTGTCTAACTCTTTCAGGCCCTTACCGAGTAGGCGATCCTCTTCCGGCGCTTTTGTCAGAAAGAAGATAGTGGCACCAGCAAAAATGAGAACTGTGGTCAAACCGAAAAGCACACCACCAGTCAGGGGCATTCCACTTTTGAGATTTAAGCTCATATTGCTAGAGCGGCGCTTTGTCCCGGCTTTACCAGCCGATTTAGGCGCCGGCCGGTCTCCAGACTCATCAAACAAATCATCCCCAGAATCTTTGCGCGAGACGTCATAACGCACTTGAGCAAAGGGTTCAGAGGCTGGTGGAATATAGTCGGGATCGGCGTAATCTCTACGTACTTGAGAT
>LNEX01000534.1 GCA_001464165.1 bacterium Ga0077546
CTGTCAACTCTGCCTCACACAACCGCCTGCGATTCTGCGGGAGGTTGTGCTTTACCAACTTCAGGAAAAACCAATGAAACTGCTCAATTTCTTCAGAAAACTCAGTGTGCGTCAAGTTCTAACCATCGCTGTCATTCTCGACGTACTTTGGGCCACGCTGGTCGCCACTTTCAGCGCTAGCGTGTTCCAGATTCTTGGTGTTGCTGGCGGTGCTGGTGGCACAACTCTTGGCGTTGGCACAGTGATTGGCTGGCTACTCGCATTCATCGTCGCTCTCTTGCAAGGGGCCATCTTTATGGTCGTGTTCACAGTTCTCACAGTCATGATCCTGTCATTTTTCTCCAGCAAATAGTCTTGAGCTAACTTCAATCTTGAGGATCTAAAAATGGCCTACAAAAATTGGACAGAAATCCTGGAATTCGCTCGCTGGGCGCCTTCCCCTCACAATATTCAATCTTGGCGCTTCCGAATCGACTCCGAAGACCAAGTTACGGTCATGTACGACCCCTCCAGACTTCTTCCCGATACCGACCCCACCGGGCGCTTCTGCACCGTTGGCTTCGGCATCTTGGTCGAACTCATCAGAATCGCCGCTGCGCCAATGGGTTTTTCCGTCAAGGCGCAATACCTTGGCGTGCCCCTTGATGCAACGAAGGAGGGCTATCAGCCTTTCATCACTCTCACCCTGGTACCAGAAGCAGAAGCAGTCAATGAGCCTCTGCAGCGAAAGCTCATTTTGGAGCGCCGCACCTCTCGCCTTCCCTACAGCGACGAGCCCCTCGACGAGGCTGTGCTTAGTGAACTAACTCAAGTAGCTGCAGACTTCGGTCACAAGCTTGAATGCTCGCAAGACCAAGAACAAGTGGATTGGGTGGTTCGCCTCAATGCCGACACAATGTTTTATGACATGGGCGAACCCCTTTCTCGCAACGAAGTGGGCAGCTGGATACGTTTCAGCATGCAAGAAGCGAAGCGCAAAGCCGATGGCCTTGCCGCTTACGCCATGCACTTTCCGGGGTTCTTGATGCACCTTTTCGTCAAGCATAACTGGCTCTTCCATCTGCCCGGCGTCTATCAACTGACGCGCTCGATTTACATCCGCTCTATGCGCGGCACTCGCACGGTTGCTTGGCTCTCTGGTGCCTTTGTCACCCAGAAAGAATGCGACCAGGCCGGGCGCATGATGGCTCGCCTCTGGCTGACCATGACCAAACACGGTGTTTATCTCCATCCCTTCGGATCGGTAATCACTAATGGCAAAGCGCACGCCGAAATGGTCGAGCACTTTGCTAACGCAGAGCGTCAGCACGATCTTTGGCTTCTGCTGCGGCTCGGTCACAGTGACTTGCCCCCCCAAGCGCATCGTCTCACTCTTGAGCAACTGTTGATTGATTGATCGATTGCCTCAGTGATCGATTGATTGAAATTTCAAATCGTAACTACCCAGGACTCTACCATGAACAAGAACATCAAGAAGCGCTTGATCTTCTCTTTTGTTTTCATCGCCGCAGTTGTTCGCAGTTTTTCAATCCGTCGCAAATTCGGCTACAAGCTGCTTTTCATCGAGGCGCTCTCCGACTTCCGCACCCTCATGGGTAAGTGGAAAGCCTGGTACTGCTTCGAAAAAGCGAAGCGTGAATGCCCGGCTTACGCTGCTTTCGTCGCCGAGCATGGTGGTGACGTGGTGCTCAATGGCCTGGTGCCAGACTTGAGCGGCTTGCCAGCGATGGACAAGTCGAACTACGTCAAGCGCTACTCGATGGCAGAGCGCTGCCACGGTGGCGAGCTACCCACCCGCGGTGCGGTGATTGACACGTCCTCTGGCTCCACCGGCAAACCCACTTCTTGGGTGCGCGGTAAGCAAGAGCGTGAGGCGGTAGCGCAGGTGATGCAAATTGCACTGCGTCAGCTCATCCCCGACAAGCAGATTCTTTTTGTCAACGCCTTTGCCCTTGGCCCCTGGGCAACCGGCATGTGCGTAAGCCATGCGGTTTCGGATGAATGCCTGCTGGTGTCTGTTGGTCCCGATGTAGACAAGATCGTCGATGTACTCAATGACTTCGGCCCAGATCAGTTCTTGTATGTGATCGCTGGTTATCCACCCTTCCTGAAGATGCTGGTAGACAGCAAAGCAGTGGACTTGAAGAAGTTTGACGCCATTGCTTTTTACGGCGGCGAGGGCATGTCAGAGGCGATGCGGGACTACCTGATGGGTTCCTTCGCTGCTGTTTACGGCGACTATGGTGCTTCCGATCTGGAAATCAATATCGGTGCCGAAAACGATTTCACCGTCGCTCTGCGGCGCCTGATGGCCTCAAACGAAGAGCTTCGCCTCAAGCTCAATAGCTTTGTCGCCGACCTGCCCGGTCTTGAGCGTCTGCGCCATGGGCTGCCTCACATCTTCCAATACAACCAGCTCGACTACTTCGTCGAGTCTAACGACGAAGGTGAGCTGCTCGTCACTCTCTGCCGCGCGGCAAATGTGGCGCCCAAGATTCGCTATAACATCCACGACAACGGCTTTGTGCTGCCCTACAAAGAGCTGCTCGCCATCCTTGTTGAACTGGACATCGACCCAGCTTCGCTGCCCCCCGTGATTGCCGGTCTGCCCCTGATGTTCCACTATGGCCGCTCCGATCTGGCAGTCTCTTACTACGGCTGCAAAATTCCACCGGCGGCAATCGAGAAGATTTTCTTCGATCTGCCACAGCTGGCGCAAATCTTCAACAGCTTCCGTCTGATTACCCGCGAGGATAATCAGCACGATAAGCACCTGACGCTGGCTGTGGAGCTGACAAAAGGAGTGGCTGTGCCAGGCGAAGACGAAATTGCACGCGTCAAAGAGCTCGTCTTTGATGCTCTTGCCCGCGACAGTCAGGACTATCGCGAGTCTTCGCGTATTGCCCTGCAACGCGGTGTCACTCCCAGCCTTGAGTTCCATCGCTTTCGTGAAGGACCTTTTCTGGGCTCGGACATTCGCATGAAGGCCAAGTACACCGACGAGAAGTAATTTCAAACGAGAAAAAACAATCATGGACTTTGCAAGAAACTCCGCTACCGACTCTGCCGAATGGCAGGTGAAAAAAGGCTACGCCGTCAAGGTGGCCGCCGGTGCCCTCAGCGCCGAACATATCGGCCGCGGTGTGATCGAAGTACTCTACCGCGATTCCGAGTGGTTATATCTTAGTGGCTTCACGCCTCGCGCCGACGGAGGTGTTGATGTCGAGTATCTCACCGTTGAAAAACTCAAAGTTGACGAGCGGATTGATGGCAATGTGCGAACCGTAGTCAGCGGGACGAAAGTGAAGAAGCACATCGTGTCAGTACCAGAAGCAGTCGAGATGACAATTTCGAACCATTCGGTCATGCGCCCGGTGGGCAAACGTGTCACGGCAGTTACTACCACCACTGTGGAAACTCTCGAAGACGAATTGGCATAGTCACTAGCTTCAGCTAAATCTTGCTGGAAGACGAATCGAAGTTCTGCTTCGAATCGTCTTCTGGCGTTAACCACAAAACAAGAAGCAAAGGGAATATCCAGCGCGCTCTTTGCTTTTCAGCTAATAGCAGAGAGCACAAATTTTCTTTTCCATGGGGGCGGGCAATTCTGTCAACCCCCCTGAAAGCCTCATGATTTAATCTCCTTCTGCGAATTTTTGTACTTTTTCTCAGCACAAAGCAGG
>LNEX01000535.1 GCA_001464165.1 bacterium Ga0077546
TCATCTGTTTGTGTAGATCGGTCTGCTGCATTAGAAGGGTAATGAGACCGAAGAACATACATAAGCCCAAGAAGCAATTTTGAATTTGTTTGTAGGTCTCAAGTCTCAGCTCGTTAGTGGCTTTTTCAATTGCGCCGTTGTTGAACGTGCTTTCGACTTTCACGAATCTGGCAGGCTCTGGGGATTGTTTCTCATCTGGCATTGGGACGAAACCTGTGAGCACTTTGTCTCCTGATTCTACCAGGCTCAGCTTGATTGGTTGATGGTAGCATTTGCCCTTCCGTTAATATTCAGTGCGTGATCCTTTTCCTAAACCACCCCCTTAAGGCCTGTAAGCTACTATAGAAGCTATGGTTGAGCACTCCCTTAAAAAATCGTCGCTATACGTCTGGGAACCCGGTGTCGGACCTTCCGCGGCCGCGCTTGAACGCTTGCTAAAGGTTGCCCCGCGGCCTGCGCGACCTCCCGGTGAGGCGTGGTTTATGAGCCCGCAGCGAAGAATGTACATTGAGTTTATTGACCAGCCAGTCTCAACGATACCTTTATCAACTCTTCATGCCTTTCTGTTTGAAGCCACAACTGGACTACTGGCCTTTCATGATTTACCAGAGGCTGTGGAGAGTTGGCGTGGTTGGTTTAGGCATATGCTACCCGGCTTGATTGTTAGAGGTGGTGAGAGTCAGGCATTCCATTTTTTGATTGAATCAACTTTCACCACATTCTTTCGGGTTTACAGTGAGGGTTTTCATGGTGAGTACGAGGGCTTTCGTCGCGATGTGCTCGAAACCTTAGGTAAGGCCATTATGATGCCCTCTCTCTGGGATGAAGATGGCGAAAGTATTTGCGCTCAATATCAAGACTTTGAAGCGTACGGATCTTTCTGTCCTCCGTGCAGCCGAGCCATAAGTGCTTCCCTTTTCTTTTGCTTGACCTATCTAGATGGCGAAGAAATCGCTGTTTGGGTGGAATCCATTTTCGCTATCAGATCCGCCCATTACCAGGCACACCTGCTAAGTTGGCTTGTTGGTTCGTATGAGATTCTTGCCTCTGAGTCACCGCATTTTAAAGATATCGAGAAGGCAACCATCAATATAAAGTGGCTTGATTCTTGGACACTGGAAAAAACAGCGCCACTAATACCGGTGGCAAATAGTCATGAGTTTTTGAAGGCTGTGCGGCAAGTTCTTACACTCGATACTTTATATGCTTGGCTGGATAATATTTCTCGGTACAACGAACTATCAGAGCCGTTAGCATCGGCTAGAATTGCAGAAATTGTTGCGGATGTGATACTAGCGGGCGAAAAGTAGCAGTCAGCAAGGTCCCGTATAGAAGGGCCTTACCGGCTAGCTCTATATTTTTGAATTAGTGTGCCTGCACTTTAGTATGATTCTTTTGCGTTTTTGCTTTTGGGGTCGCTGCCGCCTGATGACTCTCGTACTTCCCTTTGTTTTCTTCGGCGTTATCATTCTCCTTGGCACCTCGGTAAAACTTTATGGCAGCGGCTTCATATGCCTTTATGTACTCTGTCACTGCGTGGTGCACGGCAAATATTGCCCAGGTCGCTATCACGAAGAATGTGATAGCCAACACTGAACACTTCAAGCTGGCGCTTATGTCTTGCTCGAAGGTGGGGAAGAGTTTGTTTCTCATGCGCGCCTACGTGACTGCCAGCTGACCTCACTTCTTTTATTCTAGGTGGTTTGGCTGAGACGGCTAGGTTTCGCTGGCAAGTCTGTGATCTATTGAGTAACGTAGATGTGCACAGTCGGTTACTCACGCGGTGGCATCTTAAACGATTGTCGGTTAGTTCTCGGTCGTCCAGTGCGCATAGAGTCGCTGACTTCTACGCAAATACTATCTATAAATCTTAGGTTTGAAAAAATGATTGGACCTGTCTGGTAGACGAGAGTGCCTTGTTTGATTTTCAGATTCTTCCAGAAATCAGTCAGATCTTCAGGTTTGCTCCATGTTTGAACTATGTTGGGAATTGAATCACATGGCGTGCCAAATCTATCAACTATCTCTGCAATTGTCTTGCCTACAGCGAATTGATTGAGCTGGCTCCCTCTCCAGTTCAAGTACCAGCTCGCATACCAAGGATCAGTGTAATAGAAATTGGCCCATGAATCGTTGCAAATTCCATTCTTGAATACTAGCCGCGCGAACACTGGTGTGGTGCCAAAAATGTACAGCCAGTTTTCGTCGCCATCAAGTCTTTGCGGTTGACACGGGCTGTCTCCGCCTTTTAGAAAGGGCTCTTTGGCTAGCTTTACCACCGTCAGTTGTGTTTGTCCTCGTGCTTGGTTGCAAAATTCTTGCACAGCTGTAAATTCAGCGTTCTCGTAAGAATGGTCTGCTTCTTTCTCCAGACCTGGAGTTTTGAGCATTCCGTTTAGTTTTCTAAAGACGGAGGAGTCTAGTTTGACTACCGCTGGTTCGAATGGCTTTACCTTTAGCACTGGATGTTTCCTCTGTGCCGGAATCAACTCGTGTTTCTTGGAAGGCTTGTCATCTGCTTTTAGAGCGCACACTGATTCTGCTGTAGCCCATGCAATTGATGGCGCTAGTATTAGCAGAAGGGCGATCTTTCTTGCTGCCGCCTGGGCGAACGCTTTCATACAGTCACTCCGAGACATGGCGGTTTGACTTTTGCGCTTGGCTTGTTGCTCTTTGTGGATGCGGAGTGCTGTTGCTTCTCCTGTCCTCGATTGATTGTGCGCCTGCATATTGTTTAAACACATCTGATTCGATTTTCTTGTAGGTCGCAGTCACTGCGTTGTACGCGCTGTACGTTCCAAATATTGTTAATGTTATTACGCCAAAGAATGAGATAGCAAGCACTAAAAGCTTCACCGTTGGGCCTATATATCTCTTGAAGGTGGGGAAGAATTTGTTTTTCACTTGCCCCTACTCGACTGCCGACTGTTCTAATTTCTTCTATTCTAGGTGGTTTGGCTGAGACGGTTGTGTTTTGTTGGTAAGTCTGTGATTTCTCCAGTAACTTAGACAATATCTTAGTTACTGGAGAAAATATCCTGTAGTTGGGCTTAATACTTAGGATAAATCTAAGTTCCTAGAGAAATACGTGACCAAAGTGAATATACTTCAGTTGCGTAAGGCAATCGGACGAGAAGAGTTCGATCACGTCGCACTGACTTCTGCTTTTTCTTCTTATCTTGCTGTTGATCAGAAGATAGTCCGCATCATGGAGACTCTATGAACTCGGCCGTCAAATCAATGCTTGAAAGATTGACTTGGCTTCGTATCTGCTAATATGATGCCCCTCTAGCCGCTTGAGGATTGATGATTTCTTTCAGGTTGTTCAGTATCTTAGGTATCAGTTTGGTGATGGCGACGTCATCGGCGCGGGCCGATGCGCCTGTTGCTGGTCAGGCCATGGCTGACCCCGCTGAACAAAGTGCGCCGGTAGGCAAAATTGAAATGCGCAAGGAGCTACAGGGCAAGGTCTCAAAAAAACCTTCAAAGGCCGAACGAGAGGCCGAAATCAGAGCGAAGGATTGGGATAAACCTATTACTGGTTTTCATCCGCTAAAGAGATTGGTTCGCCCTGTATGGAAACTTCGGCGTGAAGCGCAAGACCTTGAGGAGAACTTAGTTCGGCTACAGGGGCCCATGGAGGGGTTGCAGCCTGCCTTTGTCAAGATGGAAAATAGCATGACCGGTGTGGAGGCTACCATTGGCTCCATGTCTGACAAGCTTGCTGGTCTGAACACAAACTTGACGAGACTTAACGCTGACCTTGAGAAATTAAGCGAGATAACGCCTGCTGTAGCTGGTGTACATGGCGAACTGAAACAACTTTCGAAACTGCGAGAAGATTTAAAAGAAGTAACTGCAGTGCGTGATGATGTGCGTATTGTCAGCAGGCAGATGCGGCAGCTGCAGAAACCTCTGGATGGCTTGAAGTCACCAATGGTTGCTGTCACCTTGCCGCTTTCTGGCGTGCACGGGCAAATGGGCGGTGTCATAGATAAGATGACGACGGTGCAAGAGAAGGTGGTGCTAATGCATCAACGGCTCGACACCTTAAGCGAGCAAATGCATCAATTGCGTGAGCCCATAGTCAGCGTCAATCAGCCCCTTTCTGAAGTGCGAGATTCTCTCCGCCAGCTCAATCAGCTATTAGTGGCTGCAATTACGGTAACTTGTGTTTCAGTTCTGGTGTTGATCTTAAGTGTAATTATGGGTTGCGTGCTGCTCTATCGCTTCAGGCATACTTTGCTTGAGTTTGTCGGCCGTAAGGCAAAATAGCTTTTAATGGCCGCATGACTCTGAATTTTTAGTTCAATCAATCCAAAAATAGAGTACCTATTGTCGGCGATTTGTGCCCTGTATGTGGTGTCTTTCTGGGGTTGTAAAAATTTGAGAGAACACTTAAGTTTGAAACGGACATTGAAATCCATATTGAAATTGGTTTGCACAGGTATACAAAGACGAAGAAACAGATAACCAGATGAGGTTTATTTTCACGAGAGTTTCACATCTGGGCTGGTACAGTCTGCCTACTTAGTCGAACTGTCAGCTCTGCCTGCCAATGTTTTGAAGTTTGCCTAGGCCCATCCATTACCAATGTAACCACAATAAAATATGACCAAAAGTAGTTTGGAATCATCCTCGCACTGCGAGGCTAAACCTTGGGCGGAAGCCCGAGAGAACTTCTCACCACCGCAGCAGCAAGAGTGGGGTGATATATCTCGCCAGTGTCTGTCTGACAATTCGGCTTGGCACACTGCTAGGGGGAGTAATTTTGGCGGTGATCCGACCTTAGATAAAGGTGCGCTCTCTTCTGACGTTCTGCATTTTGGATCGATAGATACGTTGACCGGTAAGCAGAGCAAGCCAGGCGAAGCGGCTGTGAGCGTGCGACCAGGAGATAGTTCCGCTCAGGCGAGTCAAATGCCAGTTGCGGCTGGTGACAAGGCCGCAGAAACAAAGACAGAAGATGCAAGAACTGCAGAGAGAAAGGCGGCACCTGGAAAAACGGCAGAAGAAAAAGCGGCAACTCTTTTCAGCAGTGAAGCAACCACTGAGCAGAAGCTGGCAACTGTTCGTGAATTGGCTAATTCAGGCACCACCAGTCTGAGTTATCGTGATGGCTCTGGTACAGAGCGTAAGCTGCGATTGGAGGTAGAGGCGGCTGGCAGTAGACAAATGGTGCACTTGTTTGATAGCGGGGCTGATGGCCGGGAGAAAATTGCCCTCAGAGGTATTGCAAAGGCCGATGGTACTTTTGAAAAGCAGAGGGATCAGCAGGGTAATTTTGTGGACTATGAAGGCAAAGGTTACTCGCAGCTTGTTTCAGCTAGACCAGATGCATTTCGAGCCGACGCGCCTAACAATGAGAAACCAGCACAGAGAGTAGTTCCCGAAGGTGAGCGATTGCCCCAGACCCGACAGGCAGTGGTACCGGAAGCCGACCGACTGCCCCAACCACGGCAGTCGAAAGATGCAACCACTGAACCTAGAGACACCAGTGCACAGAGATATCCAGCAGGTTCAATAGATAGATCGCAGTTTGATTCGCAGTTGAAAGATCCGCGAGTTATGGCCGCTTTTGCTGGAAGAATGCATTCTGAAGTGGGCTCTCAAGGGCCGGCTGCTCAGTTGGCATTTGCCGAAGAAGTTATGAATAGAGCCACTTCTCGCAATCAGACGCTACTGCAGGCGTTGACCGGAAGCTACTATCCGACTCATCATCCGGGTCGGTCGACTAATCCGAAATATGTAGAAGCGATTACCAAAGCGTGGCAAGAGGGAACAGATACTACTTACGGTGCCACTGGTGGCTATTATGATGCAAATCGTCACTGGGTTTCTCCCAATCAAACCGTCCGTATAAATGGAGAGCGATTTGGTTATGAACAAGTGGATCTCAATAAAGGGTGGACGAAGAAATATCAGCAGCTTAAGTCTGGTGGTGGCCGTGTCTGAGCTTAGCGCCTATCTGAGACCTATGAAGTTTCAGAATCTCCACGCCGACCAAGGGAATGCAGGAAATAAGCAGGAGAACTCCGTAGTGAGATAAAGGAACTTCAGTTGTTCTCATAATGTCTGAGAAGAAAGGAATGTGATGACTGAATATCTGAACTGCAAAGGAGAGAGCGACGATGGCTACCAGTGCGAGATTAGAGGATAAGCTAATCTTCCAGACTGGTTTAGACTCACTGCGTGCACCGAATGATCTCAATAGTTCGGCAAACACAAGAGTAGCAAACGCCGTGGTTCTGGCCACTTCCACTGATTCGTATTTTAGTGTAAATACATAAACTCCAAATGACACAGCGGCTGTAAGGAGTCCGGTAAATATCATCATTGTAAGAAACTGCCTGTCCATGAGTTTTGCATCCATGCGTCGCGGTGGCACTTTCATCACATCGGGATCTACTGGATCTGCGGCCAGGCACAGTGCGGGTAGTCCGTCAGTGACTAGATTTATCCACAGAAGGTGTATGGGTAAGAGTGGAATAGGCAGCGCCAAAATAATGCATGTCGTCATAAAGATGAGTTCGCCAGTGTTTCCTGCAAGCAAATACTGAAGAGTTTTTCGTATGTTTTGATAGACACCTCTTCCTTCTTGTGCGGCCGCTACAATTGAGGCAAAATTGTCGTCTGTGATTACCATGGCTGAGGCTTGCTTGGTTACTTCTGTGCCAGCCTTGCCCATAGCGATGCCAATGTCTGCGGCCTTAATAGCAGGTGCATCATTGACGCCATCTCCAGTCATGGCCACAACGGCACCACTGTGTTTCCAGGCACGAACAATGCGAATTTTGTGCTCTGCTGTAACTCGTGCGTAGACTGGAGTATTGCTCACCTTGGTGCGAAGATCAGCGTCAGTCATCTTGTCTAGATCAGCGCCAGAAACAACCTTCTCGTCGGCAATAGCAATTTCTAGCTCCCGAGCGATTGCATAGGCTGTGTTGGGATGATCACCCGTAATCATCACCACTTTAATGCCAGCCGAATGACAGCTGGCAATCGCTGTTTTCGCCTCTGCACGTGGAGGATCGTACATTCCAGCCAATCCAACGAAAGTAAGATCCTTCTCCACGTTTTCTTGGCTTAGATTCGCAGACGCATCTAAATTTCTGTAAGCACCAGCAAGAACCCTGAGAGCAGAATCTGCCAGTTGTGTGTTCTGTTGGAGAATTGTTTGTTTGGCGTCTTCGCTAAGTGGAACGACTCCTGTCAGAGATTGCATATTTGAACACAGCTCTAGTACCACATCTGGCGCTCCTATTACGAATGCGCGCAACTCTTTGGGAGCAATTTCCCGAATTGAGGTGGCTCGTTTTCGGTCAGAGCTGAAGGGGAAGTCAGAAACTTTGTGGAGTTGTTGTTCATTGATCAGCTCTTCGGTTATGCCAAGTTTCCTGCTGGCAACCAGAAGGGCCGCCTCGGTTGGGTCTCCAATTGCATTCCACTGATTTGATTCATGAACTATGTGAGCGCGATTGCAAAAAGCCATGATCGTTGCAAAAAGGTGGAGCGATGATGATGAGGGGGCGTCAGGAGGATGATTGTCGAGGAGTACAGAACCCGTGGGATCGTAACCTGCTCCGCTGACATCGTATGTGCGCTCGGTGACATAAATCTTGCGGACTGTCATCTGTCCTGCGGTGAGTGTGCCAGTTTTGTCTGTGCAAATGACATTAGTAGATCCCATCGTTTCCACAGAAGGCAGCCTGCGAACGAGAGCGTGCCGTCGAGCCATTCGTCTAACACCCAAGGCTAGGGCGACGGTAACTACAGCCGGTAGCCCCTCTGGAACCGCTGCTACAGCGAGACTTACTGAGGTGAGGAAAAGCTCAAGAATGCTCATTCCGCGCCAAAGCCCGAGAAGGAACAGAAGTACAACAATGGCTAGTGAGGCGAGTGCAAGTGATTTACCAACGCTCTGCAAACGCTTTTGCAGCGGAGTCTCCTGGTCGGCACCGGCCTCGTGAATAAGTCCGGCAATGCGTCCCATTTCTGTTTTCATGGCTGTGGCGACGACTACAGCTGCGGCAGTTCCGGTAGCTACACTTGTTCCCATGTAGAGCATGTTCAAGCGATCACCAAGCGGCAGATCTGTTTGCGTCATATCGTCTGCTTGTTTTTCAACGGCAACCGATTCGCCAGTGAGAACTGATTCGATACATCGAAAATCAGCTGATTCGATTATCCGTGAATCAGCGCTGACCAAGTCACCTGGTTCCAGTTCGATGACGTCGCCCTGCACTATAGTGGTAGCCGGAACGGAGACAAGATTATTGTCACGGCGCACCTTGGCTTGAGGCGCAGTCAGCTTTTTTAGGGCCTCAATCGATTTTTCTGCTGTGTATTCCTGCTGGAAGCCGATGACGGCATTAAGGATGACGATCGTTAAAATAGCTATGCAGTCGAGCCATTCGCCCAATACTCTGGAAATTATTCCGGCGACTATGAGAATCCAAACAATCAAACTTTTGAATTGTGCAAAAAACACAATCAATGGATTGATTGGTTTAACGTCTTCAAGTTCATTCGGTCCTTGCTCTGCAAGGCGTTTGGCGGCTTCCGCCTGTGATAAACCAGCGAACTGTGAGCTTACCTTATCCAGCGTATCTGCCAAACTAGCAGTGTGCCATGGTATCGCTGGTGGTGGTGTAGAAACCGGTGTCGCGCTGTGGGCCATAGGGGTACTCCTGAGGCCTTGCTCGACGCCATTTCAGGCGACAAGTTCCCGCCCGTTTGATTGATTGAGTGATTGATTGTCGAATTGGAGCGGCATTTAGGTCTAGGTTGCTTTGCGAAATCAAATCAAATCAAATCAAATCAAATACTCGGGTTTTGCGGATTTAACTTTCTCTGGCGATTCCATTCGTTAGGGTGAATGCAATCGATTGCAAGTGCTGTTGCCGGTTCACGAGGCCTTGTGTCTGCACAAAACTTGCACACGGGATGTCATTGGATCTATTAGCATTTGATAGTAGATGTATACGTGTAACCATCCTTTTCAGGAGGCGGTTCGGTGGTTAATAAACCAAAATTGGTACCTTCAAGTCGTAAGTTGCTTCGAGAGCGGCTTAAAGGTATCACGGCAATCGAGCTAGCTGCAGTAGTTTCAATTTTGATCGTTATCTGCGCAATGGCTCTCAACATTACCGTTTTAGTATTCGCGGCTGACATGTGCGACAGAGCATGTAAAGACTGCGCGAGGGCTGCCGGTCAGCAAGGTACTGTAGGTCAAGCGGTTTCTGCGATGCAAGCAGCCCTTGTTACTCACCCCTATGACGGCACGGTGATTCAATCTCTCAATGCAGAATTGATTACATACGAAGACTATGGCGCTGGCAATGGCGCAGGTCAGACTAGTACTACTGGTACCAATGGTCCTATTGGTACCACTTCAACTACGAGTGCGACCACGGGTGGTGCAATTCCACCGCCCGGTGCCGGCGGAGCAGGTTCATCACCTGGTCCATTTGCCAGCGTTAGAACTACTCTAATAGCTCGCATACCAGCACCTATGGTGTTCTTCAGTCTCGATATGGGTAGTGAAGCCTCAGCTCAACAGGGCGTGGCACACGGCCTAATTCGTTTCCAGAGTTTATACACCTATCCAATCACTAACACCGCTGGTCCAGTTTCGATCGGTGCTCCCGGTGGCCCAGCTGGCCCTGGTGGCCCTGGTGGTCCTGCTGGTCCTGGTGGTCCCGGTGGCCCTGGTCCTGGTGGTCCTACTGCTACTGCGAGCGCTACCACTAGCGCTACTAGCGGCACCTCGGGTACAGGCAACCTACCTGGCGCCACAAACGCTGGCCCCACAGGACCTATTGGTCCTGGTGGTCCTCTTGGTCCTTTAGGTCCTAACGGCCCTGGTGGACCACAAGGACCTGGTGGTCCTGCTGGCCCTGGTGGTCCTTCTGGCCCTGGT
>LNEX01000536.1 GCA_001464165.1 bacterium Ga0077546
TCCGCCCTCCAGCCAAGCTTAAAGACACCGGACCGATTAATAGTCAGTTTCTTAGTCGCGGTATCAGTGGACTGGCTGATGATATGTCTGAAATGCTCGATGTACGAGCAAAGTAGCTTCGTGATTCAGAAAATATAGCTTGATGAAAACTACTCGCAGATGGGTATATCTACAAATGGAGTCATTGGGAAACCGGGGGTAGCTATGGAAAAGGCTGATAGAAGGGATCGCGTAGCTCTAGACAAAGCCTACGAGTTTTATCGAGAAACTCTTACAGAAGGTACAAATGACCTTCACCAAGTTGCCAATTCGTTAAAGACTGTTTGTCATGCCTTAGCTGCTGCTGAATCAGGCGAGCTAGACTTGACTCTACGGCTTTGGCGGAAAATTCGCCATGCCTTGTTTGATAGATTGCTAACGTCTTTTGCCGCTCACATTGTCGCTACGGGCGCTGATGGTCAAGTCCTTAGTCATCGGGAGCCTCTGCCTGATGATTGCACGCTTGAGCTACATCCGGAAGGTCTTCGTCGTGACGATGATGTCTTTTCTATAGCCATTGAAGAGTTGCACCCCCTCACTCGTTCGCGGCTCGATAAAGTTTGGGTAGAGCGCGGACCTGGCACACGCAGAGAGGACTTTGCGAGTTCATCTGAATGTGACGGTGGGGTGTGCACAATGAAGCCTTACACCTTCATTGTCGGAGAAGAGGTTTTGAGCAGCGAAGCCAACAGTGGTCGGCAGAAAGCTTACAGCAGTTACTGGCGCCTCTATTGGCAGTCATATTGTTCTCCCAACTCAAGAGAGAAGCAGTACTTATCGAGACAGATGGCTTCGCTAGAGGCAGTTTGGGGCAATCTGCACTATTAAATGTAGTTTCGTGGTGCCTTGTGGTCGCCTTCGTCTCCTTCTTTTTTCCGTTGTCTATCTGCACTTCTTCAAAATCAATTTATGGTCAAAGCTCTGTGCAATTGCACAGAGCTTTTTCTCTTTTGTTCTTCTAGACTTTCTGTTCGACAGAATTCGGCTCTGCCGCTGCTCGGACCTAACATGCATGAGTCTAATAGAGCTTGTCTGAGGAGAGTGCTAATGATTGCGATTGCCCAAGCCATTTGGTCCAATTATTTTCAAGTAGGAGAAGCCGCGTTGGTTGTAGGAGACTCCGCAACTGCCGAAACAATGTTTCGAGAGGCCCTAATGTGTGCTTCGACTCAAGCCCTAGAGCCCGTTCAGGAGGCTGATAGCGCACTTGGCTTGGCTCTATCTCTGCTACGGCAGCGCGCAAACGCAGCCGAGGCCCAGCAGCTTTTGCGCAAGGCCATAAGGATATACACCACAGTTAATGACCTAGACTGCGAGGTCTATGTTATTAGTGTCACTAGCTTGGCCGATAGCTATTGCTGCGAAAGTTTTCCTGAACGTGCCTTACCTCTCTTGAAACAAGCCGTCAAAGTAGTTGCGATAAGAGCCGGGTTGGCTGCACCGCATTTAGTGCCGCTGTTTAAGCGCATGGCTTTGATATACAGCGAGAAGAACTATCGAGGAAAGGCCGAAGCCTACTTCCTTCGTGCAGTTCAAAATTCATAGTGGCTCTCTCGGTTTGGCTACTGCTGGCCCTGAAGCAGCATGAGGGAAGGTGTCATAAAAACCAGTATGAAAGAATACTAAAAAATGTAGTAGAAATTTTGAAAGAGAAAAGTCTAGGAAATGAAAAGAAGATTTATTGCCACGAAGGCAATGGCTTTGCGGCAATTGTAGCGAGAAGTGAAATGCAGTGAAAAATAGAGAGGGAAGCAGCCCACGCCACTTCCCTCTCTATCTATTGTTACTCAGACCCCTTGGCCCCTGGCTTGGTCATGGCAAATGGATCAAGTAACTTGCTCAACTCTTCCAGCGAAAGACTTGTCTTGCGCTGGGCCACAAGCAGAATGGTTTCACCGGTCTTCGCGGCCTCTTTGGCAATCTCAGCGGCCAGGTCGTAGCCGACCACTGGCGCTAGAGCCGTGCATAGAGCAAGACCACGTTCGACCAAGGCGGGGCCAGTTGTCGTCGCTTTCAGACCTTTTAAGCAATTGCTGCTGAAATTGGCACTGGCCGCTGCAAGCAGAGTGATCGACTCAAGCAAGCAATGTGCTGCCACTGGCAGAGCAACATTGAGCTCGAAAGAACTGGCCTGACTGGCAAGCGTTACGGTGGCGTCGTTGCCAATTACTTTGAAGCAGACCTGCATGGTCGACTCGCAAATAACGGGGTTAACTTTGCCGGGCATGATTGAGCTACCAGGCTGTACCGCTGGCAGAACCAGTTCGGCTAGGCCGGCTCTCGGACCACTGCCCATCCAGCGAACATCGTTGGCAATCTTGTAGATGCTAGTGGCAATTGTTTTGAGAACGCCACTGCAGTCGACAATTTCGTCAATGCTGCTTTGTGCTTGAAAGTGGTTGCTGGTCTCCTTTAGCTTGACTCCAGCCAAGAGAGAAAGCTCAGTCAAAGTTGCTTTGGCAAACCCAGCTTTGGTGTTGATACCGGTACCAACAGCGGTGCCACCAAGAGCGACTTGTGACAGCCTGTTTTGGGCGTAACGCAGCCGCTTAATGGCATTGTCGACTTGGCCTTTGTAGCCGAGAAATTCTTGCCCGAGGGTAATCGGAGTGGCGTCTTGTAAGTGCGTACGTCCAGTTTTGATCACTTTGTCGAACTGCTTTGCCTTGCGACCCAAACAGCGCGACAGTTCCCTCAAAGCCGGAAGCAGGTGCTCCTTGATGTCGAGTAAGGCGGCCAGATGTATGGCTGTGGGAATGACGTCGTTGGAGGATTGACCCATGTTGACATGGTCGTTAGGGTGGACCGCGCGAACTTGGACTTTGTCAGCAAGCTGCTGTCCGGCTCGCCGGGCAATGACCTCGTTGGCGTTCATATTGGTCGAGGTGCCAGAACCAGTTTGAAAGATGTCGACGACAAAGTGTTGATCGAATGCACCGTCAGCTACTTCTTGAGCAGCGGTGACAATGGCAGCGGCAATGGCTTTAGGTAAATCTCCGTTGGCAGCGTTGGTCTTGGCTGCTGCTAGTTTGATCAGTGCTAAGGCCTTAATCATAGAGCGACTAAAGCGCAAGTTGCTGATTGGAAAATTGATAACGGCTCGCTGAGTGCTGGCACCCCAATAGGCATTGGAAGGTACCGACATTTCTCCCATCGAGTCTCGTTCAACGCGCAGGGTTTGCTGCGGAGAGCTCGTGTTATTAGACATATATGACCCTTAGATAGGTTTTGAGGTTGATTCGCGTAAGTGTAAGTAGAAGAAAAAAAGGACTTATAGACCCTAGTGTCATTGACCTAGCCGGTTCAACTGCAGAAGCCAGTTTTGAGGTTATTAAAAGTAAAGCTATGGACTCTACAATTTTGAGACAAAATTGTGCTGGCAAATAAATAAGCTCGCTAAGTGCGCTAACTTCTGGCAAAATCACAGTTATGAGTGAACCGGATGATTCCAAGAGTAAAATAAAGAACCTGTTGTCAGGTGCATTCAGCAATTTTCTACATGGCCGTAGTTATGCCGCCGTTGCTGGCGAGAAGCAGGCAGCCCAGTCGGTTGAAGAGAAATATCCTCTTTATTTTCGCCTAAAGACCATGGTTGCTGTGCGTGTCCTGGCTGAATGCACAGTGCTGATTCTCTTGCTTTTACTGCCTATCGTTTTGGTGGTTTTTGGTAAGTTTGCTGCTATTTCAATCACTGCCAAGATAGTTCTATCAACATTGGCTCTGTTAGCTGCTTGCGTACTGCCGGTGTATGGCCTGATTACCTATAAGGTGAGAGTAGAGAAAGACGCGGTAATCACCTACTCTGTCTTTAAGCGGCGAGTCTGTCGCTTGGCCCTTCTGAAAAGCCTGACTAGGCGATCTAACTGGAATGTGGTGCGTTATACCGCTGAATATGAGGGCGGCGAAATTTCGTTTCCAATTTGGCTAGATCGCTGCGAAAGGCTAGTGGCGATTATTCGTGAGCATTTACCGAAAGGGGCCAGCAGTCTTAATCCGTTTCGTCGATTCAAGCAAGATCCAATTTCGCTTATTTTTCAAGTTGGCCAAGCTGTCTTAAGTCTCATTTTCATTGGCGTTGTGTGGTGCTTTACCTTGGCTCTGCAACAGTCTGGTCGGCACACTGCTGCCGACATCGGTCTTTTAATTGTGTTTGCCCTTGTTATTTCGGCCGTTCTTTTCTGGCGCTCTTATGTCATTGCTCTGATGCCTTGTAGTTTAGAGATCAAGCCAGAGCACTTTGTTGTTCGTACTTGGTTCTTTGAGAAGAGATTTTTATGGACTGATCTTAAGGCTGTGAGCGAACCTTACCCTCTGCTGCCCGAAGGAATGATAATTAGAACTACTGCTGGAAGCTATCTTGTCGGTAATGGAATGGATTCAGCAGATGAGCTAGAAGCGACTTTGAAGTCTCGTATTGGCGGTGAATCTTAAGTGAAAGCACCTGTCCAGAAAGCCACTAACTAAAAGCTGCCATTCTCATCAAAATAGCGATTAATCATTTGGCGGTGCAGTTCAAAGCAAATATTCTTTGGCAATTGATTGAATTGGAAAGCACCTACATCACTGGCGTCATCTCCAGCAATTAAGTTGCCACCGATGGCTTTAGCTAGGTAGAACAGGATTACGACATTGATACCGCGGCCGGGGGCAGAGGCGCCCACGAGCTTTTGTACTTCTACGTGTAGGCCAGTTTCTTCTAGCACTTCACGAGCGGCAGACTCGGCAGGATGTTCTGTCGCCTCAATAAATCCGCCAGGAAGACACCAGTCGTCGACAAATGGTTCAAATTTTCGTTTAACTAGTACCAGCCCAGCTTCTGTTGTTACCAAGGTGGCAGTGACCGGTTTGGGATTGTCCCAGTGGACAAAATCGCACGACGGTTCAAGGCAAGCCAGTCTGTCTTTGCCGCCAATGTCAATAAGTTTAAGAGATTTTGCGCACTGCGGACAGCTTTTCAAGTGTTAACCGCTTAGATTCAGTAAAAGGCAGTAGTAGCCTAGGTCTTGACACTTTCTGATTTTATCAGTTTATTGTCGTTTTTTCTTCATTTGCAGCTAATTGCGGTAGCGCCAAAAGATATTTGTTGCATAAAAGTCTGATAAAAAGTGAATATTCTATGCGATACGTATTGGCTCTTGGTAAGATGCCAGAAGTTATCAATCAGGGCCATGGCGTTCATGGTAATGATGTTAACCAAATCCTCGTTTTCGAGGCTAGTAGGAAGGAATCTAAGATGAACTCGGAATCCCTTGGACAGTATTATTTCGGACAACCTAAGACCGAAAGGGCAAACGACATTGTTGCCTCAAACAACCATCAGGTCCAATCGAACTCCCGTTGCGCAAAAGGCGTGTGTGAGGTGGCATGGAAGCCGTCTCAAGCCAGCATTACATCTCGAACCAGCATTGCATCACAGGCTGAGCAGCCAAAGATAAACGCAGGATCACATTCAGACTAGTACTATCCTCAACTTTTAGTGCAATCTCTCAGCCTATTGCTGAGCTGATTCTCACAATTTAAGTGGCCGTGCTGGCTATGCCCTTCTGCTGCTTAACCTAGCCGCGCTAGGTTGGACTGGCACCGTGCCTGCACACCACTAGTGCCGACAACAGTGCTCGGTCGATATGCGCGCGCAGGTCGTGTGTATATATTACTTAATGCTAGCGAGAGCTCATGATCTTAGATATGGCTCACTTCTAGCTATTCACTAGCTTTACCCCTGTAGTTTTATCTAGTCTCTTGGGAACTACCCATCAACCATTTTCCCGAGAAACTTTAAACCGCCACCAACGACTTAACGCCACATACTCGCTATACAGCCTCCGTAACTACTGCATCAAGCATGTGGGTAGTCACAGCTTTGTTGCGGACGGCGAGTGCGTTTTGTTTGTGTGTCAGGAGCGAAGCTTCTCTCTACCGCTGCGGGGACAGAACAAATCTGTTTTCGCAGAACCTTTGGAGAAACTATGAATACCGCAAGTGAAAGTGGCCTCATGAAGGCCCTCAAGTTCGCTCTCTACCCCTTCGTCGCCCTCTTCATGCTCTACTGGGAACCGGCAAAGTTCCTGTCCAAGAAGGCATATGGCGGCAAGTGGCAGAGCATCATCGTCAGTTGTATCGTCGGCCTCGGCCTTTCTTGCCTCGCGGCAATTTCGGCTGCCAGTTTCGGTCTTTCCCATCAAGTCTCGTTTATTTGGTGGGGTCTCGGTTCCATCGTCGGCTTCTTTTTGACCGGCGGGATTTTCTGGCCGTTGGCCTACCTGGTTGTCTTCAAGCCGCTCTGGAACCTGGGGGAGAAGTTCCTCGACCTCACTCGCAAGATTGCTAAGAACGCGGCCGCGCCGATGTTCAAGGGTCTGGTTTCGGTGGCCAGCAAGTTTCCCGGTGCGACTGCACTGTGGAACACCGTCCTCGAAACTCCGCCTGCGGAAGGTGCTCCTCGTCGCAAGCGCTGGGCCTTCGGTGTGCTCTCCTTCGTCGTTGGTGTGGCCACCCTCGCGCTGGGCGCCTTCATCGCTTACACCAGCTATAATTTCCTGATCGCGCTGGTGCCGACGGTGCTTTGGAGCTTCCACGTCAATCAGGCCCTCGCTGGTCTGTTGGCGCTCACTGCTGCCACCCTCGTGCTGGTGCCGCTTTATCAGCTGCAGGATGAAGGCAAGGAAGGTCATCTGGTAACGGTTCTCAGTGGCGCTGCCACCTGGGCCATCGTCACCAAGACCTCTCTGCTTGCCGGTTTCGCTGGCATCGGCCTCTACGCTGCGGCTGCAGCCGTTGCTGTGGCCAGCTTCATCTACGTCGTCCCGGGCGTCATTGCTCTGCTCTCTGGCGGTCTGGCCGAAGCTGTTCTGCGCGGCTGGAAGAATCTGCTCGAAGCCGTCTACGACGACGAAGAGAACAAAGATTTCCGCAAGTTCTATCACAACCTCATGAACATCGTCGTGGCGCTGATCTTCGGCGGCGTGGCTTACTACGTCGCTGGCCTCGTCAATCTGCCGCCGGTGCTCGTTTGGGTCGCTGTGGCTGTCACTGTGCTCTACAGCTACGTCGAAGCACTGCGTGAAGTGGTGAACAAGTCGTCGGGCAATCCGCTCATTGGTGTCACCCTGTCGCTCACCGCTGGTGTCGCCTCGTGGTTCGTGCTGCCGGGCCTGGTTGGTATCGTCGGTGGTTGGTTGGCTGCGGCTTGCGTTGGTATCACCTTCGCCGTCGGCTTCATCGCCTACCCCTTCTTCTACCTGCTTGTTCGTGCTCTCACCTCCTGGGCCGCAGCCCCTGCCGGTGCCGTGCTCGACTCGGTTCACACTTCCTCGGTGGAGGCCTTCCTCAAGTTGCGCAAAGTCGTTCGCGACATTCAGCGCAAGGCATTCGATGACACCACCCCTTACTCGGGTATGTTCGGTCATCTGCTCAACCTCGCCGTAATTGGTGTTGCCATCTGGCAGGCTCTGCCACTGGCAATGGGCTACCTCAGCTTCGGCTTCTGGCTCAACACCGCCTTGGCTGTCTTCGTTGGCGTCAACTTGTTCATGCTGTTGGGCAAGCTCTTCTACAAGTGGGGAGCTGAGTCTCTGGCTGCGGGTGGCGGTTTCGTTGCACTGCTCTCGAGCGCGCACTGGGCCTACGGTGTCTCTGGTGGCAACGTTGTCGCCACCATCGTAGTGGCTTGCACGGCTGCTAGCATCGTTGCTGGCTTTGTCGCTCCGGCGGTTTACCTCGCCATTCGCCCGGTGGCCAATCTGGTGCTCACTGGCTGGCTCGCTCCGCTGCTGAACAACACTTTCGACTTCATGTGGAAGGTGTACGAAGGCTTCTGGCGTCAGTTCGCGGTGGTCTATCGCCTGGCTTTGGCCATCGTCAAGCCGGTCTTCAACTTCCTTGCCAAGCTCGTGGCCCCCATCATCGCTGCTCTCGGCCCCATCTCTCGGGCTGTGGCTTCGGTTTGGCAGAGCATCTCGGCCAGGTTCGGCGGCAAGAAGTAACCGGGGCAAGAAGTAAGACCTCATTTATGCCCTAGGGCATAGTCTCCAACGGGCACGCCCTCGCTTCACCGCAAGGGCGTGCCCCAACTTTGGGATAAAACATGAAGAAGAAACATTTTCTCGAACTGATTCGTGCAGTCTTTAGCATCGCTTCGTTGATGTATTTGGCGCCAGCGCTTCTGCCTGGTGTCGACTACAACGGAGGCGTGATTCTGGCTGTGGTTCTTGGCTCTGTCTTTCATGGCTATCAGAGTCTGTGGACAAAGATAGTCAACCCGATGCTGGGAGTGGCAAAGGGAACTTGCCCGATGCCCGGCGTCATGAAGTGGCTGGTGCTTAGTACCGTCACTGGTATCGTTTTCTTCATCGCTGGCCTGGGTCTGGTCATACCCACCATATACGCGGTGAACGGTGTGCTCTCTGCTATTTTCGCTGGACTGATCGTGACTCTGGGCATGTTGCTCGCCAACATTCCTACCCGTCTTCTGGACAGGTCGTCTGAGTAACAGCCATGAAAATTCTGACTACGTTGCGCAAGCTCTTGATTGCGCTTGCGGCATTGAGCGTTCCTCTCTCTCTCCTGACTGCCTGCAGTGTGGCTAGCGTTGGTGGCAACCACGGTGCTCTTAAGCCCCCTGTGATTCTGTCTGTGCAAGAAATCGGATACGAATCGATGTTGACGGTGGTGGCCAAGTCTGAGCTGCCAGTCTTTATCGAGGAGTACGATCCTAAGCACTGCGATAACGCCTGTGCTGCTCAGCATCGGCTGGTCGACAATTTGGCCGAAACCTACAAGGGCAAGGTCAGCTTCTTTCGGGTGACAACCAGCGAGGAGGAGTTCCAGAGCGGAGTTTCTTATCCGGTTTATTACATGGTGAAGCCGCCTCTGCTGGTCTACGACACTGCATCTGGTACCAAGAGTGAAGCGCAGCTGAAGGCTTTCATTGATGAGGCGTATGCCGAAATGTTTCCGCCGCCTGAAGTGAATGACACGACAGCTGCGGCTAAAACAGGGTTCTAAGAGCACGCCGGCAAGATCAGGAAAAACAGTGGTGCCAACAAAGTCAAAGTAGGCGCCGCTAGTTTTGAGCATGGTGAGACGGTTCTCCGGAACCACTCACTTTGCTTTTTTGCGTGAACTACTAGGCGTTATAGTCGTATGCTGTTTTTGTCCGCTCAGTTAGTGTGAGAACGAGCTGGAGAATCAGCCCTCACCTATCTAATGATGAAGATAATGCCATTCATTTTTTAGCGCAGC
Source organism: bacterium Ga0077546 (assembly GCA_001464165.1). The sequence continues at coordinate 9,280 of LNEX01000536.1, forward strand.
TCGGTCTGATATAGTTTTGGAGACGGTCAATATTGCGCTCCGCTTTTTAGCTGGCTTTAGTCTTTGTCCAGCTCGTCAACTTCCGCCACAGGCTAACTATTGGACCGAAGGCGTTCATCATTGGACAACATGAAATGTCTTGCGCTTCTGCTGTTTTTTGCTCAAGAGCTACGGCTCTTGCGGCGTTAGCCTCAGCGGCCTGGAGAATCGCCGCCTCTATTTGTGCTGCGGATGGTTTGATGATGCCCACTTCAACTTCTCGATGTTCAACAAGTTGTCCATCTTGTACTGCTGCTGCGCCCGCAAATTCTATTTGATCAACGGAAGGTTTCTGCATGCATGAAGTATAGAGTCCGCGTTTCTTTTTGCCGGCCTCCTTAACTCTAATAATCGAGCCGTCTGCCGTTGTTTCAGTCCCAGGCTTGAAGCTAGTTTCAGTCGACTGATTGGCATCACTTTTGTCACCATCACTTTTGTCACCATAATTCTCGATCACAGCATTGGCCTTGGTATTACTATTAGTATTATCATTGCTGTCGTCTAAAAGACGGGAGAATGCAGATTCTCTGCTGGTTTTCTTGGCCTTGGTCAGTAAAGAGGCGAAGCCGACAAATTCGGCTTTAACTGCATCTGAATCTTTATCTTCCTGGGCTTCTCTCAGTTCTCTAGCTGCTCTTGCTTCGAGAACCTTTCTACTGTGTAGCTCAGCACTGGGGCTACCTAAACGACTGTTTTTTTCCGGACCTTCGTCTACACCGGTCTGCGAAAAGTTTTCGATGAATTCTTCGCTTACCATGTCTATAGCACGTGTCAGAGCCCGAGCTTGCTTGCCTCGGGGGCTTTGCTGGCGGGGACGATTTATATCTTCGGATTGCATTTTTCCGGCCTGCTAAAGGTTTTATATGACTTGTGCGCCAATAGTTCTATACCAATTGTAACCCTGAATCAAACTGACTCTAGGCTTAATCTCAGTCAAATCAGCCTCTTGGAAATAGGACTCTCTCCACGTTCAACTATCGAAAGTCAGATTATAGAATGTAGTAGAAAAAATGAAAAAAGAAACTGCCACTGCCCAAGCTGAAAACCTACGCCACGAGGGCATAAGCTTCCGGCCTGGGACAGTGACAGTCTCTAGAACTACCGATTTAACTCGGCAGTAACCGCTGTTACCAGAGGTCGCAGCGATCGGCCGGAGGCAGCATCATCGGGCAATCGTCGGGCAGTCCGAAAGCTTCGGCGAACTCGGCCAAGTGGGCGAGGGTACCGTTGACACGGAACTGGGCTGGCGGGTGCGGGTCAGTTGCCACCTGCTGCTCCTCGTACTGAGGAGTGACCTTCGATGCCCAGATCTGGCCGAAGGCGATGAAGAACCGCTGCAGGTCGTTGTAGCCGTTCTCGTCGATGGTCATGCCGTGCTTGGCAATGTGCTTCTTCAGCACCCGCAAAGCCAGCTTGATACCGCCGAGGTCACCAGCAGCTTCGCCAGCCACCAGGTTGGGGTTGACCTTCTTGCCACCCGCCACAGTGAACTGACCGAACTGCTTCTTCAGCAGGTTGATCAGCACCATGAACTTGTCCAGGTCGCCCTCCGCAAACCAGTTGCGCAGATTGCCCTGGCCGTCGTAGCGGCAACCCTTGTCGTCGAAACCGTGCGACTCTTCGTGGCCGATCACCACCAAGATGCCGCCGCAGTTGAAGGCGAAGTCGGCCTCCGGGTCGAAGAAGGGGTCTTGCAGAATCGCCGCCGGGAAGACGATACGGTTGGATTGCGGCGAGTAGTAGGCATTGACCGTCTGCGGGGTCATGTGCCATTCCGACTGGTCGACCGGCTTGCCGATCTTGGCCAGGTCCGCCTTGTGCTCGAATTCGTCCGAGCGCAGGCAGTTGGCAGCGAACGACGTGCGGTCGATGTGCAGCTCCGAGTAATCGCGCCACTTGTCGGGGTAGCCGATCATGGGCACGAAGGCGTCGAGCTTGGCCAGCGCGTTAACGCGGGTCTCCTCGCTCATCCAGGTGCGCTCGTTGATGCTATCGCGGAAGGCGTCCTGGAGGAGCGCGATCAGCTCGAGCATCTTGGCCTTGGCCTCCGGCTTGAAGTGCTTGGCCACATAGAGCTGGCCGAGAGCTTCGCCGAGGGCGCTGTTGGTTGCCGAGATCATGCGCATCCAACGCGGTTCGCGTTCCTTGCTGCCCTGCATGGTCTTGCCGTAGAACTCGAAGGAAGCGTCGCCGAACGCCGCAGGCAGAGCCGACGACGAGCTGCGAATCAGCTGCCAGCGCAGATAGACGCGCCAGTCATTGAGCGAGACCTTGGTCAGGAGCTTGTTGAGCGCCTGGAAGTAGGCCGGCTGCATGACGTTGAGGGTTTCCATCGGGGGGCAGCCGATGTTGCTGAAGTAGCGGCTGACGTTCAGCTTCGGTACCAGGGCCTGGAACTGAGCGATGGTCATCTTGTTCTTGGTCTTGTCCGGGTCGCGGCGGTCTTCCTTGCTCATGAAGGCCTTGGCCATGGCCGTCTCGAGCTTGAGCACGGCTTCGGCATGGCGGCGAGCAACTGTGGGCTTCTCGCCGATCAGCTCGAACATGCGGCAGAGCATGTTGACGTACGCCTGGCGCAGGTCCTTGCTCTTCTTGTCGCGGCCCAGGTAGTAATCGCGGTCCGGCAGACCGATACCCGACTGCAGCGCATGGCCGATCATCTGGCTGGAATCGTCGGCGTCCGGCGAAGCGCCGAAAGCGAAGGCGCCACCGACACCGACAGTGTGCAGATGGGCGATGACATCACCAAGGCGGCGCAGTGAGCGGATGGTGTTGATGCGCGCCAGCTCGCCCTTGATGGGGTTGATGCCGGCCGCTTCGATGGCTGCTTCATCCATGCCCGAGGCAAAGAAGTCGTTGACCTTCTGCTCGATGCTGCCGGGGGCGAAGGTTTCGCTACGGGTGGCCAGCTCTTCGAGAATGACGCGAGTCTGCTCGAGGGTCTGATCGCGCAGCATGAGGAAGGCGCCCCAGCGGGGATACTTGGCGGGGATTTCGGTGTTGTCGATCCAGGTGCCGTTGGCGAAGCGGTTGAAGTCGACGCCGGGACTGACGCTCTTGTCCATGTAAGCGGGCTTGATGCCATGATTCGTTGTCATAGTGTTCTCCGTTTTAAGTTTTCTGTTGAAACGTGAATGAGCACCACTGGTGCCCACTAACAAGAAGCTCTTTCTGCAAAACCACGCTAAAAAGCAGTATTCCGAAACCAATGCTATTCAGGTTGGCCTCTCGCAAAACGTGAGATGCAAACTCTGTGCTACTACCAAACAGCCGAAGCGGTTGCATGGAGGGAGCTAAAGGCTATGGGTATTGGATTTGACTGCTTGTTATTGTTGTTTTGAAGAAAGAAGGGGGGAACCTTCACCCTAAGTTTGGAGGTCTGCCAAAAGCCATACTTAGTGGCAAGATTAGTACGTACCTAGAGGTGTATCTAAAGTGGTTTAATCTAAAGAAGATAGTTAAGCTCGCGCGAGCCTCCGTAGCCAGGCTCTCGTCCTGCTAAACTAAGCCCACTATGGCAGCCGATATTGAAAGCGAAGTTGAAACAATTGTCTCGGTCGAGAAGTTGCACAAGTCTTTTGGAAAGGCTGTGGCTATTGACGAGATTTCATTTCAAATTAAGCGTGGAGAAGTGGTTGGGCTTCTCGGTGCAAATGGTGCAGGAAAATCGACCACTATTCAAATTTTGTTAGGGCTGATAGCCCAAACATCAGGGAAAGTTTCAATTTTTGGTATGGACCCCTGGAAAAAACGAGTAGCAGTTCTGCAACGTTGCAATTTTTCCTCGGCCTATGTGGCATTGCCGTATAACCTCAAAGTAATCGAGAACCTTGATGTTTTTGCTCAGCTCTACGGTGTGAGCAACCGCAAGAAGAAAATAGAGGAACTGCTGCAATTATTTGAGGTCGACCATTTGGCCAATAAGATGACTGGGGGCTTGTCTTCTGGTGAGTCAACCAGGGTGAACTTGTGCAAAGCTTTGCTTAATGACCCAGAGTTTTTGCTGCTAGATGAACCAACTGCTAGCCTAGATCCTGATATTGCCGATAAAGTGCGTAAGTTACTAGCCCAGGTGCAGGCTGAGCGGCATATGACCGTGCTCTATACTTCCCACAACATGAGAGATGTGCAGGAACTGTGCCAGAGAGTGCTATTTTTGCACCAGGGTAAAATAATTGCCGAAGGTAGTTCTGAGGCTATTCTGTCGCATTTTGGCCAAGAAACTTTAGAAGAAGTTTTTATTGCCATTGCTCGCAATCAAGTCACTACAAGCCTATTGAGCGGAGAACACAATTGATTCTTGTTAGGCCGGGAAGAGTCATGGGGCTCTGTAATCGCTATTTTTATATCTACACCCGCAGCGGCTTTAGATTGTTAGACGTCATATTTTGGCCAGTCATGGACCTCGTTGTCTGGGGCTTAATTGCCAAATATTTCATGCGCCTCAGTAGTGACAATCCAACTACTGTCAGTTTTCTGCTTGGGGCAATTATCTTTTTCAATATCCTCAACCGTGCACAGCAGTCTATTTCAGTTTCATTTTTGGAAGATCTTTGGTCGCGCAATTTGTTAAATGCTTTTGTTGCACCAATTACGGTGGCAGAGTTTGTCGCCTCTACTTTTGTCGTTGGCCTAACTCAGATTTTTGCTGTTAGTTTGATTATGTCTGTCCTGGCTTTTTGTCTTTATACATTTAACATTCTTGCTATCAGCTTTGCCCTTATTCCACTATTTCTAAATTTGCTTTTTATGGGTTGGTCTGTTGGTATGTTTACCACTGCTTTGATTTTTCGCTTTGGTCATCAAGCAGAGGCACTGGCCTGGGCTGTACCTTTTCTAATTCAGCCAGTTTCGGCCGTTTTTTATCCAGTGTCAGTGTTGCCTCAATGGCTGCAGCCGGTAGCATATATGGTGCCAGCAACCTATGTTTTTGAAGGTATGCGGGCTGTGCTTTCGGGAGATAGCGATATCGCTAACTTCCTGCTTAAAGCTGCTGGCCTTAATATCTTCTATTTCATTGCCGTTAGTATTTTCTTCGGGGCTATGCTCAACAGTGCACGTGAGCGCGGTGCTTTGGCGAAGTTGGTTGTGTGAGTCTTAGATGGCTTTAAATTGGTGATCTATCGACCAAATATGTTTGCTTCTCTAGTTGGCGCCCATTTCATTGGCTATCCCGCGGCTGTATTTATCTAGCGCGTCTAGATCTGCTTGAGCGAGTGCTTTGTTGCCAAGTTTCTGGTAGCAAATGGCCCGTTCCTTGTAGCAAATTGGCAAAAGAAAATTGCCACCGTTCTCAGCGTTTTCTCGATAGCTTTTCGAAAGCTTTAGGGCTTCTGTTAGACTATTTGCTGCGTCTTGCCAACGGCTTAGCTTCTTGTAACAGTCACCTTGAGCTAAAAATACGTTAGCCGATCGTTTGCCATTAGGGCTTTTTATCGCTCTTTCTATTAGGCCCAAGGCTTTGTCTGCTTTGTCTGCTTTATTGAGCATCATGGCCGCTTTTAACAAAAATCGCGTTTCAGTGGCGCTATCTAGGGTCGAGGCAATTTCATAGTCGTGGCTTGCTTTGACTAAGTTGCCCGATGAAGCGTAACAGCCAGCCCGTAGGTCATAGGCTCGTGAATTATTCTCTTTGGCCAAAATGCCATTGCTTATGGCTATTGCCTTGGCATATTGCTGATCTTCCGCATAGGCTGAGCCGGCCATGAGCAGCACCGCTGTTGGTGCTTTTTGTAGTGATTTAATTGTCTCAAACTGAGCCAGCGATTCTTCGTAGCGTTGCTCGCGACAAAGGCAGGCTGCTAGCCATAACTTTCTCTCTTCTTCATCGCCAGCATGCTTGGGCGTGTTGGCCAATAACTTGCGAGCCTCTGCTGGCTTTCTTTGGTCTATGAGGTAGCTCAACTCTTCAGCCGGCAGACCGTGCTCATTAAGAACTTTAGAGGGATTATGTTGATCAGCTTTTTGCTCTGAGATAGTGATTTTCTTAAAAGGTAATTGTTTGTTCGCTAGAGCGGGGCGGGATAGGACTAGGCTTAGTTCCGCGCTAAAGCCAACTGCTGCCACTGTGGCCATTAGTCGCACCAGTAGAAAAGGCGGAATCATAGTCGTAATCTTGCTCTAGGGACCTGGAGCAATTCTAATATAGGTTGTCTGCGGGTGCAACTTTACTGAAGCTAGTCTCCCTTCAGCCAGCCAGAAGCGATGACGATAGAATCTTTCGCGCCTGAGCGTAGTATTTGTCAGCTTCAGACTCTCGTCTCATGCGATTTAGCAAAACTGCATAGTCTTTCAGAATGGCTGCAAGTCGTCTTTGAGTCAATCTATTGAGGGCACCTTGATCGCTGGCACCCATTAGTTCGCTGGCTTTCTTGAAATACTTTTCTGCTTTGAAAAGCAAGCTTAGATGACAATAA